>NZ_CP097149.1:1920000-2245285 GCF_023370075.1 Deinococcus sp. QL22
CCTATGCCAAAGCTCCCACAAGCACTTCCTGCTCGCCAGCGTTTACGGCTCGAAGCTGTCCTGAAAGGCGTAGCGGTCGCCGCGTACCCAGTAATTGACATAAGACACGCGCTTGGGGCCGCTGTAGGTGGTGCGGCGCAGCAGGAAGGCCGCCGTGCCCAGCGACACCCGGAGCAGGTCGGCTTCTTCCTGTCGAAGATTTACGGCTTCCAGATTCTGCTCGACGCGGGCCAGCGGGATGCCCATGCTGACCATCGTTTCGTGGATGCTTTCGGCGCTGAGGTTGTGATCGAGCAGCTTAGGCACGATGGCAGCGTTGATATAGCGCTTCTCGATGACCAGGGCCTCATCGCCCGCTGTACGGAGGCGGTGAACAAAAATCACCGGGTCGCCCGGCTGGATTTGCAGCACGATGGCGATTTCGGGCGTGGCCTCGATCTGCATGGCCCGGAGAACCGTGGTGCGGTGGTCGGGATGCCGTGCCCACTCCTTGAAGGGACGAATGCGGAACATGCCTTGCCGGAATCGTTTTCCGGTGGGGAAGGTGCCTGCGCCCTGCACGCGGTAGACGTATCCTTCGCGTTCAAGCTCGTCTATAGCGCGGCGGGCGGTCATCCGCGACACTTCAAATTCGCGGGCAAGTTGCGGTTCGCTGGGGAGCGGTAGCCCTTCTGGGTAGTGGCCCCCAAGGAGCCGGTCTTTCAGTGTGCTTTTGATGAGCGGGTACTTCGCCATGCATCCCCTTCAGGCTCAAACTTAGCGTTCCTGCTGAGCCTCTGGTCGCCTATCTTAGAGTTTGTGTCAGGAGTACACAAGGTTGTCTGACTTGTGACTGGTATGGTAACAAAAATAAGAGGCAAGTTCAGGATATATGAACGTTAGATTTTTCACGCCTAGGCCGAGTCTAGCCACCAATATGCGACATCTCAACTTTCCGGCGCTGCGTCACTTCTCCACGCTCCTCACTGTAGCGGTCGCGTCTGATTTGCCAGACATTTGCGATTTGCGTCCGCAAGTCGTCACCTGATGCCCCAGTTCGCAGCGGCGCACGGAGGTCTGTTCCGCTTCCAGCAAACAGGCAGGTATACAGGATGCCCACTGCCGACAGCCGCGCCCGCGAGCAATCGCCGCAGAAGGGGGCCGTGACCGATGAGATCAGGCCGACCTCATGTCCCTGTGCGCCCCGGTGCCGCGCCGCCACCTCGCCCCGGTAGTTGGCCTGAGCGGGTACAAATTCGCTGCCCAGCCCGTCTTCGCTCAGGCGGGCCAATACCTCGCAGGAAGGGACGACGGCGTCCATATTCCAGCCGTTGTGGTTGCCCACATCCATAAATTCGATGAAGCGCACCACCGCTTTGCCCCGCAGGGCCAGCCACAGGTCGCGCAGGCCCGCATCGTTCACGCCGCGCTGCACCACCGTATTCACCTTGACGCCCAGTCCGGCTTGTAGGGCTGCCTCTATGCCGTCCAGCACGCGGTCTGGGTGGGTGCCCAGCCCGTTCATGCGCCCAAAAATATCGGGGTCGAGGCTATCTATGCTCACGGTGACGCGCTGCAACCCTGCCGCCTTCAGGGGAGCCGCCAGCCGGGGCAACAGCAGGCCATTGGTGGTCAGGGCAATGTCCTGCACGCCCTCCAGGCGGGTCAGGCGGGCGACCAGATCTGGCAAGTCGCGCCTCAGCAGGGGTTCGCCACCCGTCAACCGCAGTTTTTCTACGCCCAGGGCCACAAACGCCGCCGCCAGCCGCTCTATTTCCTCGAAGGTCAGCAGTTCGGTACGCGGCAAAAACGCGTAGTCCGGCCCGAAGATTTCGGCGGGCATGCAGTACGTGCAGCGCAGGTTGCAGCGGTCAGTCACGCTGATTCGCAGGTCGCGCAGAGGCCGCCCGAAAGCATCGGTCAGGGAAGAAAATGGCGGCGGAGGCAGGCTCATTGCCCCCAACATACGCGCCCCAGAGCCAGGGCAGCGGGAGGCAGGCGGCAATTCGGGCTGCGGCTCTGTTTGACCCTCTGAGTTTGCCGTGTGGCCGGCTGTGGGCGTTAGACTCCGGCCAATCAAAATTTACCCGGCCCCAGTTTATTTGGCCCCAGCCGTTCCGTTCCTATTCCCCGTGGAGAACCCCTGCCCATGACCGACCAAATTGACAATGTGCTACATGAAACCCGCGTGTTCGCTCCCAGCGCCGAGTTTGCCGCTACCGCCAGCCTGACTGCCGCCGAATACCAGACCCGCTATGAACGCAGCCTGCAAGACCCGGACGGCTTTTGGGGCGAAGTGGCGGGCGAGCTGGCGTGGATGAAGCCCTGGGAGCAGGTGCTGGACTGGCAGGAGCCGCACGCGCAGTGGTTTGTGGGCGGTCAGACCAATATCGCCTTCAATGCCCTAGACCGCCATGTGGCGCAGGGATTAGGTGGCAAGCGGGCGCTGATCTGGGAAGGCGAGGACGGCGAGGTACGAACCCTCACCTACAGCGAACTGTTGGCCGAGGTGAAGCGGGCCGCCAATGCCCTGACCGCGTTGGGCGTGGTAGCCGGAGACCGCGTGACGCTGTATCTGCCCCTGATTCCCGAAGCGGCGATTGCCATGCTGGCCTGCGCCCGAATTGGCGCGGTGCATTCGGTGGTGTTCGGGGGCTTCAGCGTGGGCGCGTTGTCAGACCGGATCAACGATGCCCAGAGCAAGCTGCTGATTACTGCCGACGCAGGTTATAGGCGCGGCCAACCCGTGAACCTGAAGGCCAACGCCGACGAGGCCGCCGCCCGCACGCCCACGCTGGAGCATGTGCTGGTGGTGCGCCGCGCCGGAACGCCCGTGGAGATGCAGGCAGGCCGCGACCTGTGGTGGCACGAAGCCTTGGCCGCCGCCGCCGCCGAACACGAAGCTGCCGCATTGGACGCCGAGCACCCCCTGTTTGTGCTGTATACGTCCGGTAGTACGGGCAAGCCCAAAGGCGTGCTGCACACCACAGGCGGCTACATGGTGGGCACCTACCTGACCACCAAAACGGTGTTTGATCTTAAACCCGACGACGTGTTCTGGTGTACCGCCGACATCGGCTGGGTCACGGGCCACAGCTATACCGTCTACGGCCCGCTGCTGAACGGAGCCACCGTGCTGATGTACGAGGGCGCACCCAACCATCCCGATTGGGGGCGCTTCTGGCAGATCATCCAGAAACACGGCGTCACCATTCTGTACACCGCTCCAACCGCCATACGTGCCTTTATGCGGCAGGGCGACGCCATTCCGGCGGCCTATGACCTCAGCAGCCTGCGCTTACTGGGGTCGGTGGGCGAGCCGATTAACCCCGAAGCGTGGATGTGGTACCGCCGCGTGATCGGGGGCGACCGCTGCCCGGTCATCGATACGTGGTGGCAAACCGAAACGGGGGCGATCATGCTGACCACGCTGCCGGGGGCGCATCCGGCCAAACCCGGCACGGCGGGCCTGCCCATGTACGGCGTAGAGGCGGCTATCGTGAACCGCGAAGGCGAGGAGCTTGGCCCCGATGAGGGCGGCCTGCTGGTGATCCGGAGGCCCTGGCCCTCCATGCTCCGCACCGTGTACGGCGACGACGAACGCTACCGCAAAGCCTACTGGGGCGAGATTCCGCACGTGTACTTTGCCGGAGACGGCGCACGCAAAGACGCCGATGGGTACATCACCGTGATGGGCCGCGTGGACGACGTGCTGAGCGTATCAGGCCACCGCCTGGGCACCATGGAAATAGAAAGCGCACTGGTGGCCCATCCCAGCGTGGCCGAGGCCGCCGTGGTGGGCAAACCCGACGACCTGAAGGGCGAGTGCGTGGTGGCCTTCGTGCTGCCCCAGGCGGGCCAGACGGTAGACCCGGTGGCCCTGCGAGCCTACGTGGTGTCTCAGATCGGCGCACTGGCCCGCCCCGACGCCATCTACATTGCCGACGCCCTGCCTAAAACCCGCAGCGGCAAGATCATGCGGCGGTTTTTGCGGCAAATTGCAGCGGGCCGCAAGATAGAGGGCGATACGAGTACGTTGGAAGACCCCAGCGTACTGGAACGGCTGGCGGCGACGGCGGTGGTGTAAGGCACGTCATTGGGGCGGAGGCCAGTCCATACCCACGTTGAACTGGCCTCCACCCCTCGTGCTGATTGCTTCCCTTCAAGAGGGAACGTGGTCGATCACCGGGGCCGGGGCTGTCAGCGTAACTTCGCCCAACCGCCGGGCAGCCTCCACCAGCACTGCCGGAGGCTGCACCAGCGCAAAACGCACAAAGCCCTCTCCACCCTGTCCAAAGGCCCGGCCCGGACTGAGAGCCACTCCAGTCGTCTCGGCCACGCGCACGGCGTAGGCCACGCTGTCGGTGAGGCCGGGTACCCGCGCCCACAGGTACATGCTTGCCTGCGGCGTCTGCACCGTCCAGCCCAAATCACGCAGGGCAGGCAGCAGCGCGTCACGGCGTTGCTGGAACACTCTGGCTCCCTCGCGGCCCAGATGATCGGGCAGGCCCAGCGCCACCGTTGCGGCCCGCTGAATGCCCAGATAGGGGTGGAAATCCACCGCACCTTTCACGCGGCCCAGCGCGGCAATGGCCCCGGCGTCGCCCGCCGCGAAGCCCACCCGGAACCCGCCCATATGGTGCGTTTTGCTCAGCGAATGCAACTCTACGATTCCTTCTATGCCCGCTTCCAGCGCACTCGGCGCGTGGTAGTCGCCAAAGGTCAGTTCGGCGTAGGGGTGATCGTGGATCAGCAGCGTGCCCCGCGCCCGGCACCAGGCGGCAGCGTGGGCAAAAAAGGCTGCGTCGGCCACCGCTGAAGTCGGATTATTGGGGTAATTCAGCAGCAGCACACGGGGGCACAGGTCGGCGGGCAAACTCGCCAGATCGGGTAAAAAACCGCGCTCTGGCCTCAGCGGCAGCGGAATCACATCTAATCCGGCCACCGCCGCCGCGCCCAGATACGGCGGGTAGCAGGGATCAGGCAGCAGCAATATGTCGCCGGGATCAGTGACGGCCAGCAGCAGATGTGCCAGCCCTTCCTGTGCGCCGATCAGGGGCAACACTTCCCGCTCAGCAGCCAGCAGAACGCCAAACCGCCGTTCCAGGTACGCCGCCGCCGCTTCCCGCAGCGGGCGGGTATCCGAAAACAGGGGGTAGCGGTAGGAACTGGGGTCGTATGTGGCGTCGCGCAGGGCATCCAGCGCCTGCACCGGGGGGGCAAGGTCGCTGGAGCCGATGCTCAGGTCAATCACCTTCAGGCCCGCCGCCCGCGCCCGCCCAAGTGCCGCATCCATCAAGGAAAATACGCTGGTCGGCACGCCCTGTGCCCGCTGAGAAGCCCACATGGACGCAGCCTAGAGCATTTGGTGGGAAGAGCGCCGAAGGAGTTAAGACAGCACAACCGCTGTGCTCGCGCCCATGCAGCCGGGCCCGCCTCTACATATGAAAATAATTTACAGACTCTGCCCACATTGACAGAAATTATTTTCAGGCAGTACGCTGGGGCCAAAGCTTCTGCTGTTCCCCGCCAGACATCCCGCCCAAGGAGCGCCCATGATTGCCCGCTCACTGCAAAACTTACACGGTCACACCTTACGCGGCCACATTCTGCACGCAGACGGCATATTTCGGCCCGGTGCGCTGAGCTTCGGCCCGCAGATTTCAGGCCTGATCACCGAAAACGCCCCTGCTGACCTGCTGATCTTGCCCGGATTCATAGATACCCATGTTCACGGCGGCGCGGGCGGCGACACGATGGACGGCCCCGCCGGAGTGCGGCAACTGGCCCGCCTGCACGCCCAGCACGGCACGACCACATTGCTCCCCACCACCATCACCCACCGCTGGCCCGAAGTGTTGGCCGCTCTGCGCGGCGTGCGCGAGGTGATGGATTCGGGGGGCGTCGTGGGTGGCGCGGACATCATTGGGGCGCATCTGGAAGGCCCGTTTATCAGTCCAGGGCGGCTGGGGGCGCAACCGCCGCACGCCATCTTGCCTCAGCCTGCTCTGACTGCCGAACTGCTGGATCTGGACGTGATCCGCGCCGTCACGCTGGCCCCCGAACTGCCCGGAGCACTGGAATTGGCCCGCACTCTGGCAAGCCGGGGCGTCCGCATCGGCATCGGGCACACCCGTGCTGACGCCGACACCGTGTCCACTTTCCTGCACACACTGCAAGAGTTGGGCGCGGCGACCTCTGCCACGCATCTCTACAACGCGATGGGCGGGATAGAAGGCCGTACACCCGGCCCGGTGGGGGCGCTGCTGGCCGACCCACACTCCTTCCTGGAAGTCATTCTGGACGGCATTCATGTGCATCCCACCAGTTTTCTGCTGGCCCGCGCCGCTGCACCGGGCCGGGTGCTGCTGATCACCGACGCAATGCGGGCTGCCGGACTGGGCGACGGCGACAGCGAACTGGGCGGCCAACCCGTGACCGTGAAAGACGGCAAGGCCACCCTGCCAGACGGCACGATTGCCGGAAGTGTGCTGACGCTAGATGTGGCCCTCAGAAACGCGGTGCGGCTGGGCATTTCACTGGCCGAAGTCAGCCGGATGCTGAGCGCCGCCCCCGCCGCCTCGCTGGGCCTGACCGACCGGGGCGAGTTGCGCGTGGGCCTGCGGGCCGACCTGACCGTGCTGGACACCGACCTGAATGTAAAAGCTGTGTATGTGGGCGGCCAATCTATTCCTCTTCAAGCCCACCCTACCGAGGCCAACGTATGACCAACCCACTCAACCCGCTGATGCTGCAAGAAGCCCGTGAGGCGCCCGCCGTCATTGCCCGCCAATTGGCCGAGAATGCCGAGGCCGCCGCACGGTTGGCCGAGGCCCTGCGCCAGCGCCGACCGCCGTATGCCGTGACGGTGGCGCGGGGCAGTAGCGATCATGCCTGCACCTTCCTGAAATACGCGCTGGAGACGCAATTGGCGCTGCCTGTGGCCAGTCTTGGCCCCAGCGTGCATACCCTCTACGGCACGCGGCTGGATCTGCGCAGCGCGTTGGTCATTGCGGTGTCACAGAGTGGGGCCAGCCCGGATGTGGTGGAAAACGTGCGGATGGCACGCGAAGGCGGGGCGC
This sequence comes from Deinococcus sp. QL22, assembly GCF_023370075.1. Taxonomy (NCBI): domain Bacteria; kingdom Thermotogati; phylum Deinococcota; class Deinococci; order Deinococcales; family Deinococcaceae; genus Deinococcus; species Deinococcus sp. QL22. The sequence goes on from NZ_CP097149.1 coordinate 1,927,062, forward strand.
TGACAGTGGCCCTCGTGAACGTGGAAGACAGCGATCTGGCGGGGGCCGCCGAGTTCGTGTTGCCCCTGAAATGCGGCGAGGAACGCGCCGTGGCCGCCACCAAAAGCTACTTGGCTAGCCTCACCGCCTTTTTGCCCGTGCTGGCGGCCCTGACTGAAGGTGATGCCCTCAACACCGCCCTGCACGCTCTGCCCGCCGCCCTGACGCGCACGCTGGAATTGGAACCTGCTGCCAGCGAATTGGCGGAGCGCTACCGGTTTGCCGACAATTTGCTGGTGCTGGCGCGGGGGCTTCACTTTGGGATTGCTCAAGAAGCCGCGCTGAAGCTCAAAGAAACGTCGGGCATTCACGCCGAAGCCTATTCTGCCGCCGAGTTCAGTCACGGCCCCAAGCGCCTGCTGGCCGAGGGTGTGCCGCTGCTGGGTTTTGCCTCCGCCGACGCCGCCCAAGGGGCGACGGCTGCCGCTTACGCCGATCTGCTGGCTGCTGGAGCCGACCTCCGTACCATCGGCCCGGCACTGGGCAGCACCCTGACCACGCCGCAGACCGGGCACGCCCTGACCGATCCGGTGGCGAGTGGACTGGCCTTTTACCTGTACGGCGCGCATCTGGCCCTGCACCGGGGCCTCAATCCAGACGCGCCCCCGCTGCTGAGCAAGGTCACAAAAACGCGCTGAATTGAGTCCCGCAGTTTTGGTACTGACTGGACATAACGCTGCCGCTGACGCCGGGTTGTTGTGAGTTTGCGGTTGAAACTATAACAAGGGCAGAAGGCGGTCAATGTCGGAAGCAAAGCGCAAACGCTCGACCTACTAGATTCAGGTTCACATGTCCATCAAGCATTCGAGCTGCGGAATCCATTGGGCACAGGTTGGGCACGGTAAAGATTCGAGTCCATTTTCATTGAGTAGCCCAACAGCAAAAACCCCCGCACTGGGCGGGGGAATTTTTATTGGCTCGGCAGGTAGGGATCGAACCTACGACCATCCGATTAACAGTCGGACGCTCTACCGCTGAGCTACTGCCGAATATCTGTGATTCCGTGTAGAACGGTGTCCACAGCTTAGGCCAGAGCCTTGCGCCTTTTTCGGGCGCGAGAGGGATAGTAGCATGGCCCCCGGAAGCACGCAAGTCCCCGCCCAGCCCAAATGGACAGTACCCCCAAAACGGGTCTCAGCCGATGGGCTTAGGCCTGCGCTCCACCCGGCATGATGGTTCCCGGCGTTACGCCTAATTGGGCCAAGGCTTCGGCCCAGCGGTCTTCGGCATTGACCTTCCAGATCAGGTCGGGGGTGTCCTGTTCTACCCAGATCCACATGCCCACGCGGGCCTCTTCGGTCAGTTGGCCCCCGTCCCATCCGGCGTATCCCAGTACCAGCATGTACTCTTGGCCCGATTCGATCACGGCCCGCAGCACATCTAGGCTGCTGGTCACCAGTAGGTCGGCACTCAGGCGTACTTCTCCGTCCAGGTTCAGCGGCGTGCGGTACAGACACCAGCCCAGCGTGCGGTCTACCGGGCCGCCGCGCCACGCCGGGCCTGCTTGCTCCGGCATATCGGGCAACAAATCCGACACTGACTGAGACATGGGCGCGTTAACGATCAGGCCCATTGCGCCTTTGGTGTCGTGCTCTAGCAGCAAGATCACCGCGCCCTCGAAGATGCCGCCGCGCAGGTGCGGGCTGGCCACCAAAAACGTGAGCGGAACAGACATCGGCTACAGGATAACGGGGGAGATGGAGCAAAACTAGAACCCCCATTGAGGAAGGAAGCTTAAAGTCAGTAGGTAATGGTTCGCTGAATGCTGAGCGTGGTTCGGCCTTCTGAGGTGTAAATCGCAGTGACCCAGTTTCCCCAGGCGTCGTAGGTAAATTTGCTCAGATGTGTTTTTCCTACGGTCTGTGACTGAATTTGACTGGTTTGGCCTTTCGTGGTCACCAAGACTTTGCTGGTGCCCAGAGTCGCCCCACTGACGTCCTTGCTCACCGCCCCAGTCCATTCGCCCTGTGCATTGTACGTATACACAGTTTCTTCCAGGAATGTTGCTTCGGCATTCTGTGGGGATTTAGCGAATAGCGTTCTCTTCAACGGCCACCCTAATGTGTTAAGCGTGATCTGTGCTATGTCGCTATGAATAACCGTACCGTTAATAATCATATCCTCGGTTTCGGTGATTGAGCCGCCGTTATTATAGTTACAGGAATAACGAACCGAGATTTTCTCCAGACTGCTGATAGATAAGATAAATGATGTTAGAGTGCTAGGTCGTTTTTCTTTATCATAGGCAGCCAACAGAGGTGAGGTTGATGTGTTCTTGGAATCGTGCTGTTCGAGACTGAGCAGGAATTGGTTTGCACTCTTCTCTTCAAAGAGCTCCATAATAGGAAGCTTCGTCTGCTTCCAGAATCCGCCGACAGGTTTATTTTCCTTGTAAAGATAGAAGTATGTGGTTTTACTTAAATCTTTATACCAAATCGTCTTATAGATATTGTTGTTGGCAAAAAAATCTGTGCGCTCCCATTGTGTAACTGCTTTGCCTTGGGAAGGGTCTGAAGCAGTCCAGTTCACGCGGATGGGTTTCCCACGATAGGTCTCTTGCGGGAAGCCCACTGCGACTGGGAAACCTACTTCAAAGGGATCCGGGGCACACCAACTGGCCTCAACCGAGCCGATACTCAGAACAACACCCCAGAAGAGAAACTTGACTGACCACCTGTGCTGTAAAATGTCCATACACCACAAAAATACACCCTGTCGGATGAAGACCAGGGTGTATTTGAGGAGTGGGAACAGATTTAGGCGCTGGCTCCCGCACCCCGGCGGCCCGTTTTGCGCTTGGGCGTTTCGGGGGTTGCGTTGCTGCCTATATTGCTCAGGCCTGCGCCGCGTTCCAGTGCCTTCAGACCGCCCACCAGGGCCACGTCCAGCACTTCGTCTACGGTTTCGCAGGGGTGAAAGCGCATGCTGCTGCGGAGGTGCAGAGGAATGTCGCGCAGGTCGGGTTCGTTGGCTTTGGGCATGATGATGTGCTTGATTCCGGCGCGGCGTGCGCCCAGCACCTTCTCTTTCAGGCCGCCGATGGGCAGATAACGGCCAGTGAGGGTCATCTCGCCGGTCATAGCGACATCGTGCCGGGCGGGAATGCCGGTCAGGGCGCTGATCAGGCTGGTGGCCATTGCCCCGCCCGCGCTGGGGCCTTCTTTGGGAATGGCTCCGGCGGGCACGTGCACATGAATTTCGCTGTCATCGATGCGCGACTTGTCGATGTGGAAGCGCTCGCTGTTGGTTTTGGCGTAGGTCAGGGCGGCGCGGGCCGACTCCTTCATCACGTCGCCGAGTTGCCCCGTGAGTACCAGACCCTTGCCGGGCATCACGCTGGTTTCCACGAACAGGATGTCGCCGCCCACCGGGGTGTAAAACATGCCGGTGCTGACCCCCACCATGTCTTCGCGGTTCTCAGTTTCGGGCGTGTGGCGGGCCTGACCGAGGTAACGATCCAGTTCCTTGTCGGTCACTTTCACGCGCTTGACTTCGCCTGTGGCCACCCGGCGGGCCACCTTGCGGGCCACCGTACCAATTTCGCGCTCCAGGTTGCGCACGCCCGCTTCACGGGTGTAGTGGCTGATCAGACGCTCCAGGGCCGCGTCGGTAAAGCTGATCTGATTGGCCTTCAGGCCGTTCTGGGTCAGCTGGCGGGGCATCAGGTAGCGCTTGGCGATTTCCAGCTTCTCCTGCTCGATGTAGCTGGAAAAGTCGATGACTTCCATGCGGTCCATCAGGGCGGCGGGAATTTGTTCGGGGTAGTTGGCGGTGGCAATGAACATCACTTCGCTCAGGTCGAAGGCCACACCCAGGTAGTGGTCGGTAAAGTGCTGGTTCTGGCTGGGGTCGAGGACTTCCAGCAGGGCGCTGGAGGGGTCGCCCTGATAGCTCGTTCCCAACTTGTCCACTTCGTCCAGCAGGATCACGGGATTCTTGGTGCCTGCCGTGCGGATGCCCTGAATCAGGCGTCCGGGCATCGCGCCGATGTAGGTACGGCGGTGGCCCCGAATGTCGGACTCGTCGCGTGCGCCGCCCAGGGCAATCCGCACGTACTTGCGGCCCAGCGCCTTGGCGATGCTCTGCGCGATAGAGGTTTTACCCACGCCGGGAGGCCCGGTGAAGACCAGAATCGGCCCCTTGTTCACGTCCTCGGCGCTCAGTTCTCCGCGCTCGGCACGCTCTTTCCGCAGACGACGCACGGCCAGGAACTCCAGCACGCGGTCTTTCACCTTTTCCAGCCCGTAGTGGTCGTCGTCCAGAATCTGGGCGGCTTCGGGTACGTCCAGACGGTCTTCGCTGCGGGTGTTCCAGGGCAGTTCCGTGACCCAGGTCAGGTAGGTGCGAATCACGCTGGCTTCGGCGGCGTCAGGGTGCATCCGGGCCAGGCGGTTCACTTCGCGGTCAATTTCCTTCTTCACGTCGGGCTTCAGTTCCAGCGCCTCGATCTTGGTGCGGAAGGCGTCGGCCTCGTCGCCCTCTTCGCCGTCCTCACCGCCCTGAAGCTCCTTCTGAATGACCTTCATCTGCTCGCGCAGGTAGTATTCGCGCTGGTTCTTGTCGATCTCTTCTTTCACCTGTGCGCGAATCCGGGCCTGCACGGCCTGCACTTCCTGCTCGGTGTCCAGCAGCGTCAGCAGCTTACGAATACGGGCCACCGGGCTGGCGGCTTCCAGCAGTGCCTGCTTGTCTTCCAGCTTAAAATCAAGGTTGAAGGCGATGTGGTCGGCCATCTCGCCCGCTTCCTCTTTGCCCTGAATGGTCTGCACGCTCTCCGCGCTGACCTTGCCGTTGGCGGCGATAATGTCAAACTTTTCGCGCAGCTCACGGGCCAACGCCTGAAATTCCACCGGATCGGCGGCCACTTCGGGCATCAGTTCTATATCGGCGCGGAGGTACTCGTCGCGGGTGTAGTTCTTGGCGCGGGCGCGGGCCACTGCCGACACCAGCATTTGCACGGTGCCGTCGGGATTCTTGCGAACACGCAGCACGTTGCAGGCCGTGCCCACGTCGTACAGGTCAGCGCCCTGAGGATCATCCACATCTTTATCGCGCTGAGACACGATCAGGATGACTTTTTCGCCTGCCATGGCTGCCTCAATCGCGTTGATCGAGAGGGAACGGCTGGCATCGATGTGCTGCACCATCGTCGGGTAAATAACGCTGCCACGCACGGGGCAGACGGGAACATTGGCGGGCAGTTGGAGGATGTCGGTGGTCATGATTGCTCCTTTTGACCAGCAACAGGGCGCGTCCTAGGGGGCGGCTCTGCATTGAGAAGTGTGCATTGAACTGGGGGTTTGGCGTCCGGTTTAATTCTTACCTGATACCAAGAAACTTGAGTGCAACTATATCAAGTTTAGAGAGAGGGGGCAAGCGCCCTCAGCCCCGCCGTGCCTTGATACACCCCTTGCCTTTGCCGTGTGGCCCACGCAGTCTGTACCACATCTCAACGCTACTCCGCATGCCCTGACACAACCCTTGCGCTGCCTGATGGGAGGTTTAGGATTGATGGGGCCGGGGGTGAGAGGCAACCGCGCTTGCCTTTCCACGTCCAGAAGCTCCACTCCCGCTCAGACCAAAGAAGAGCAGAGGCATTCCTGCCCCCACTCTCCCTACCGGCTTGAGCTTCCCGCCTACGCCAGCAAGGCCCGCGCAATGATCAGCTTCTGAATTTCGCTGGTGCCTTCATAGATTCTGAGCAGCCGCTGATCTCTGTAAAAACGCTCCACCGGGTAATCCTTCATATAGCCCATGCCGCCCGCCACCTGCACGGCTTTGTCGGCCACCTGAGACAGCATTTCGGTGGCGTGATACTTGGCGATGCTTGCCATTCGGCGCACGTCTTGGCCTTCATCTACCATCCAGGCCACTTTTTGCCACAGCACGCGGCTGGTTTGCAGGGCAATATCCATCTCGGCCAGCATGAATTGCACCGCCTGAAATTCGCCAATCGGTTGTCCGAACTGCTCGCGGGTTTTGGCGTGCTGCACACTCAGATCCAGCAGGCGCTGCATGGCCCCGGTGCTGCGGGCCGCGATGCCCACCCGCCCGGAAGTCAGGATGCCCAGCGCCTCGCGGTAGCCCAGATGCTCCGGCCCCAGCAGGTTGCCAGCCGGAATCTCGGCGTCTTCAAAGATCACTTCTGCCGACAGCGCCCCCTTCTGGCCCATTTTCTCGTCTATTTTGCCCACGCGCACGCCAGGAGTCGTCTGCGGCTCCACCAAGAATGCGCTCATGCCTTTGGTGCCCTGCGCGGGGTCGGTAATGGCGATCACGGTCAGCAGGCCCGCAATAGGCGCGTTGCTGATGTAGTGCTTGGTGCCGTTCAGCACGTACATATCACCGCGCCGCTCGGCCCGCGTGCGAATGTTGGCGGCGTCGCTGCCGCTGGTGGGCTCGGTGATAGCAAATCCGGCCACGCACTCGCCCGACGCCATACGCGGCAGGAAGCGCTGCTTTTGCTCCTCGTTGCCCAGCTTCACGAGGCCACTGGTGCCGATAGAAGCGTGGGCGCTGATGACGCCGCCAAAGCCCATGTGCCCCTGCCCCAGCGCCTCGTAGGCCGCGCAGCGCCCCAGCATGCCCAGGCCTGCGCCGCCGTATTCCTCGGGGATGCTCAGGCCGAACAGTCCCAGCGCCGCCGCCTGCGCCATCAGTTCAGGCGGCACGCGGTTGGTGTCCTCGATTTCGTGGGCACGGGGTTCGACCACATTCAGCATAAAGTCGCGAATGGTGTCCTGCACGTCGCGCAGGTCTTCCGGCAAATTAAAGTTCATGTGTGCCTACAGGGTACGGCAAAGCGGCGGCGGGAAAGAGTGGGCGGGGTTGACTTGTTCCGCACATAGGGACGGGAGAGAAGCCTCGGCGGGGGGTACTTTGGCCGTATGTCAACCCAACCCCGCCCGCTGATTTCTGGCCTAGACCACGTCCTGATCGAAGCGCCTGCGGGCTGTGAGGGAGAGGCCCGCGCCTTTTTCAGCGGCTTTTTGGGCCTCCCCGAATTGCCCAAACCTGCGGCACTGGCAGCACGCGGCGGCGTCTGGTTCGGCCTGCCCGATGGACGCCAGCTGCACATTGGTGTCACGCCCAACTTTGTGCCACGTGATAAAGGTCATCTGGCCCTGCGTTGTCCTGACCTGAGCGCCGTGACCGAGCGGGCCAGTGGTTGCGGCATTACCTGTACCCCAGACGAAGAGTTGGCCCCCATCCGGCGCGTGTTTTTGCGCGATCCATGGGGCAACCGCCTGGAGATTTTGGAAGACTCTTAACAGGTGTTGACGCACGCCGATTGGCCTATGCCCTGCCCTGCCCGTTGACAGTCGCGCCCCGCTTCCCTAAGATGTATAAGCCTGTGAAGGCGGCAAGGCAAGTGTTGGCTGACAGATGTTGGCTGTGGTGGGTTTAGCTCAGTTGGTTAGAGCGCCGCTCTGTGGCAGCGGAGGCCGTGGGTTCAAGTCCCATAATCCACCCCAAAATGCCCCGGCTCAGGCGAAGGTCTGCGCCGGGGTTTCTTTATTTAATTCAGCAGTCGGCTCAGCTTCATTGGTTTTGGCTTCACAAAGTATCCCGTGCGGGGATGGCGGAATTGGTAGACGCGCCAGATTTAGGATCTGGTTCCGGAAGGAGTGAGGGTTCAAGTCCCTTTTCTCGCACCACAAAGAAACAGGAGTTTGAACGACATGGGCGGTTTTTCCACTTGGGAAAGCCGCCCCGTTCTTGAGATTCTCTTTGCCCTGTGGCCCACGCCCACCATTTTCGGCTAAACTCTTTGACGGCCTTTGTATTATCAATAAACCTGATGGCCGGGGTCATAGCAGCGCCCCCTACCAGAAAAGCATTATGATGCGCCGGGCATGCCGCGCCCACGATGCAGGCCCTAGGAAGAACCATGTCCTGGGGTCTGAGGTGGCGCAGGCGGCAGAATCACACACAACGAGGGTGCCGGGCCGCCCCCACACGGGGCCGCGTGTCCGGTACCAAGACGGGAGACGTATGGCAGAGCTGATCAGCAAAGAAGGCAACAAAGTCGAGTTTAAGGTCACGGTTCCCGCTGCCGAGGTCAACCGCGCTTACGAGCAAGTGTGGGCGGGCCTGGCCCGTGACGTGCGCGTTCCCGGTTTCCGGCCCGGCAAAGCCCCCCGCAAGGTGTTGGAAGGCCGCGTTGGGAAGGGTTATGTAGAGCAGGAAGTGCGTGACCGGCTTCTTCAGGTGCATTACCCGCAAGGCGCGCGCGACCTGCAATTGAACCTCGTGGACGCCACCATCGACCCCGCCGACGTGGTCAGTGGGCAGTCGTTCGACTTCACCGTGAAGGGCGAAACCTACCCCGCCGTCACGCTGGGTGACTGGAAGGCCGCGCAGATGACGGCCACTTCCCCCGAAATCACCGACGAAGTGCTGGGCCGCACGCTGGCCGACCTTCAGGAGCGCAACGCCACCTTTGAAAGCGTTGACCGCGCCATCGAAGCCACCGATCAGGTGACCATCGAGGAGCAGGGCGAAGAGGGCGGCACGTACCCCGTGTACCTCGACGTGGCCGAAGCTCACGTGCGCGAAGCCCTGCTGGGCAAGCACAAGGGCGACACCGTAGAAATCACTGTGCCTGCCCACCAGCACGGCGACCATGAGCACGCCGAGCATACGGTGACAGTCATTGTGCAAGACGTGAAGACCAAGCAACTTCAGGAACTTGACGATGCGTTTGCCGCCAGCCTGAACTTTGACAACTTGGAGCGTCTACGCACTGACCTGAAGGCCGAGTTGGAGCGCCGTGCCCAGCAAGAAGGCGACACCGCCCGCCGCGAAGAGTTCATCACTCAACTCGTGGAAGGCATGACCGTCGAAATTCCCCGCGCACTGCTGGACAACCGCCGCGAAAGCATGATGGAAGAGATCAAGGACGATCTGAGCCGCCAGGGCGTCCAGTGGGGCGAGTACGAGAGCTTTATGCAGGAGCAGGGCAAACTCGACGAATTCATGGCCGACCTCGCCAAGAACGCCGAAACCCGCGTGCGCCGTGATCTGGCGCTGGAGCAACTGGCCGCCGACCTGAAAGTGCAGGTCAGCGACGCCGAGTTCAACCAGACCATGAACGGCCTTGCACAGGCCAACAACATGACCGCCCAGCAACTCCGCACGCAGCTTGGGCCAAACGGCCTGAACAACTACTACGCCTCGATCATGCGCGAAAAAGGCCTGCAAATGGCGATCGCGCAACTGACGGCTCCTGCTGCGGAAGCTGACGCTGCACCCACCCAAGCCGAGGAAGTTCAGTCTGATGAAGCTCAGGCCGACGCGCCGGAAGCTGCCCAGACCGAAGCCGAGCAGACCGAAGGCGAAGGCCAGAAAACCGAGTAATTCAGCTTGAACGTCAAGTCTGTGGGGTGAAAGCCGAGCAGGGGAGACGTGAGTAAACAGAAGCAGGCTCGTCCGATGGGGCGGGCCTTTTCTTTTGGTATTTGAAACTGGGATCGGCTAGTGGGTCTAAGGTGCTGGGGCGGTAAAGTTGCTGAATCTCTTCTGTTCCTTCTAAGGAGCGTGCCGCAATCATCTCTTCTTAGACCCTCGACCCTTAGACGCCTTCCGCACATCGCACAACCGCCCCATCTTCCCAGCCATTTTGAACCCCGTTCAGACTCGTCAAAAATTGATTGAACGTCCGTTCAAAGAATGCTACGGTATGAAGCATGACCGACCCTGACGCTTCTCGCCCCAGCATTGGCATCACTGCCCTCGGCTCTTTCGCACCTGCCCGCGTGGTGAAAAACGAGGAATTCGAGGCGCGGATGGACACCACCGCCGAATGGATTCAGTCCCGCACCGGGATTGTGGAACGCCGGTTTTCTGCGCCCGACGAATTTACCTCGGATGTGGGTCTGGGCGCGGTGCGTGATCTGCTGGCCCGCGACCCGGACGGCCTGAAAGACGTGGACATGGTGATCTGCGCCACCGCCAGTCCCGACGCCATGTTCCCCTCCACGGCGGCGCTGATTGCCGGACAGGTGGGTCTGGCGGGTGCGGGCGCGTTCGATCTGTCCACAGCGTGCAGCGGATTCGTGTATGGCCTGGGCATGGCGCAGGGGCTGATCAAGGGCGGGATGGCCCGCCGCGTGCTGGTCATCGGCGCCGAAACGATTACCAAAATCGTGGATCAGGATGACCGCAACACCGCCATTCTGTTTGGCGACGGTGCGGGCGCTGTGGTTGTCGGCCCCGTGCCCGAGGGCTACGGCTTTCAGGATTTCGTGCTGGGGGCAGACAGCGCGGGTGCTTCCAGCCTCTATTCCCCCTTCCTGGCCCACCAACTTCCCGGCGGCTTTCCGATGGGCAAATGGACGGGCATGAATGGGCGCGAAGTCTTCAAATTTGCCGTGCGGGTGCTGGGCGACAGCGGTGCGGAAGTCCTCGCCAAGAGTGGTGTCAAGAGCGACGATGTGGATTGGGTGGTTCCCCATCAGGCCAACGTGCGAATTATTGAGGCCGCCGCCCAGCGCTTTGGCGTGCCCATGAGCAAAATGGTGATGAATCTAGACCGCTACGGCAACACCTCCAGCGCCACTGTGCCGCTGGCCATGAAGGAAGCCGTGGACGACGGGCGCGTGAAGGACGGGCAGCAAATCCTGCTGGTGGCCTTTGGCGGCGGCCTGAGTTGGGCGGCGGCCACCCTGAAATGGTGGAGCGGTGCGCCGAGCGTGCAGGCCCGCGACTGGGCAGGCAAAGCGGAGCCTGAAGCAGTGTCGGTATGACCTCTGCAAAGCCCAGAATTGCGGCACTGTTCCCCGGTCAGGGATCGCATTCGGTGGGTATGGGCACTGACCTGACCGCTGCCTCCGCCGCCGCCGAAGCCGTGTACGCGCAGGCCGAAGCTACGTTGCCCGGACTGCGTGCCCTGATCGAAACTGGCCCACTAGAAGACTTGACCCTGACCGCCAATCAGCAACCTGCACTGGTGGCCGCGTCGGTGGCTGCGTACCGGGCGTGGGTGGCGCACACGGGCCTGACCCCCGATTTTGGCGCGGGCCACAGCCTCGGCGAGTATTCGGCGTTGGTGGCTGCCGGATCGCTGAGCCTGCCCGACGCCCTGCGCCTGACCCGCGAACGCGGCGAGCGGATGCAGCAGGCCGTGCCCGTGGGTGTGGGGGCCATGTGCGCCGTGATGGGCGATCCTGCCGCCGTGCTGGAAGTCTGCGCAGCCAATTCGGGCATCGTACAACCGGCCAACTTTAATGCGCCCACCCAAACAGTCATTTCGGGCGAGAAGGGCGCAGTAGACGCCGCCAGCGCCGAACTGAAAGCACGCGGCCTGAAGGTCATTCCCCTGAAGGTCAGCGCCCCGTTTCACTGCGCCCTGATGCAGCCTGCCGCCGCTGGACTGGCCCCGGCCCTCAGCGACACGCCGTTTGCGCCGCTGGCTTTCCCGGTGTATGCCAACGTGACCGCCGAAGCCGGAGCCGCCCCCGCCGCCCTGCCCGAACTGCTGGCCGCCCAGATCACGGGCAGCGTGCGCTGGGTGGAAACAATTCGCGCTTTGGCCGACGCGGGCGCGGATGTGTTCATCGAATTTGGCCCCGGCACGGTGCTGACGGGCTTGGTCAAGCGCATCCTGCCCGACGCCCGCACCATCAATGTGGGCACCGCCGCTCAGTTAGAGGCCTTCACGCTGTGAGCGAGCCTTTTACGCAGGCCGAAATTGTGGCAGCGCTGGGACAGACTCAGGAAGAAGTCGGCGCGTACTTTGCGGGCCTGGCCCCCGGACAATTCATGCACGGCAACGCGGAAACGTGGTCGCCTGCCCACCATCTCCATCACCTGATTGTTTCCAATGCCCCGGTGGGCAGGGCGTTGGGTCTTCCCCGTGACCGCCTGCCCGCCCGGATTGCCACGCAGCCTTCCCGCTCTTACCCTGAAATGCAGGCGCTGTACCGGGGAGCCCTCGCCACAGGCGTCAAAGCGTCTGGCCGCTTTCTGCCCGATCCGCAGGGAAATCAGGCCGAACTGGTGGCTGGATACAGGCAAACGCTGGACGCCTTGCGGGTTCAAGTGCAGGGTTGGAACGACGCCGATCTGGACGCCTATACGCTGGCGCATCCCGCTCTCGGCCTCCTCAGCGTGCGGGAAATGCTGTTGTTTACGCTGTACCACAACGCGCACCATAGGGTGGGCGTGCAAAATAGAACTCAAATGGAGAACGCATGACCGATGCTCAACCCACCTCAACCCGCAAAGTCGCCCTCGTGACTGGCAGCAGCCGGGGCTTAGGCCGCGCTATGGCCCTGCAACTGGCTGCCGCAGGTTTTGATGTCGCCATTCACTATGGCCGCAACGCCGCCGAAGCCGAAAAAGTGGCCGATACCGCCCGCGCACACGGCGTGACCGCGCAGGTGTTCGGAGCGGATCTGACCACGCCCGCCAATGCAGGAGCCTTGGTGGAACAGGTCATCGCCGCGTTTGGCCGCCTGGATGTGCTGGTGAACAATGCCGGAATCACCCGCGACACCCTGGCTATTCGCATGAAGGACGAGGACTGGAACGCCGTGCTAGACACCAACCTGACCAGCGCCTTTACCGCCAGCCGCGCTGCCCTGAAGCACATGATGCGTGCCCGCGCTGGCCGGATCATCAACATTGCCAGCGTGGTGGGGCTGATGGGCAACCCCGGACAGGCCAACTATGTCGCCAGCAAAGCCGGACTGATCGGCCTGACCAAAGCACTGGCCAAGGAGTACGGCGGACGCGGCATTACCGTGAACGCGGTGGCCCCCGGCTTCATAGAAAGCGATATGACGGCGGCCCTGCCGGAAGCGACCCGCACGGCTTATCTGGGCGGCATTCCGCTGGCCCGTTTCGGTCAGCCGGACGAGGTGGCGGCAGTGGTGGCCTTCCTCGCCAGCGACGCCGCCGCATACATCACCGCGCAGGTGATCGGGGTAGACGGCGGGCTGTATCCGCACTGAGTCGGGGAAACTGGCCCGACAAGCCCACCTGTCCACCTTTGAACCCCGTTCAGAAAAGTGTGTTCGTCGGTGCGCCGCGTGTAGACTGGCGCAGACTTCAATCTAGGGAGGTATTTGACTATGGCAACTTTTGATGACGTAAAAGAAGTAATCGTGGAGAAACTCGGTGTAGACGCGGAAAAGGTAACCCCTGAAGCGCGTTTCGTAGAAGACTTGGGTGCAGACAGCCTCGAGACCGTGGAACTGATCATGGGTCTGGAAGACAAGTTCGGCGTGACCATCAGTGATGAAGATGCCGAAAGCATCCGCACCGTGCAGGCCGCCGTGACCTTTATCGAGGGCAAGCAGTAAACAGGCCGCCAGCGTTTCAGAGAGCAGTTTGATCTGAATTGTTGATCTGGAGTGCGAGCGGGCAGGGCGGGCGCGGTGAGAGCCGTTTCCCGCCCGCTGTTGTAGGGCAGGCTTTGTTGGGTGCAAGACTGAAAGTCATACAGGCTGGGGCCTCGGCTGGCCCCCGATTTCGGAGGTACAGCATGGCAATTACAGGCTTAAAACGGGTGGTTATTACGGGAGTTGGGCCAGTGACGCCTATCGGTTTGGGCGCGGCGGCCTATGCCGAGGCGCAGCGGGCAGGCAGGAGTGGCATCGCGGCCATCACGCATTTTGATGCGTCCAGCACAGCCAGCAAGATTGCGGGCGAGGTCAATGAGAGCCTGGACGCCTACATAGACCCGCGTGAGGCCCGCAAGATGGACCGTTACGTGCAACTGGCGTTGGCGGGGGCAGACCTGGCCGTGGCCGACAGCGGCCTGAGCGCCGAAGAATTGCGGGGCGAGCGCACTGGAACGCTGTTGGGCAGCGGCATCGGCGGCGTCAAAACCTTTGAAGACCAGTCGCGGGTATTGGTGGAGCGCGGTGCAGGCCGAATCAGTCCCATGTTCGTTCCGATGATGATTGCCAATATGGCGTCCGGGCACGTGTCCATGCGGTTTGGAGCCACTGGGCCAAGCAGCACGGTGGTCACGGCCTGCGCCACCGGAACCGGAGCCATCGGTGACGCGGCCCGCTATATCCAACTCGGTCTGGCCGACGTGATGATCGCGGGCGGCTCGGAAGCAGCGATTACGCCCATTGCCATTGGCGGATTTTCCAACATGAAGGCGCTGAGTACCCGCAACGACGATCCCCAGACCGCCAGCCGTCCCTTTGCTGCGGGCCGCGACGGGTTCGTGCTGGGCGAGGGCGCGGGCGTGGTCATTCTGGAGGAATACGAAAAGGCCAGGGCACGCGGGGCCACCATCTACGCCGAAATCGTGGGCTACGGCACCAGCGCCGACGCGCACCACATCACCATGCCTGCCCCCGAAGGACGCGGCGCACAGGTCGCCATGCGGATGGCGCTCGCCACGGCGGGCGTGAACCCCGATCAGGTGGGATACATCAACGCGCACGGCACCAGCACGCACTTTAACGACCTCCACGAAACGCAGGGCATCAAGGCCGTGTTTGGCGATCATGCCCACAAGTTGGCGGTGTCGTCCACCAAATCCATGACCGGGCACCTGCTGGGCGCGGCGGGAGCCATCGAAGCTATTGCCGTGGCGCAGGCCCTCAAAGACGGCATCTTGCCCCCCACCATCAACCTCGCGGGCGATGAAGACCCAGCGCTGGACTTGGATTACATCCCGGAAGGGGCGCGGCAAACGCAAGTGGAATACGCCCTGAGCAACTCGTTCGCCTTCGGTGGGCAAAACGCGGCGCTGCTGTTCCGCCGGGTGTAAGCACACTTTCCAACCTGACGAACCATTTACCTTTCTCCCGCGCAGACGGTTCTTTTTAGCCTCCTGCGCGTTTTTTCATTCTCCCTCTGGTACGCTCAGCACACGCAACTGACGCCGTGTTGACGCGGCTGTGCTTTGTTGGGCCTGTATTGGGTTACACCTGTACCGCGTGCGGTGCGCTTTGTCAAAAGGAGCGCCGCCTACCGAGGAGAGAGAACTGTGTCCGCCGATTCTGCGACTGCCCACCCCGCGCCTGCCACTCCTGCCACTGCTCCTGCCAGCAACAATGCTGCCCTGAAGGCCGCTGCGCCTGCCAAGAAGGGGCCCAGCAAAGGCCCCGCCAAGGCCGCAGGCAAAAAGGCAGGCAAAGTTGCCGCCGCGCCCGATACGCTGCTTGCCGCGATTCGCACGATGTCCACGGTGGCGAACGAGGGCAGCCAGTTTCTGAACCGCGAGTTGTCTTGGCTGGCCTTCAATGAGCGCGTTCTCTCGGAAGCCCGCGACACGCGCAACCCGCCGCTGGAGCGCCTGAAGTACGCGGCCATCTGCGGCAGTAATTTGGATGAGTTTTTTATGGTGCGCGTGGCGGGCGTACATCGCCAGATTGCGGCGGGCGTACAGACCCCCGGCCCCGATGGACTCTCGCCGCGTCAGACGCTGGATATGGTGCGTGACCGGACGCATACCATGCTGCGCGAGATAGAGAAGGCCGCCCGCAAAACCCTGCGTGACCTCGCTGCCGAGGGTGTGAGGCTGGTGCGCGTGGCCGAGCTGGGCAAGCGGGCGCGGGCGCAACTGCGCGAGCATTACCTCTCCGAGATTCAGCCCGTACTCACGCCGCTGGTCGTCGACCCCAGCCATCCCTTTCCGTACCTCAGCAACCTGAGCCTGAATCTGGCCGTGCTTCTGGACGCCGGAGAGGGCGAAGACCCCGATTTTGCCCGCGTGAAAATTCCGGTGGGTGTGTTGCCCCGCATCGTGCCGGTAGGCGACGCCCTCCTGCTGCTGGAAGACGTGATTGCCGCCCACATCGGGGAACTGTTTAAGGGCCGGAATGTGCTGGCCGCGCATGTATTCCGCGTGACCCGCAACACCGATTACGAGTTCGAGGAAGAGGAAGCCGAAGACCTGCTGGCAACCATCGAGGACGGATTGCGCCGCCGCCGTTTCGGGTCGGCGGTGAGGCTGGAAATGATGCGTGAGACGCCCGCCGAGATTATCGGTTTCCTTCAGGAGCGGCTGCGGCTGGCCCCCCAAGACATTTTTATGCTGGAAGGCCCGCTGGGAACGGCAGACCTGATGTTCCTGCCCGTCAAGCGCCCCGATCTGGCCTTCCCCGACTTCATCCCCGCCGTGCCTGACCTCGACGGCGACGATGAAGACGGCATGTTCGACACCATCCGCCGGGGCGACGTGGTGCTGCACCATCCCTACGACAGCTTTTCCAACGTGCTGAACTTTGTGGAGGAGGCCTCGCGTGACCCGCAGGTGCTGGCGATCAAGCAGACCCTCTACCGCACGGGCGACGATCCGCGCCTGCTGGGTGCGCTGCGAACCGCCGCCGAAAACGGCAAGCAGGTGGTGGCCCTGATCGAACTGAAGGCCCGTTTTGACGAGCAGCGCAATATCAGTTGGGCACGCAAGCTGGAGCGGGCCGGGGCGCACGTGGTGTACGGCATGGCAGGCCTGAAAACCCACGCTAAAGTGACCATGATCGTGCGGCGCGAGGAGGGTGGATTACGGCGTTACGTGCATGTGGGCACCGGCAATTACAATCCCAAAACCGCCCGCCTATACACCGATCTCAGCCTACTGAGTGCCGACCCGAACCTGGGGGCCGACATTGCCGAGTTGTTCAATCACCTGACCGGATACGCCGAGGCCGAATATACGCACCTGTTGGTGGCCCCCGACACTGCCCGCAGCGGCTTCGAGATGCTGCTTGACCGCGAGGCTGAGCACGCCCGCGCCGGGCAGGAGGCCTGGGCACGAATAAAAGTGAACAGCCTGACCGACCCCGGCATGATCGAGGCGCTGTACCGGGCGGCGGGCGCGGGCGTGCGCATAGAACTGATCCTGCGCGGCGTGTGCTGCCTGCGTCCGGGCCTGCCGGGCCTGTCGGAAACCATTCGCGTCCGCAGTCTGTTGGGGCGCTACCTCGAACACGCCCGCATCTACGCTTTCGGCAACGCAGGCCAGCCCGAAGTGTATTTCGGCAGTGCCGACTGGATGAGCCGCAACTTAGACCGCCGTGTAGAAGTGATTGCGCCCGTGCTGGACGACACCCACCGCGATCAGTTCCTGCGGATTCTGAACACCGAATGGGCCGACACACGCGGCTCGTGGGAACTGCAAGGAGACGGCCAGTACGAAAAACTACGCGGAGATTTCAGCGCCCAGCAGAGCTTCGCCGATTCGCGTCATCCCGGCTGAGGCCCGGTTTCCCCCGACTGAGTTTGGGCCTCCCGCAGCCACGGCCAACGCTGGTGGTAATCGTGGGCCTTGGCCGCGTACAGTTCGGGCGTGTGGTTGAGGGGATTGGGCCGCAGCACACCCGCCGCCAGATCGTGCAGGCCATACGGTGCGTACAGTTTGCCCGCCGCGTCGATGCCCACACAGGTGCATTCCACCAGAAATTGCAGCACACCGTCGCGGGCACTGGTCAGCGGCGGGCGCGACAGGCCATATTTTTCTCTGAACCACAGGTGAACGCGGGCCTGATTCCTGACCTCGATCCGCACACTGAGGTCGCTGAATAGGTCGGCGGCACGGCCAATCACGGCGTCTTCGGCCTCGTAACTGGTGTCTGGATTCCAGTAAAACAGGTCGTAGTCGCGGATGCCTGCCTGCGGTGCCTGCCCACTCTGCACATTCCACACGGTCTGAAATAGTGCCCCAGCCACCAGATGAACTTGCGGCGCGAACGGTTCCACTTGCGCCAGGCGATCCAAAATGGCCGCATTGACTAGATTGAGCCTGACGAGGTGAAGGAATTCCGAATCAGTCATGGGCCACCCTCTACCTCACCAATTCCCCGAACCGTTCCACGCACTTCCAGTCGCGCTGCCAGCCTGCCCAGGAGTGGCCCAACCGCAGTGGGGGCAGCAGATGGGGCGGCACCTCCAGGCCACGCGCCCCGGCAACCGCGCCGACCACGCAGGCCACGGTGTCGCTGTCGTTGCCCAGCAGCACGGCGGGTTCCACGCAGGCCTGCCACGTTTCGGCGCGGGCGTGGGCCACCGCCGCTTGCAGGGTATCCAGCACATAGCCGCTCTGAGAGTGTATTTTGCCCGCCAAGCCGTCCCGCACACGGGCGCGAACCTGGGTGCGGGCGTCGCGGTCCTGGGCGTGAAAAGTAGTGTTGGCGTCCCTGCCGTTCACGGTGAAAATATCGCGTTCCAGCAGCACGGCGCGGGCGTCCAGGCTGTCCATCACCTTCAGGCCCAATTCTGCGGCGTCGGTGTACTCCGTGCCGCCGTGCAGGGCGTCCAAGAAGGCGGTGAAGAATACGCTGGCATGCACGCAGCGGGGATCGGCGTGCGTCAGGGCCGTCACCAACGCCGATTCGTGGGCCAATGCTTCCTCGGTACAGCCAGCAATCCAGACCGCCGCGATTCGCATCAGACCGCCGTTGCCTGCACTCTGAAAGTTGCTGCTGGCCCAGGCACGTGCTCCGCCGTCCAGACCGCCCCCGTGCAGCCCACCTCTGTGCAGCGCGTCGCGGGTCAGGTTGCCCACATCGGGCGGGCCGGTGGCGATCCAGTCTTGCAGGCCCGCCAGCACACCTTCCAGCCCATTCTGCTTGGAGTAGCCCAGCAGGGTGGCCGCCACCATCTGGCTGTCGTCGGTCGCCTCGCCGGGCGCAAAGCCGAACACGCTGCCGGGCTGGTAGTCGTTAAATGTGTCGCCGTAGTGGGAGCGGATCGCCTCGGGCGTCTTAAATTCGGTGGCCGCGCCGAGGGCATCGGCGGCACTCAGCGAAAGCAGGGTCTTCAGGCGGGCCTGCCGGGTGGGGGGAGAGGAAGTCATCCGGTCATTCTCTCCCGCTTTCTGCCCCCGTGCTGCCTCAATCTAGCCACGGAAAGCCCCAAGGATCGGCCATACACCGCGCATCAATGGTGTCGGCGTGGTGGGTGCGCACCGGCAAAGGAAAGTCAGCGGGAGACATGGGCACGCACAGCACAGGACGCACCGGGTTGGGGTTGATCCACTGCGGTTCCCTGACCTCGCCTACGCCGGGCCACTGGTAGGGCGGCATCTCCTCAAAGCCCTCTGGCGGCAGCACATACACGCTGCCGGGCCTCAGCAGCGCTCTGCCGTCTGTCGGCTGCACCTCGCCGCCCCGATCATACGGAGCCAGCGACAAGAAGTAGCGCGTCGTAGACCACTGGCCCTCTGGCCCGCGCCGCTGCATTACCATATTCAGCATCCGCTTGACCTCTGATTTGTCGCGCAGGGCGTACATCAGTGCCCACAGGCCATCGGAACTGGCAAACACCCCGGTACGGCCACTGAACGGGTCGCCGCTCAGGTCATGGGGAGTCCGGGCCTCGAAGGTCTGAATATCGGCGCGGGAAGAACCGTGCAGCAGCCAGCCTTCACGGGCCAACCATTCCAGAAACAGCCAGCGGGGAACACCCGGCGGGAGGTGCGTGAGGTCGCGGGTTTCAAAAGCCGCCTGGAAAGCGTCCAGCGCCGTTGCAGGCAACTTGACTCGCGGTGCTTCCAGCATCCAGCCGTCTGCTCTTAAAGCCTCTGTCATCTCGGCGCTTCCTCTTGTGCCTGCACCTGTTCTTCCAACAGATACCACAGCCGCGTCTGAGCGTTTTCCTGACTGCCGTACACACTCCGGATCAGTTCGCCGCCCGCTGAAAATGCCAGAGTATGGGGCGTGCCTTCCGTCTGCCAGGCGCGGGCCAACTCGCCGCTTACGTCCAGTGCCACCGGAAACGGCAGCCGCGCAAAGTGTTGGGCAAAGCGGATCAGCGTCGGTTCCACGTCAGCCCGCTCCAGCAGGCGGTGGCCAAGGCTGGTATGCAGCGCCAGTACCTCTACCCGCTTCCCAAATTCGGCGTGCAGGCGCTTCAGAAAGGGAATTCCACGCGACACACAGCCCGGACATTCCAGATTGAAGGTCATGACCAGACCGGGCCGAGTCCACTGGGCGGGCGGCGGTACGGGTGCGCCATGCACAAAATCGCTGGGCGCGGGCCAGGGCAAGGGCGCGGGTCTGTCCATGTATGCAGCGTACCGCCTGTGTAGTGCGGGTCTATTCTGAACCCATGAAACCTGTCTTGCTGCTGTCGGCCCTGCTCCTGTCGTCTTCTGCTGTGGCCGCCACCGTCGCGCAGGTCAAGGCCAAAGGCGTGCTGGTGCTGGGCACCGATCCCACCTTCAATCCCTTCGAGTTCAAGGGGCCGGACGGCCAGATTCAGGGCTTCGACATCGATATTGCCCGTGCGGTGGCCCGCGATCTGGGCGTCAAATTGGAGATTCGGGCGGTGGGCTTCGGGGCGCTGATGCCGCAATCGGTCACGTCTGGGCGCGTGGACATGGCCATGAGCGCCATTACCATCACATCGGAGCGGGCCAAAGTGGTCAGTTTTAGCCAGCCGTATTACCGCAGCGCACAGGTGTTTATCGTGCGGGGCGGCAATCCCAACAAGTTCGCCTGGCCCGCCGACGTAAGAGGAAAAACTATTGGCGTGCAGGCCAATACCACCGGGCAGTACGTGGCAGGCGACGTGCTGAAGCCCAAAGGCGCGACTCTGAAGGTGTACGACGACTTCGCCGCCGGGCTGACCGATGTGCGTGTAGGCCGAATCGCCGCCCTGATCGGAGACGCGCCCACCGTGACCGACCTGCAAAAACGGTTGCCGGGGCAATTTGCACAGGCAGGCAAAGACCTGGCCGCCGAAGATTACGGCATGGTGTTCGCCAAAAACAGCGATCTGGCCGCTGCCGCCAACCGCACCCTCGCCAAAATGAAAGCCAACGGGGAATATCAGAAGCTGCTAAACAAGTGGATCGTGCAGAAATAGGAGGGCGGGAAGTGGATTGTTGATCGTAAACCTGTGAACCGTGGATATATGATCGTGGAGATGTGAAATGAAGCTTTAGCGTTGTTGCCAAGGTTTAAAGCCAATAGCCCGATGCACACGCCCACCCACGCTTTTCCCACGTTCTCCGATCTACCCACCACGTTCCCGGCACGGCGCGCCCCTATACTTGGCCGCGTGCTCAAGTCCCCCTATCACGGCGGCCACCTCGAGGTCATTGTCGGCCCCATGTTCAGCGGCAAAAGCGAGGAACTGATTCGCCGCATCACGCGGGCCGTGATTGCGCGGCAGCGGGTTCGGGTCTTCAAGCCGCTGTTGGATGACCGCTACCACCTGTCGGCAGTGGCGAGCCATGCAGGGCGCACCGTAGATGCCGTCGCCGTGCGCGATGCGGCGGGCATTCGCAGCAATCTGGCGCTAGACGGAGGCAGCGAAACCACCCTGTTGGGCCTGCCTGGTGGCGTCCTGCCCGATGTGGTGGGCATAGACGAAGTGCAGTTTTTTGGAGCCGGTCTCGTGCCGCTCGCGCTGGAATTGGCGGGTCAGGGTGTGCGTGTGATTCTGGCGGGCTTAGACCTTGATTTCCGCGCCGAACCCTTTGGCCCCATGCCCGAACTGCTGGCCCGCGCCGAAAGTGTAGAAAAACTGACCGCCATCTGTACCGTCTGCGGCGCTCCGGCCACCCGTTCCCAGCGGCTTATTGGCGACCGCCCCGCCCGTTTCGACGATCCGGTGGTCTTGGTCGGCGCACAGGAAAGCTATGAGGCCCGCTGCCGGGTTCATCATGAAGTGGCGAACTGAGTAAACAGGCTCTCCGGAAGTTGCCTGCTCCTTCCCAATTACGTTATGGCTCCGCGGCAAGTGTAGATGAAGGCCGTGAACGGGTTACTTGGGTTTTATAAATGATTTGATGTGGGAAGAAGTTATACTGCTGGCGTCCTTGAACTTTTTCCTCAGCCCCCGCCAGATTGTGCCCCGCCCCGCTCTGGCTGGAGGCGCATGAAGCCGGTGCGCCCTCTGCCCATTTCCGAAGGCGAACGCTGGATATTGACGCAGCGCCGGATGTTTTTGGTGCTGACGCTGCTCGGTACGGTGAGCGTGGGCGCGGCCCTGTGGGTACAGGCCCCCGATTTCGATCCGCTGGACAAAGTGGCCTTGCCGCTGCTGGCCCTGATGTTGGTGGGGCTCGATCTGGGCCTGACCCTGCGCCGCATCAGCCTCAGCTTGGCGTTCCGCACCATTTACATCGCAACGTCCATCTACCTTTTACTGGCTCTGCACCAACAATTCCGGGTCTTTGTGCCCATACATAACAACCTCAGCGAGAACACGTATTGGTTTCCGGTGTTGTACGCCGCCGCCTTCCTGACCTTTCCGACTCGCCGGGCTGTGGTCGTGGCGGGCGCACTTTTTGGGCTGTCTGCCCTGATCAGTGGCGGGCACCTGTACAGCATGTTGCAGGCCGGCCCAAATCCCCGGTTGGTGGGCGCGGTGGTGCAATTTTTGCTGGTCGGCGGCGTCATGGTGGCTGTGCAGGGCACCTTCAGCTTTCAGCGGATGCAATTGTTGGCCGCCCGCGCCGCTGCCTACACCGACGCCCTGACCGGACTGGCCAACCGCCGCGCCGCAGAGGAGCATCTGACCGCCCTCTACGTCCGCAAACAGCCGTTCACGCTGGTGCTGTTCGACCTCGATCACTTTAAATCGGTCAACGATCAGCACGGCCACGCCACGGGCGACCTGGTGCTGAAGGGCGTGTCGAGCGCGGCCCGCAGCCACCTCCCCTCAGAGGGTCTGGCAGCCCGCTGGGGCGGCGAGGAGTTTTTATTGGTGTTGCCCCCGCTGCCCGCTTTGCAGGTGCGGGCCATGCTCGACCTGTTGCGTGCCCAATTGCGCGAACAGCGTTACGGCGCAGTCGACGGCCTGACCGCCAGTTTCGGGGTCGCCACCGCCCGGCCCGGCGACCATCCCGACGACATCCTGACCCGCGCCGACGCCGCCATGTACGCCGCCAAGCGGCAGGGCCGCAACGACATCAAGATGGCAGAGTTACGCCGCACGCAATTTGGCAACCCACCCGTGCTGCCGGGAAAGCAGCGCCCAGATGCCTAGAGCATTTGTGAGGAGGAAGTGGTGAGCCGGCAGTGGGGAAAAAGTTGTGGGCCAAGACTCACGGCTCAGACCCCTGCCCCACATCAGGCTTTTAGCGCAGCACTCCGGCCCAGACCAGCAGCAGCCACAGCACCACTGGAATAGCCAGCGAGCCGACGATCAGCTTGAGCAGTCTCCACCAGTCGTTCAAAAATTCCCGCATGGCTGTAGGGTAACAGGAGGAGGGCGGGACGTTTTGCGTGGTGGCTCACCGTGCTGAAGACATTCTTGAAGTGTGTCCAAAGCCTCAGAGGGTTTCTCTGTCCTAAACTGACGTATGACCCTCAGTAAGTTGGCTGGCCTCCCCGCCCCGCAATCCCTGCTGACCAACATCCCGCGCTTGATAGCGCATTACTACGAAACCCGCCCGAATGTGGCCGATCCCCTCCAGCGCGTGGCGTTCGGCACCAGCGGGCACCGGGGAACCAGTGTCAACGGGTCATTCAACGAGGCGCACATTCTGGCTGTTACGCAGGCGGTGGCCGAACACCGTGTGTCGGTGGGCATCACGGGGCCGCTGTTTATGGGCCTCGATACCCATGCCCTCAGCGAACCCGCGTGGAGTACAGCGCTGCAAGTGCTGGTGGCCAACGGCGTGCGCGTGTGCGTGCAGCCCGGATTCTTTACGCCCACGCCCCTGATCAGTCACGCGATTCTGGCCCACAACCGCGCTGGTGTGGGCGGCCTCGCCGACGGCATCGTGATCACGCCCAGCCACAATCCTCCCCAAGACGGCGGCTTCAAGTACAACCCACCGTCCGGCGGCCCCGCCGATACCGACGTGACGGGTGTGGTACAGGCCCGCGCCAACGCCATTCTGGAAAACGGCCTGCGCGACGTGAAGCGCGTGACCCTGACCGAGGCGATGGAAGCCCTGGAAACGTTTGATTTCATCACGCCTTACGTGGATCAACTACCCGAAGTGGTGGACTTGGACGCCATCCGCCAGAGCGGCGTCCACATCGGCATTGATCCATTGGGCGGCAGCAGTTTACCCGTCTGGGAAGCGATTCAGGCGCAATACAACCTGAACCTCAAGATTGTCAATACTGCCGTTGACCCGCGCTTCGCCTTTATGAGCGTAGACCGCGACGGCAAGATCAGAATGGACTGCTCCAGCCCCTACGCGATGGCGAGCCTGCTGCGCCTGAAAGACGATTTTGACGTGTCAATCGGCAATGACCCCGACGCTGACCGTCACGGTATCGTCACGGCGTCCGGCCTTCTCAATCCTAACCATTACCTCGCCGTCATGATCGAATATCTGTTCCAGAATCGCCCCGGCTGGCGGGCAGATGCGGGCATCGGCAAAACGCTGGTGTCCAGTGCGCTGATAGACCGTGTGGCGGCGGGTATCGGGCGGCGGTTGGTGGAGGTTCCGGTGGGCTTCAAATACTTCGTGGAAGGCTTGCTGGACGGCTCTCTCGGCTTCGGCGGCGAGGAATCGGCGGGCGCGAGCTTTCTCCGTATGAACGGCGGCGCGTGGAGCACCGACAAGGACGGCCTGATTCCCGGCCTGCTGGCCGCCGAGATGACCGCCAAAACCGGGCAGACGCCGGGGCAACGCTTTGCTGCCCTGACGGAGCGATACGGCGCAACCGCCTATGACCGTCAGGACGCGCCCGCCAACGCCGCACAAAAGAAGGTTCTGGGCAACTTATCCCCTGAACAGGTCACGGCCACCACGCTGGGCGGCGACCCGATTACGGGCAAGCTGACCCGCGCTCCCGGCAACGGCGCAGGCATCGGCGGCCTCAAGGTCACCACCGATCAGGCGTGGTTCGCGGCCCGTCCCAGCGGCACCGAGGATGTGTATAAAATCTACGCCGAATCCTTCCGGGGCGCGGATCATTTGCAAACGGTGATGGAAGAAGCCCGCAAGGTAGTTTCGGCGGCCTTGGGGTCTGTATGACCAAAACAGACAGATTCAGTGTGAATCCCGACCTCAGCACGCACACCATCATCACCCGCGAGGAAATTACGGATGTGGAATTCGACTGGTTCGCTGCTGACCAGGCGGGCCATGTCGCCCAGTTCCTCGCGGCGGGCGATCCCACCGTTCCCGCCGCCGCCCTCGCTTCCGAGGAACTGCTGGAAGCCCTGCACGTCTGGATCGACGTTCGCCCCGAAACCGAGGAACCCAACGCGCCAGCGGGCGGTTTCGACGAACACCTGACGCCGCCCCAACGCCGGGGAGCCTACGTGTACGACCACATTCCGGGTGAAGTGGGCCTGTACCGCTTGGTAGCCGCGCCCCGCACGCCGTTCACCGTGGCCGAATTGCCCGACTATTTGCAGGCGTATCTGGCGGGCCTGAAACTGGAGGTGCGTTTCGGCGCGGCGAAGATCTGGGTGGATGAAGAAGGGGGCGTGGGGGAAGCGGCAGGGTGAAGCGTAGACGGATTGCAGGCAAGTAATAAGTTAAAACACTCTGTTTTGCATTGGAGATGTGATGGATGTATCGGATGCAGTCCTAGATAGAATTGGACGTTTATTTGTGGATGCAAGGGATGCAACTATATCTAACTACGATAGATACACTTCAGATAAGCCGGGTGGAAAGTATGGACAATTTATTAATGGCATATATCAAGGCATAGGTGATGATTCCAAAGAGGCTTTTGCGGCTCTTTTACCTTGCATCGTAGACGAGACTTTAAGGATAGTCTTACAATTGCTTGACGAGCGGCTGGACAGGATTCTGCTGAAGGTAGAGGAAGAAGGGGTAGAAAGATCGCCCTACGACTTTACGGACGCACTTGAAGCTGAATACGATCCTGAAGACGGTTGGGTACACAGATTCAGTCAGCAGCGAATCGTTGAAATGGAGCGCGATTTCTAAATTTTAAAAGCTGCTTTATATGACCTCTCTGCTCACAGCCTTATGCTCACCACACTGAGTTAGACCACGCCTTGCGCCCCTGCCCCTTCTCGCGCTATGCTACTTCGGTTGAAAACTGCCTCGGTACAGGGTTGCACCGGGGGGTTTCTCGGCACGCGCGGTTTACGAATGTTTGGCCCTGCAAGGAGGCCGATGCTGACGGCTTCTCCAAGCCAGCGGCCCGTCTAAGTACGCGCAGATCACCTCAGGCCCCACAGCCAACCCGAACCTGCCCCCAGGAGTGGGCGGGACTCCACGCACGCAATCTCAGAAGTTTGATCTGGTTCTACAGAGGAGTGATTTACCCTGCCTACCACCCAGCAACTGCTTCGTAAGGGGCGCACCGCGCTTCAGAAGAAGAGCAAAGTTCCTGCCCTCAAAGGCAGCCCCTTCCGCCGCGGCGTGTGCACGGTCGTTAAGACCACCACGCCCAAAAAGCCCAACTCGGCACTTCGTAAGATTGCCCGTGTGCGCCTCAGTAGCCAGTTCGAAGTGACTGCCTACATCCCCGGCGAAGGCCACAACCTTCAGGAACACAGCGTAGTTCTGATTCGCGGCGGACGTGTGAAGGACTTGCCCGGTGTGCGTTATCACATCGTGCGCGGCAGCCTCGACACTCAGGGCGTGAAAGACCGCAACAAGAGCCGCTCCAAGTACGGCACCAAGAAGCCCAAAGCGGGCGCGGCTGGCAAGGGCGCACCGGCCACCGGCGGCAAGAAGAAGTAATCCCCACCGGGTGTAGAAGCGCAAGGGTGACTTTGCAGCTCCGCCCACCGGGTTCTTTTTGTGCAGGTGCCGCCCCTCTACTTCGGCGTTATGCCAGAGGTGAGGCCAATACAGCAGTTTCAGTTCCACTCTCAGTTTGCCTGATTACAGGCGCTTTTAAGGAGTCAACATGGCACGTCGCCGCCAAGCAGAAGTGCGCCCGATCCAGCCCGATCTTGTTTATCAGGACGTCCTGGTCAGCGCCATCATCAACCGCATCATGGAAGACGGCAAGAAGAACCTGGCCAGCCGCATCTTTTACGGGGCCTGCCGCCTCGTTCAGGAGCGCACCGGTCAGGAGCCCCTCAAGGTCTTCAAGCAGGCCTTCGACAACATCAAGCCCCGCGTTGAAGTTCGTAGCCGCCGCGTGGGTGGCAGCACCTACCAGGTGCCCGTCGAAGTCAGCGTGCGCCGTCAGCAAAGCCTCACCCTCCGCTGGATGATCAGCGCCGTGGATGGTCGCCCCGAGCGCACCGCCATCGAGCGCCTCGCCGGTGAAATCATGGACGCCGCACAGGGCCGTGGCGGAGCCATCAAGAAGAAAGACGATATCGAGCGCATGGCGGAAGCCAACCGCGCCTACGCGCATTACCGCTGGTAATACCCCACCCTTGCGCCGCTGCGAGGCGGTTCAAACGGGGACGAAGATGGACAGCGGCGCGTCAGCCTCGCTGTTCCATCTTTTTTTACCGATCTGTACCAGCAGTCAGCCCTGATCCACTTCACTGACCCCTATGGCTTAAACTTGGATCAATTCAGAATTGTGTTAACACTGCGGTGACGTGACACGTTGCCCTTCAGAATCAGGGAGTCTTATGACCACCAAATCCCAGACCTACCTTCACCACTTCCGCAATATCGGGATTGCCGCGCACATTGATGCAGGCAAAACCACCACCACCGAGCGCATCCTGTACTACACGGGACGCACGCACAACATCGGCGAAGTGCACGACGGCGCAGCGACGATGGACTGGATGGAACAGGAGCGCGAGCGCGGCATCACCATTACCGCTGCCGCCACCACCGCCAAGTGGAAGCACAGCGCCACGGGCGAAGAGTACACGGTCAACATCATCGACACGCCTGGACACGTGGACTTCACCATTGAAGTCGAGCGTTCCATGCGCGTGCTCGACGGCGCAGTGGCTGTGTTCGACTCCTCTCAGGGCGTCGAGCCTCAGAGCGAAACCGTATGGCGTCAGGCCGACCGTTACGGCGTGCCCCGCATCGCGTTTTCTAACAAGATGGACAAGACCGGCGCAAGCTTTGAACTCGTGTTGAGCGACATCAAAGAGCGTCTGGGCGCCATCCCCGCGCCTATCCAGTACCCCATGGGTCAGGAAAGCGATTTCAAGGGAATCATCGACCTCGTTCGCCAGCGTGCCCACACCTACACCAACGACCTCGGCACCGACATCACGGAATCCGATATTCCTGAGCAGTACATGGACAAAGTGCGCGAAATGCGTGCCCAACTGATCGAAGCGGCTGCCGAAGTCGATGAAACCGTGATGATGAAGTTCCTGGAAGGCGAAGAGCCGACCGTTGAAGAAATGGTCATCGCCATTCGCAAAGGCACCATCGAAAAGCGCATTTTCCCTGTGCTGTGCGGAAGCGCCCTGAAGAACAAAGGCGTGCAGCTCCTTCTCGACGCTGTGGTGGACTATCTGCCCAGCCCGCTCGAAGTGCCTGCCATCAAGGGCAAGCTCGAAGACAGCGAAGAGACGGTCGAGTTCCCCGCTGACCCTGACGGCAAACTGGCCGCCCTCGCGTTCAAGATCATGGCCGACCCTTACGTGGGCCGCCTGACCTTCGTGCGTATCTACTCCGGCACCATGCAGTCAGGCAGCTACGTGTATAACGCCACCAAGGAAAAGCGCGACCGCGTGGGCCGTTTGCTGCGTATGCACGCCAACAGCCGTGAAGAAGTGACCGAGCTGCGTGCAGGCGAACTCGGCGCAGTGATCGGGCTGAAGGACGCCGGAACGGGCAACACCCTGATCGGCGACGGCGATGACCGCGTGTTGCTGGAAAGCATCGACGTGCCGGAGCCCGTGATCAAGCTGGCGATTGAACCCAAGACCAAAGCCGACCAGGAAAAAATGGGCATTGGCCTTCAGAAGCTGGCCGAAGAAGATCCCACCTTCCGCGTGGAATCCGATCAGGAGAGCGGCCAGACCACCATTTCGGGCATGGGCGAGCTTCACCTCGAAATCCTCGTAGACCGCCTCAAGCGCGAGTACAAAGTGGAAGCCAACGTGGGCGCACCTCAGGTGGCCTACCGCGAAACCATCACCCGCGCCGTAGACGTGGAAGGCAAATTCGTTCGTCAGTCGGGTGGACGCGGCCAGTTCGGTCACGTCAAGATCAAGGCCGAGCCCTTGGAACCCGGTGCAGGCTTTATCTTCGAGAACGCCGTTGTGGGCGGCACCGTGCCCCGCGAGTTCGTGAACCCCGCCCAGAAGGGCATCGAAGAAGCCATGCAGAGCGGCCCCATGTTGGGCTTCCCCGTGGTGGACATGAAAGTCAGCCTGTACGACGGCTCTTACCACGAAGTGGATTCCTCCGAAATGGCGTTTAAGATCGCCGGATCGATGGCCCTCAAGGAAGCCGTTCAGAAGGGCGCACCTGCTCTCCTCGAACCCATCATGCGCGTCGAAGTGACCGTGCCTGACGACTACATGGGCGACATCATCGGCGATCTCAACAGCCGCCGTGGTCAGATTCAGGGCATGGAAGCACGCGGCAACGCGCAGATCGTCCGTGCCTTCGTTCCCCTCAGCGAAATGTTCGGGTACGCCACCGACATGCGCTCGATGACGCAGGGCCGCGCAAGCTATTCCATGTTTTTCGCCCACTACAGCCAGGTGCCCAACAACATTGCTCAGCAGTTGATGAAGAAGTAAACACCAAGCTCTAGCTCAGTCTAGATAAAAAGCCCCTGCCTTAACTGGTGGGGGCTTTTTGATGATTCTGCGCCGGTGCCCTTCTTACTGCATGTTACTTTGACGCCATGAAGCCGCAAAAACTGTCTTGGGTCACCACGCCACTGTTGATCATGTTCATTTTGCAGTTGTTGGGATTGGCCGTGTTGCCTTTCTTGGCTCCGCTGATTAACAGCATCACGAGCGAGGCGGCCACCGATCCGACCAGCGGCATCACTGCAGATCAGTTGAGCCTGCTGCGGGTTTTTACAGGGGCGACACTCTGGGTGAGTTTTGTTATTGCGGCGGCCTGGGCAGCATTTACTTTTCTGACCTACCGGGCGATGGGGCAGGGGAGAGGCTGGGCCAGAGTCGCCGCCATCGTCATTGCCATTCTGAGCCTGCTGAATTTCCCCATCGGCACCATTTTGGGTGTGCTGATCCTGATCGGCGCGTTTGACCCGGACGTGCAAAGCTTTGCCAGCCGGTAAACGGTAAACACAGGCGCTAAACCGTGCTGACCCGCTGGGCCGCCTCATTCCGTTTGGAGTCGGGCGACCTCCTCACCGGCACATCCCCCATAGGCTAGGCTGGGCGTGATGAGTTTGCCTACGCCCCCGCCCACTGCGACCCGCCCTTCTCGGCTGACCTTCGTGACCACGCCGCTGCTCATCGCGCTGATCTACAACGCTATATCGCTGCTGACACTGCCGTTTTCCGGCGATACCATCAACGAAACGGTGCTGCAAGTCGAGAAAACGCTGGGCGCGGCCATGACGCCCATGACACCCGAACTGGTCACGACAGTGCTGTGGGTGTCTTTCGCGATTACCTCCGCCATCGTGCTGCTGCTGTATTTCACGCGCCGCGCCCTACTGGAAGGCCGAAGCTGGGGCCGAGTCTCCAGCATCGTCATCGGCGTGCTGAGTCTGCTGCTATTTCCCATCGGCACCGTGCTGGGCATCTTTATGCTCATCGGAGCCTTTGACAAGGATGTGCAGGCCTACACCAATAAGTAGCAGGTTGCTCGATGACACCCACGCTGACGCTGTTATGTGGCCTGCCCGGAAGCGGCAAAACCACGCTGGCCCGGCAATTGGAGGCCCGATCAGAGAGGGGGGGACAAACGCTCCGGCTGTCCTCTGATGACTGGATGGTGCCGCTCTTTGGTCAGCACATGCCGCGAGAAGTGTTCGATGCCCGGCTGGCCGTCATCCGTGATCTGCAATGGGAATTGGCTGCCCGTCTGCTGCGGCTGGAGCTGAATGTGGTGCTGGACGAAGGATTCTGGCGCTTGGCCGAACGCGACCTGTACCGACAACGTGCCAGAGAACTGGGCGCGTCCTGCCAGATCGTCTTCCTGGATGTGCCTTTGCCAGAACTCCAGCGCCGCTTGGAGGCCCGGAACGCAGCGGCAGAAGCAGGAACCTTTCTGATAGATGCCGCAGGTCTGGCTCTGTTCGAGAGTTGGTTTGAAAGGCCGAACACGGATGAGCCGGGAGTCATCGTCGATCTGGCGGTCGTCCGAGCGCCGCATGAAGAGGGCCTTGAACCTTGACCAAGTTTTTGGTAGCATTTTTAGTCGGTGCGCCGTGAGCTTTCGCGGGTAGTTTTATCCGCGCGGTTCCGGTGCAGCGTGCCAGCATGGCGGGACACTGCCCTGGCGAGAATCAACCCAATGTGGGCACACACCACCCGAACCCTGCGGTATGCGCAGGGGAAACCCGATCAAAGGGCCGGTTTTGCGTGTGAATCCACCTCTTGGAGGGAGTACAGATCATGGCAAAGGGAACGTTTGAGCGCACGAAGCCCCACGTGAACGTGGGCACGATTGGACACGTCGACCACGGCAAAACCACGCTGACGGCGGCGATCACCTTCACGGCAGCGTCGGCTGATCCGAGCATCGAGACCCAGCGCTACGACCAGATCGACAAGGCCCCCGAAGAAAAGGCCCGTGGCATCACTATCAACACCGCCCACGTCGAGTACAACACCGCGGCGCGCCACTACAGCCACGTCGACTGCCCCGGGCACGCCGACTACGTCAAAAACATGATCACGGGCGCGGCGCAGATGGACGGCGCGATCCTGGTCGTCAGCTCCGCTGACGGCCCGATGCCCCAGACCCGCGAGCACATCCTGCTGGCCAAGCAAGTCGGTGTGCCCCACATCGTCGTGTTCATGAACAAGGTCGATATGGTCGACGACGAAGAGTTGCTCGAACTCGTGGAAATGGAAGTGCGCGAGCTGCTCTCCAAGTACGAGTTCCCTGGCGACGACCTGCCCGTGATCAAAGGCAGCGCCCTGCAGGCGCTCGACGCCCTGGTCGCCAACCCCAAGATGGAGCGCGGCACCAACAATGGGTCGACTACATCTGGGAACTCCTGGACGCGGTGGACAGCTACATCCCCACCCCTGAGCGCGACACCGACAAAGCCTTCCTGATGCCCGTCGAAGACGTGTTTACCATCACCGGACGCGGCACTGTCGCCACCGGCCGTGTGGAGCGCGGGATCGTCAAGGTTCAGGACGATGTCGAAATCATCGGCCTGCGCGACACCAAGAAGACCACGGTTACCGGTATCGAAATGCACCGCAAGTTGCTCGACTCCGGCATGGCCGGCGACAACGTCGGCGTGTTGCTGCGTGGTGTGGCCCGGGATGACGTCGAGCGCGGTCAAGTGTTGGCCAAGCCCGGCAGCATCAAGCCCCACACCAAGTTCGAAGCCAGCGTCTACATCCTGTCCAAGGATGAAGGGGGCCGTCACAGCGCGTTCTTCGGTGGCTACCGCCCCCAGTTCTACTTCCGCACCACGGACGTGACCGGTGTGGTGGAACTCGCCGAAGGCGTGGAAATGGTGATGCCCGGCGATAACGTGACCTTCGTGGTCGAACTGATCAAGCCCATCGCCATGGAAGAAGGCCTGCGCTTCGCCATCCGCGAAGGTGGACGTACCGTCGGTGCCGGCGTCGTCGCTAAGGTTCTGGAGTAAATCATGGTCGCCCCGAAGATTCGTATCAAACTGCGTGGTTTCGACCACAAGGCGCTGGATCAGTCCGCGAGCAAAATCGTGGACACGGTTCGGCGCACCGGGGCGGATGTCAGCGGACCTGTGCCGCTGCCCACCCGCATCCGCCGCTTTTGCGTGCTGCGCTCGCCCTTCGTGAACAAGGACAGCCGCGAGCACTTCGAAATCCGCACGCACAACCGTCTGGTGGACATCATGAACCCCACCAAAAAGACGATTGACAGCCTGATGACCCTCGACCTGCCTACGGGCGTGGACATCGAGATCAAGACCGTGGGTGGCCGCGCATGACCAAGGGCATCCTCGGTACCAAGATCGGCATGACCCAGATCTGGAAGGGCGACCGCGCCGTTCCCGTGACGGTTGTTCTGGCTGGCCCCTGCCCCGTCGTGCAGCGCAAGACTGCGCAGCGTGACGGCTACGAGGCCGTGCAGATCGGCTTTGCGCCCAAGAGCGAGAAGCGCGTCAACCGCCCCGCATCGGGTCACTTCAAGAAAGCCGGGGTCAGTCCCGTGCGCTTCCTGCGTGAATTCCGCGACTTCAACCCCGACGGCGACACCATCAACGTGGATATTTTCGCTGAAGGCGAGAAGATCGACGCGACCGGCACCAGCAAGGGTAAAGGCTTCCAGGGCGTCATGAAGCGCTGGAACTTTAAGGGTGGCCCGGCCAGCCACGGTTCCAAGAAATGGCACCGTCGCCCCGGCTCCATCGGCCAGCGCAAAACGCCCGGCCGTGTGTACAAGGGCAAGAAAATGGCGGGCCACATGGGGATGGAGCGCATCACCGTGCAAAACCTCGAAGTGGTCGAAGTGCGTGCCAGTGAGAACATCATCCTCGTGAAGGGCGCAGTGCCCGGTGCGAACGGTGGACTCGTGGTGCTGCGCCAAGCCGCCAAGGGAGGCAAGTAACGTGGCGCAGATCAACGTGATCGGTCAGAACGGAGGTCGCACCATTGACCTCGACCTGCCCGAAGTCAATGTCAATATCTTGCACGATGTGGTGACCTGGCAGCTTGCCAGCCGCCGCCGTGGCACCGCCAGTACAAAAACCCGTGCTCAGGTCAGCGCGACCGGCAAGAAAATGTACGGCCAGAAGGGCACCGGTAATGCCCGTCACGGCGACCGTGGCGTGCCTACGTTCGTGGGCGGCGGTACGGCCTTCGGCCCCAAGCCCCGCAGCTACGAGTACACCCTGCCCCGCAAGGTGCGTCAGTTGGGCCTCGCTATGGCCCTCGCTGACCGCCAGGAAACGGGCAAGTTGATGGCTGTAGACGGCTTCAACCTCGACGGCAAGACCAAGAGCTTCGTCTCCTGGGCTGCTCAGAACGGCCTTGACGGAACCGAGCGCGTGTTGCTCGTGACCGATGATATGCAGGCCCGTCAGGGCGCTCGCAACGTGCCCTGGGCCACCGTGATGCCTGTCGCAGGCCTGAACGCCTACGATATCCTGCGTCATGACCGTCTGATTATCGATGCTGTGGCGCTTGAGCCTGCCCAAGAAGAAATGGAAGAAGGGGTAGCAGAGTGAATCACTACGACATCCTGAAGCAGCCTGTGGTCAGCGAGAAAGCCTACGCGGGCATGGAGCGCGGCGTATACACCTTCTGGGTGAATCCTTCGTCGACCAAGACCGAGATCAAGGCCGCCGTACAGAACGTGTTTGGCGTAAAAGTCGTGGGCATCAGCACCATGAACGTGACCGGCAAGCGTAAGCGTGTGGGCAAGTTTATCGGGCACCGTGCAGACCGCAAGAAGGCCATCGTGCGCCTCGCGGACGGCCAGAAGATCGACGCGCTCGAGAGCCAGATCTAAGGAGACGTTGAATATGGCCGTCAAGAAATACCGTCCCTATACCCCGTCGCGTCGCCAGATGACGACGGCGGACTTCAGCGGACTGACCAAAAAGCGCCCCGAAAAGGCACTGACAGAAGCCCTCCCCAAGACCGGCGGACGCAACAACCGTGGACGCATCACCAGCCGTTTCATCGGCGGCGGCCACAAGCGCCTGTACCGCATCATCGACTTCAAGCGCCGTGACAAGTCGGGCGTGAACGCCAAGGTCGCCTCTATCGAGTACGATCCCAACCGCAGCGCCCGCATTGCCCTGTTGGCTTACGCCGACGGCGAAAAGCGTTACATCCTGGCTCCCGAAGGTCTGGTCGTCGGTATGACAGTCGGCACCGGCCCCGAAGCAGAACCCAAGGTCGGCAACGCGCTGCCCCTGCGTTTCGTGCCTGTGGGTGCAGTCGTTCACGCCGTGGAACTCGTTCCCGGTAAGGGCGCACAGATGGCCCGCAGCGCCGGAACCAGCATTCAGTTGCAGGGGAAGGAAAGCGAGTACGTCATCCTGCGTCTGCCCAGCGGTGAACTCCGCCGCGTGCATACTGAGTGCTACGCCACTATCGGCGCAGTCGGCAACGCCGAGCACAAGAACATCAACCTTGGTAAGGCAGGACGCAGCCGTTGGCTTGGCCGCAAGCCCCACCAACGAGGAAGCGCCATGAACCCGGTGGATCACCCACACGGCGGTGGCGAAGGCCGTACTGGTGCAGGCCGCCAGCCCGTCAGCCCTTGGGGTCAACTTGCTAAGGGTCTGAAGACCCGCCGTAAGCGCAAGGTCAGCGACCGCTTTATCATCACCCGCCGCGGCGGGAAGTAAGGAGGGTAGAACATGCCCCGTAGCCTGAAGAAAGGGCCGTTCGTGGATGACCACCTCCTGAAAAAGGTGGACGCCCAGAACGACCGCAAGGAAAAGCGCGTCATCAAGACGTGGAGCCGCCGCAGCACCATCGTTCCCGAAATGATCGGTCACACCATTGCCGTGCACAACGGCAAGCAGCATGTGCCCGTGTTCGTGAACGAGCAGATGATCGGCCACAAACTCGGTGAATTCTCGCCCACCCGCTCTTACCGGGGTCACGGCGCAGACAAGAACACCAAGGGGAGCAAGAAGAAATGACCGCTCCTAGCGCCCCAGAACAGACCTTCCGTAACAAGAAGGAACGCAAGCAGAACGTCAAACTGCGCACCCCCGGCAAGGCCATCGCCCGTTACGTGCGCATGAGCCCCCGCAAAGTGCGTTTGGTCGTTGACGTGATCCGTGGCAAGAGCGTCCGTGACGCCGAAGACTTGCTGCGCTTCATTCCCCGCGCCGCCAGCGAGCCGGTCGCCAAGGTGCTGAACAGTGCCAAAGCCAACGCTCTGCACAACGACGACATGCTCGAAGAGCGTCTGGTCATCACGGCGGCTTACGTCGACGTCGGCCCGACCCTCAAGCGCCTGATTCCCCGTGCCCGTGGCAGCGCCAACATCCTGAAAAAGCGCACCAGCCACATCACCATCATCGTGGGCGAGCGGGTTGCCACGGTTCGCAGTGTTGGGAAACAGAGCACCGGGAAGGGGAACAAGTAATGGGTAACAAGATTAACCCGAACGGCTTTCGCCTCGGTATTACCCGTGGATGGAACAGCCGCTGGTACGCGGGCAAAAAGCAGTACGCCAAATTGCTGAAAGAAGACGAGAAGATTCGTAACCTCGTCAACAAGAAGCTGGCTGCCGCCGGAATCGCCCGCATCGAAATCGAGCGCGCTGGCCAACAGGTCAACGTGATCATCAGCGCCGCTAAACCCGGCATCGTGATCGGCAAGGGCGGCGACTCCATCAAGGGTCTGCGCGGCGACATCGAGAAACTGGTGTCTGCTGGCACTGTGGCTGTCAACGTCGCGGAAATCCCCAATCCCAACATCAGTGCGCCTCTGGTGGCCCTGCGAATCGCCGAGCAGATCGAGCGCCGCTTTGCCTTCCGCCGCGCCATGAAGCAGGCCGCACAGCGCGTGATGGAATCTGGTGCACGCGGTGTCAAGATCATCCTGTCCGGGCGTCTGGGCGGAGCTGAGCAAGCCCGCACCGAAAAAGTGCTGGAAGGCCGCGTGCCCCTGCACACCCTGCGTGCCGATATCGATTACGGCACCGCGCTGGCCCGCACCACCTACGGCATCCTGGGCATCAAAGTCCTGGTGTTCAACGGTGAAGTCATCGGTGGCCGCACGGAAACGCTGGCCCGTCCCCCCCGCCGCGATGATCGCCGCCCCGAAGGCGGAGACCGTCCCCGCACGAACCGCCGCCGTCCTACCGCGCGGCGCGGAGGTGAGTGATGCTTCTCCCGAAGCGCACCAAGTACCGTAAGCAGCACCGCGGCCGGATGACCGGTGACGCCAAGGGCGGCGACTACGTTGCCTTCGGCGACTTCGGCCTGATCGCCCTCGAGGCCGCCTGGGTTCGTTCCAACCAGATCGAAGCCTGCCGCATCGTGATGAGCCGTCACTTCCGCCGTGGGGGCAAGATCTACATCCGTATCTTCCCCGACAAGCCCGTGACCAAGAAGCCCGCCGAAACCCGAATGGGTAAAGGTAAGGGCGCCGTGGAATTCTGGGTCAGTGTCGTGAAGCCGGGCCGCGTCATGTTCGAAGTGTCGGGCGTGACTGAAGAGCAGGCCAAGGAAGCCTTCCGTTTGGCCGGACACAAGCTGCCCATCCAGACCAAGATGGTCAAGCGCGAGGTTTACGATGAAGCCCAGTGACATGCGTAGTTTGCAGGCTGCCGATTTCAAGAAAGAAATCGACGCCCGCAAGAAAGAATTGATGGAGCTGCGCTTTCAGGCGGCCATGGGCACGCTTGCCCAGCCCCACCGCGTCACGCAACTCCGCCGCGAAGTCGCCCAGCTGAATACCATCCGTGGTCAGCTGAGCGCCGCTGGAGAGCAGAAATGAAAAAGACCTTCACAGGCGTCGTGGTGAGCGACAAGGCCGACAAGACCGTCAGCGTCAAGGTCGAGCGCCGTTTCGCCCACCCCCTGTACGGCAAGATCGTGACCCGCAGCCATAAATACGCTGCCCACGACGAAGCCAACGAATACAAGACCGGTGACCGCGTCGAGATTATCGCCGTGCGCCCTATCTCCAAGACCAAAACTTGGAAGGTCACCAAACTGATCGAGCGCCCCCGCGGCATCGAAACCACGGCGGTTGAAACCGAAGGCGGCCAAGCATGATCATGCCCCAATCCCGCCTTGACGTGGCGGACAACAGCGGCGCACGCGAAATCATGTGCATCCGCGTGCTGAACAGCGGTATCGGCGGCAAAGGCCTGACGACGGGCGGCGGCGGTAACAAACGCTACGCCGGCGTCGGCGACATCATCGTGGCCAGCGTCAAAGACGCCGCGCCCCGTGGTGCCGTGAAAGCCGGTGACGTGGTGAAGGCTGTGGTCGTTCGTACCAGCCACGCCATCAAACGTGCCGACGGCAGCACCATCCGCTTCGACAAGAACGCCGCCGTCATCATCAACAATCAGGGCGAGCCTCGCGGCACCCGCGTCTTCGGGCCAGTGGCCCGCGAGCTGCGTGACCGCCGCTTCATGAAAATCGTGTCGCTCGCTCCGGAGGTCTTGTAATGCCTCTTCCCAGCGCAGGCTCTCACCACAACGACAAGTTGCACGTTAAAAAGGGTGACACCGTCATCGTTTTGCGCGGCAAGGACAAGGGCCAGACCGGTAAGGTTCTGATGGCCCTGCCCCGTGACGCCAAAGTCGTCGTGGAAGGCGTCAACATGGTCACCAAGCACGTGAAACCCAGCGCCAGCAGCCCTCAGGGCGGCATCGAAAAGCGCGAAGGTGCAGTGCACGCCAGCAAAGTGGCTCTCGTTGACCCCGAAACCGGCAAGGCGACCCGCATCCGCAAGCAGATCGTGGACGGTAAGAAAGTCCGCGTCGCTGTGGGCAGCGGCAAAGTCATCGACTGAATCTCAGGGTCACGCGCCCAATGCGTGACCTGGGCGGCTTTTACGTGAGTAAGAGTATCGCCCGAACCCCGTGAGGCAGCATGCAGACCTTGAAAGGCAAGTACAACGAGCAAGTCCGGCCCGCGCTGGTGCAGCAGTTTGGATATTCGTCCATAATGGCTGCCCCCCGTATCGAAAAGATCGTGATCAACGAGGGCCTCGGCGCTGCCAAAGAAGACAGCAAGGCCATCGACAAAGCCGCCAAGGAATTGGCGCTGATCGCCCTTCAGAAGCCCATCATCACCAAGGCCAAGAAGAGCATCTCCAACTTCAAGCTCCGTCAGGGCATGCCAGTGGGGATCAAGGTCACGTTGCGTGGCG
Source organism: Deinococcus sp. QL22 (assembly GCF_023370075.1). Classification (NCBI taxonomy): domain Bacteria; kingdom Thermotogati; phylum Deinococcota; class Deinococci; order Deinococcales; family Deinococcaceae; genus Deinococcus; species Deinococcus sp. QL22. Next base: position 1,965,813 of record NZ_CP097149.1, read on the forward strand.
AGCGCATGTACATCTTCCTCGAGAAGCTGATCAACATCGGCCTGCCCCGCATCCGTGATTTCCGTGGGATCAACCCCAACGCGTTCGACGGACGTGGCAACTACAACCTCGGCATCAAAGAGCAGCTGATCTTCCCAGAGATCACCTATGATATGGTAGACAAGGTGCGCGGTATGGATATCACTATCGTAACCACCGCGAAGACCGACGAGGAAGCCCGCGCACTGCTCCAGGCGATGGGTCTCCCGTTCCGGAAGTAAGTCTCCGGTAAATAAGGAAGCATATGGCGAACACCTCTAAAGTTGTGAAGGCAGAGCGCGGCATGAAATTTGCCGTGCAAAACTACAACCGCTGCTCCCGCTGTGGCCGCGCCCGCAGCTACTACCGGTTTTTTGGCCTGTGCCGCATTTGCATCCGCGAATTGGCACACAAGGGCGAATTGCCCGGCGTCAAAAAGAGCAGCTGGTAAGACCTCGCACTCTGGCACGGGTTTAACCCCAGCTGGAATGTGAACCTTGTAGGCCCCACCCGGATACGAACCGCCCGCCCCGTAGCTATAAGGCCAACAGGCTGAATAGCAAGACAGGGCATTTGGGCGGTGATCGTCTGGGACTGGGATATGACCCAACAGAAGAAACGGTAAAGGTGTCTTTTTGGCTGCCGAACCTAATTTTCAAGGGAAGACTCGGCCCGCCATCAGACAGGTGACGGGCCACCCGCCGGGGCCTCTGTGCCCTCATACGCCCCCGGAGGAAAAACATGCTGAGTGATCCTATCGCCGACATGCTCACGCGCATTCGCAACGCGACGCGCACGTTCAAAGAGACCGTGGACATCCCGGCCTCTAAGTTCAAAGAAGAGCTTGCCAAGTTGCTCGTCAAGGAAGGCTACGTTGCTTCCGTCGAGCGCACCCGTCCCGAAGGCCAAAAGTTTGATGTCCTGCGCGTGACCCTGAAATACGGTCATAAGCGTGAACAGGTCATCAAGCACATTGAGCGCATCAGCCGTCCTGGCCGCCGCGCTTACGTGAGCGCCGACAGCCTGCCCCGCATCCAGCGCGGCCTCGGTGTGGCCATCGTGTCCACCAGCAAAGGCCTGCTCCCTGACCGCGAAGCCCGCAAACAGGGAATCGGCGGCGAAGTTATCTGTGTGCTCTGGTAAACGCTCCAGCGTCTGCCAATTCACCTGATCCATCGCTGTTCGGTCTTTACCTCACCCCCTGACCACGGAGCCACACAGCAAGCCCCGGCTCTGCATTTAAGGAGACAAGATGTCCCGTATCGGTAAACAACCCATCGCCGTACCCAACGGCGTGACCGCAAGCACCGCCAATGGCGTGTTCAAGGTCAAGGGCCCCAAAGGTGAACTGACCGTTCCCTTCAATCAAGACCTGACCATCAAGCACGAAGACGGTACCTTGCTCGTCGAGCGTCCCAGCGACGCCCAGCGGCACCGCGCCCTCCACGGCCTGACCCGCACGCTGGTTGCCAACGCCGTCAAAGGCGTGAGCGACGGCTTTACCATCAACCTTGAGCTGCGTGGCGTGGGGTACCGTGCCAAGCTGAACGGCAAGGTGCTGGAACTGGCTATCGGCTACAGCCACCCCGTCATCATCGATCCTCCTGCTGGCGTAACTTTTGCGGTGCCTGAACCCACCAAAATCGACGTGAGCGGTATCGACAAGCAACTGGTGGGCCAAGTGGCCGCCAATGTCCGCAAAGTTCGCAAGCCCGACGCCTACCACGGCAAGGGTGTGCGTTTCGTTGGCGAGCAAATTGCCCTGAAGGCCGGTAAAGCCGGTGCGACGGGCGGGAAAGGGAAGAAATAATGGCAGCCCAGACCACCATCCGCCGCAAGCTTCGCGCCCGCCGCAAGGTACGCGTCGCTGCTGGCGAGCGCCCACGCCTCAGCGTGTTCCGCTCCAGCAAGCACATTTACGCTCAAATTATCGATGATGCCAGTGGCGCCACGTTGGCTTCGGCCAGCAGCAGCGCCCTCAAAACCGGCACCAAAACCGACACCGCCGCCGCAGTGGGCAAGGCCCTGGCCGAAGCCGCGACCGCCAAAGGCGTCAAGCAGGTTGTGTTCGACCGTGGTCAGTACCGCTACCACGGACGCGTGAAAGCGCTCGCAGACGCGGCGCGGGAGGGTGGCCTTGACTTTTAATCGTCGCAATGACCGCGAACGCGAAACCAGCGAATTCGAAGAGAAGATGCTGTTCGTGAACCGCACGTCCAAAACCTACCAGGGTGGACGCCGTTTCCGCTTCGCCGCACTCGTGATTCTCGGTGACCGCAATGGTCGCGTGGGCATGGGCATCGGCAAGGCCAAAGAAGTTCCTGTGGCCATCGAGAAAGCCAAAGCGATTGCCCGCAAGAACATGATCACTGTACCTGTCGAAAACGGAACCATTCCGCACGACATCGTCGGTGTGAACTCGACCAGCCGCGTGCTGCTGAAACCGGCTGGCCCCGGTACGGGCGTCATCGCGGGCACCGTGCCCCGTTCGATTGCCGAACTGGCCGGGATCACCAACATGCTCTCGAAGGAACTCGGAAGCCGGAACCGAATCAACGTGGCGTACGCCGTGTTCGACGGCTTCAAGAACCTGCGTACGGCCAAGCAAGTTCGCGCCCTGCGCGGCGACCCTGCCGCAGCCGCGCAACCCGCCGGAGGTGCTCAATAATGGCATCCATCAAGATCACTCTGAAGAGCAGCGTGATTGGCCGCCGCGCCAGTCAGGTCGCTACTGTAAAAGCGTTGGGCCTGCGTAAAATTGGCGACACCCGTGTCCTCAACGATTCGCCCGCCATTCGCGGCATGGTCAAGACCGTGCAGCACATGTTGGAGGTGGAAGGGTGAAGCTCCATGAACTGAAGCCCTCAGAAGGCAGCCGCAAGAACCGCAAACGCGTTGGACGCGGCCCCGGCGGCACCGATAAGACCGCCGGACGCGGTCACAAGGGTCAGAAGTCGCGCAGCGGTGCTGGCAAAGGTTCCTTCTTTGAAGGTGGCCGCAGCACCCTGATCAGCCGTCTGCCCAAGCGTGGTTTCAACAACGTCGGCACCACCTACGAAATCGTGAAGCTCTCGCACCTTGAGGAAACCGGCATGGACGTGCTGGACCGCGAGGCGCTGGAACTGACCGGTCTGGTGCGCCGCAAGAACTGGCCAGTGAAGTTGCTCGCCAGTGGCGAACTGACCCGCGCCGTGACTGTATATGTGGACGCTGCCAGCGCCTCAGCTATTGCAGCTGTGGAAGCGGCGGGCGGCAAGGTTATCTTGCCTGTGGCCAAGGGCAGCGAAGCCCAAAACGACGAGAAGGCGGGCTAAATGCTCCGCGCCTTCCGCGACGCGTTCCGGATTCCGGACCTTCGGCGGAAGATTGTCTTCACCCTGCTGCTGCTGGCGGTGTACCGCTTGGGAAGCACCATTCCTACGCCCGGCGTCAACACCGCAGCACTCGAATCGGCCACCTCAGGTGGCCTTTTCGGGTTAATCAGCCTGATTTCGGGCGGCAATCTTTCGCAGTTCTCGATTTTTGCGCTGGGCGTGCTGCCGTACATCACGGCCAGCATCGTGATCCAGCTGATGACCACCACCGTGCCCGCCCTGGAGAAGCTCAGTAAAGAGGGCGAGGAAGGGCGCAAGAAGATCAACCAGTTCACGCGCTACGCCGCTGTTGGCCTTGGCGCGGTGCAGGCCCTGTTCTTCTCGCTGTTCATTACCAGCAACCCGGCGTATGTGGCCGTCGGCTGGGATCCTGGCATCTTTACCACCGTCGTGATGGTACTGACGCAGGTTGCGGGCATTGCCTTCACCATGTGGATCGGCGAGCGCATTACCGAAGTGGGTGTGGGCAACGGCATCAGCCTAATCATCACGGCGGGCATCATTGCCAACTACCCGCGTGAAATTGCGGCCACTGGGCAACTGCTCAACACAGAGCAGACCAGCATCCTGCGTATCTTGATTTTCGCAGCTGTTATTCTGATTACCATCGCAGGCATCGTGTATGTGTATCAGGGCGAACGGCGTGTACCTGTCACCTACGCACGTGCGCGGGGCGGTACACCCACAGGTGGGGCCGCACGCAACATGGGCGGGCAGGCCACCTGGTTGCCCATCAAGGTCAATCAGGCGGGCGTGATTCCGGTCATTTTCGCCAGTGCCATGCTGATCATTCCCAACCTGATCGCCACAGCTACGGCCACCCGTGCGCCCGCCGTGAACGCCTGGATTCAATCGAATCTGGTGTTTGGTCAGCCTTTTTATCTGGCACTTGAGGCGTTACTGATCTTCGGGTTTACCTACCTCTACAACAGCGTGCAGTTTGATCCCAAGCGGATCAGCGAGCAGTTGCGTGAAGCGGGCGGGTTCATTCCGGGGGTGCGTCCCGGCGTGCCGACTGCCGAGTATCTGGGCAGTATCAGTGGCCGCCTGAGCTTGTGGGGCGCGGTGTTCTTGGTTGTCCTGACGGTGTTTCCGCAGATCGTGCAGCGGGCTACCGGTATCACCACCTTCCAATTTTCGGGGACGGGCCTGCTGATTATCGTCGGTGTGGCGCTCGAAACCCTGAAGCAACTGGAAGCCCAACTGACGGTTCGCCGTTACGACGGGTTCATTACCAAAGGCCGGATTCGCGGCAGACTGAACAACTGAATACGCGCTCTATACAACCGCTCTCCCTGGTCTGGGTGGGCGGTTTTGCCTTGGCCCATACTGCTTTGCGTCACCTATCGGGGAACACTTCTGGTCAGGCCCGCCCCATAAGTGCCCAGTTCACCTTATGCTGTACACCCAAAGAAGGGGGACTACGTTGACCACATCCAAAAACAAAGTCGTGATTTTCCTCGGCCCGCCCGGTGCAGGCAAAGGCACGCAGGCCGAGCGATTGGCCCAGGAGCAACACCTCGTCAAGATCAGCACGGGCGACATTCTGCGCGACCATGTCGAGCGCGGCACCGAGCTGGGACAGCAAGCCGGGCCACTGATGAAGGCCGGAAAACTGGTGCCCGATGATCTGCTGATGGCCCTGATCCGTGATCGCCTCGCCAGCATGGACAGCGTGCGCGTGATCTTCGACGGCTTTCCGCGCACCACCGCACAGGCACAGGAACTCGACATGCTGCTGGAGGAACTTGGCGCACCGATCAGCGCTGTGCCCTTGTTGGAGGTTCCTGATGACCTCCTGATTTCCCGCATCGTAGAGCGCGGCAAAACCAGTGGCCGCGACGACGACACCGAAGCGGTGGCCCGTGAACGCCAGAACGTGTACCGCGAGCAGACCCGCCCCCTGATCGATTACTACGCGGCGCGGGGCCACCTGAAAACGGTAGACGGCGTGGGCACGATGGACGACGTTTATAGCCGGATTTTGAGTACGTTGCACTGAGTTTTTCTGGAAGTGAATCGTAAATCAGCGGGTGGGGGAGATTCCTCTGCCCGCCTGTCCATGGGGTCGCCTGGGGAGAACTAAAGTTTAATGACGCGGCAGTCGAATAGGTAGGCGCTAGAAGAAATGATACAGAACGCTTAAACTAAGCTTTATGTTCCTCTTAGGGTTGCTCGTGAGTGCCAGCGGGCCATTGACGAATGTGTGGGCGTGGCGTGGCGGCAGGCGGACGGTATGACTGCGCTACTCTTGACCCCTACCGTGCAGGGCGACTGGTTTGTGCGTGCCCGCGAACTGGCGCTGCTGCTGACCAGTTGGCCCAGCGTGACCGGACAACCTGGAGAAACGGCTTTTGCAGGCTTGCTGGAAGCCGAGCTGAGGCGCTGGCCCATTTTTGCCGCCCACCCAGAGAACGTGTGGCTGGGCCGCGCCCGTTCCGGTCATGACGCCTGGAACGTGTACGCACTGGTAGAGGGCCATGGCACGCAGACTGTGTTGCTGGCAGGCCATTACGACACGGTCAGCACCGACGATTACGGCGCGTGGCAACCGCTGGCCGGAGAAGCCGAGGCGCTGCAGGAGGCCATGTGCCACACCCTGGAAACCCAATCGGTGAGCCGGGGCCTGGAGGCGTCGGAACGGTTGGCTCTCGCTGATCTTCAATCTGGTGAATTCCTGCCGGGACGCGGCCTGCTGGACATGAAAGGTGGCTTGGCGGCGGGGCTGGCTGTGTTGGAACACTACAGCCAACTGCCCCCAGAGCAGCGGCCCGGCAACTTGCTCTTTGTAACGACTCCTGACGAAGAAGGCCGTTCCAGCGGAGCGCGGGCGGTGGCCCATGACCTGCCCGACATTGCCGTACGACGCAACCTGAAACTCGTTGCGGGCCTGAATCTGGACGCCACCGCCGATGTGGGAGACGGCTCGGAGGGACGGGCGGCGTACCTCGGCACGGTGGGTAAAGTGCTGCTGTCGGCGCTGGTGGTGGGCTGTCCCACTCACGCCGCCTATCCCTTCGACGGCGTGAGTGCCAGCCTGATGACCGCTGAATTGCTGCGCCGTGTGGAAGCCAACCCGGAACTGGCCGACCGCTCGGAATTGGGCGAGGCCGCCGCGCCCGCGTGCCTGGAGTTACGCGACAGCCGCACCCAGTACGACGTAACCACGCCCGCCTGGGTCTGGTGCGCCTTCAATGTGCTGACCGTTCAGCGCCAGCCCAGTGAGGTTCTGGCCCTGTTCCGCAGCCTTGCCGAAGAAGTGGCGGCCTCGGCACAGGCCGAATTTGCACGGCGGGCAGCGGGAGCGGGCAGTCTGAACGCCCCGCGCCTGATGGTGCAGCACCCCAAAGTGCTGACTTACGGCGAATTGCGTGCGTTGGCCGACGCCAGAGTCGGAGCAGACGCCGTGCAAGTGCGGATCGAATCTACTCTGTCTGGCCCTGACCCCCTGCGGGCCAGCCGTGAAATTACAGTGGCGCTGATGGGCCTTGCCGGGCTGGACGGCCCGGCGATCATTCTCGGATTCGGGGCGCTGCACTACCCGCATACTCATCTGGGCGACCATGCCGCTGACACTGCACTGAAGGCGGCCATCGTGCGGCACGCACAGGACTTGGAACAGGAAACCGGCCTGACTCTTCGGGTACGCGGCCACTTCGCCGGAATCTCCGACATGAGCTTTTTGGGACAGGCCGCCAACTTGCCCGAACAGGATTGCCTGCGGGGGCACACGCCGCATCCGGCCCACGTCGACCCCGTCCCAGCTGACGCCTTAGAGTTTCCCATCGTCAATATTGGCCCCTGGGGACGCGATTATCACCAGCGGTTAGAGCGGATTCACGCGCCGTACAGCTTTCAAACCGTGCCGGAACTGCTGTGGCGCGTGATGCAGGACGTTTGGCAAGCGGGATGACCTTGGTTCTCTGATGCTGGGCGCGTGGATGTCCGTTTGGTTTGGACACCCCCATGCCGCTTCACTTTAACCTTCCTTCACTCTTGCCCCTTGCGCCTACCTGTGATACCTTTACGTTTGGCTTGCATCAAGCCTGGAGGTTGCGTGGCAAGACGAAAAATGCCGGAACAGCGGGAAAAGCGTAAGAAGGAAGAGTCCGATACCGTTCGGGCTGAGGGCGTCGTGGAGGAGGCTTTGCCGAACACCACGTTCCGCGTGAAGCTGGACACTGGACATGACCTGCTGGCGTACATCAGCGGCAAAATGCGAATTCACTACATCCGTATTTTGCCCGGAGACCGTGTGGTTCTGGAAATCAGCCCCTACGACACCAGCCGTGGGCGCATCGTCTACCGCAAATAACGCTCCACAAGCTTCGGCTTAGGGCGGGATTTGAGGAGGCGCGGTTGCAGTTGGGGCCTAGGCCATAGCCAAAAGCCCCCACTGAAAACGGCGCACACGTAGGTTCAGGGGTTTGTTGCCCAAATAGATTCTTTCGTTCTGCCAGCGTGCAGGGCCAGAGGGTCGAGCGCAGCTAAGCGGTCACCAAGATGGGTGGCGGTTCGGCGGCGCGAGGAGGAAGCATGAAAGTTCGCAGCAGTGTCAAGAAAATGTGCGACAACTGCAAGGTGATCCGCCGCCACGGGCGCGTGTTGGTCATCTGCACCAATGTCAAGCACAAGCAGAGGCAAGGCTAATGGCCCGTATTGCAGGCGTCGACCTTCCCCGCGAAAAGCGGATCGAAATCGGTCTGACCTACATCTACGGCATCGGCCTGACCCGTGCCAAGGAAGTCCTGGCGCGTACCGGAATCAGCCCCGATACCCGCGTCAAGAACCTGACCGAAGCCGAGCAGTCCACCCTGCGTGAAGCCGTCGAGAAGACCTACAAGGTCGAAGGCGATCTCCGCAGCGAAGTTGGCCAGAACATCAAGCGCCTGATGGATATCGGCGCTTACCGTGGTCTGCGTCACCGCCGTGGGTTGCCCGTGCGCGGCCAGCGCACCAAGACGAATGCCCGTACCCGGAAGGGGCCGCGCAAGACCGTCGCCGGTAAGAAGAAAGCGGCGAGGAAGTAATAAGCCATGGCAAAATCAACCAAAGGCAAGACCCCCCGCCGCGCGCGCCGCAACATCAGCGCAGGCCGCGCCTATGTTCACGCGAGCTACAACAACACCATCGTTACCATCACCGATCTTGAAGGCAACAGCGTTGCCTGGTCGAGTGGCGGCACGATTGGTTACAAGGGCAGCAAGAAGGGCACGCCCTACGCTGCCCAGCTTGCCGCCGCCGACGCCGTGAAGAAGGCCCAACAGACCTTCGGCATGAACATCGTCGACGTGATCGTGCGTGGCAGCGGCTCTGGCCGTGAACAGGCCATCCGCGCTATACAGGCCAGCGGCATCGAAGTGAAGTCCATCATGGACGACACCCCCGTGCCTCACAACGGCTGCCGCCCCAAGAAAAAGCACCGCGCTTAAAGCACACGCGCGCGCCCACCTGCCCCGTTTCCGCTGTGCCCGGGCACCCAACGCTCAGGCACTCGAGCCGCACCACCGGCAAGGAAACGGGCACCAGAGGGCCGCAGACCCGGTCAGTTTTAAAGGCTTGACCGCTAAGGAGTTCGTAACATGGGTCGTTTCCGTGGTTCCATTACCAAGCAGAGTCGCCGCGAAGGGATTAACCTCGCGGAGACTGAAAAAGTTCAGAAGTATCTGGACAAGCGTCCTTACGGCCCCGGCCAGCACGGTCAGCGCCGCAAGGGTCGTCCCAGCGACTATTCCATCCGCCTGCGCGAAAAGCAGAAGCTAGCGCGTCTGTACGGCATGGGCGAGAAGCAGTTCCGCAACCTCTTTGAGGAAGCGGCCAACGTGCCCGGCGTGACCGGCACGGTGTTCCTGCAATTGCTGGAGCGCCGCCTCGACAACGTCGTCTTCCGCATGGGCTTCGCCAGCACCCGCCGTCAGGCCCGTCAATTTGTGGGTCACGGTCACATTTTCGTGAACGGCAAGAAGGTCGACATCGCCTCTTACCGCGTCAAAATCGGTGATGAAATCACTATCGGTGAGAAGAGTCGCCAGATTGGGTTCATTCAGGAAAACATGGAAGCGCAAAAGCGCCGCCGCGTCAGCCCCTGGGTCGAACTGAATCCCGAAACGTTCACTGGCACGTTCTCCCGTTTGCCCGCACGAGAAGACCTCGCGCTGCCAATCAACGAGAACCTCATCATCGAGTACTACTCGCGTTAACACGGAGGCCCCAGTGGATCAGAAGCGCCCTCAACTCAAAGCCCGCGTGGACGGCGATTACGGCGAATTTGTCCTAGAGCCGCTCACGCGCGGTTACGGCGTCACCATCGGGAATCCTGTCCGCCGCATCTTGATGTCTTCGATCCCCGGTACTGCTGTCACCAGCGTGTACATCGAAGACGTCCTCCACGAATTCAGCACCATCCCTGGCGTCAAAGAAGACGTCATTCAGTTGATTCTGAATCTCAAGGAAATGGTCGTGCGTTTTCATGCCCCCGGCCCCAAAACCCTGACGCTGCGTGCGCAGGGTGAAGGGATCGTGCGGGCCAGCGCCTTCGAGGTTCCGAGCGACGCCGAAATCGTCAACCCTGACCTGCACATCGCGACCCTTGCCGAAGACGGCAAGCTGGTGATGGAAGTGCGCGTGGAGGAAGGCGAAGGCTACGTGCCTGCCGACAAGCACGCCACCAAAGACCGCATCAACTCCATTCCCGTTGACGCGATGTTCTCTCCGGTGCGCCGTGTGGCCTACCACGTGGAAAATACCCGCGTGGGACAGCAGACCGACCTTGACCGCTTGATTATTCGGATTTGGACGGACGGCAGCACGACCCCTCAGGAATCGCTCGACAAAGCTGTTGAGATTCTGCGTGATGAACTGACGGTATTCGGCAACGTCGAAACCCTTCCTGCCCTCGCGCCGGAAGTGCAGACGCCTATTTACACGCCTGCCGCGCCCAGTGCGCCCAGCGTGTATGACCTGCCCCGTCAGCCTGAACTCAGCATCAACCCTCAGCCTTACCCCGCCGATCTCGACACGCCCCGCGTGACCCTCGAAGGCCTCGGTCTCACCACCCGCGTCCTGCACTCTTTGAAAGAAGAAGGCATCGACAGTGTGGACGCCCTGTGCGCCCTCTCCGACCGCGACTTGAAAAAGGTTCCCGGCATCGGCGAACGCAGCCTCGACGAGATCAAGCAGCAACTTGCCCAGTTTGGCCTCGCACTCCGAGACTGACTTCTTACTAGACTTTTTTCTAGGCGGTCACGCCTATTTTCAAGGAGAATCCCCATGCGTCACGGTAAAAGTGGCCGCAAGCTCAACCGCAACAGCAGTTCTCGTACCGCTTTGGCCCGCGCCCAAGCCACGGCACTGCTGCGCGAGGGCCGTATCCAGACGACCCTCACGAAAGCCAAAGAGCTTCGTCCTTTCGTAGAGAAGCTGATCACCACCGCCAAAGGTGGCGACCTGCACGCCCGCCGTCTGGTGGCCCGCGATATTCACGACAACGTCGTGGTTCGCAAAGTCATGGATGAAGTGGCTCCCAAGTACGCCGAGCGTCCCGGCGGCTACACGCGCATCCTCCGCATCGGCACCCGCCGGGGCGACGGTGTGACGATGGCCCTGATCGAACTCGTCTAAACCCCTATTCAGTTCAATACTGACAAACGCTCCCCGCCCTGTGCGGGGGGTTTTTGTTTCGGCCTGAATTTATTTTGTCTGCCTCTGCTACCCTTTCCCCATGACCCCAACCCTGATTATCGTTCCCGGCCTTGGCGACAGTGGGCCGCAGCACTGGCAAACGCTGTGGGAAACCAAATTCGGCGCGGCCCGCGTGGTGCAGGACGACTGGGAAGACCCCACGCCCGCAGGTTGGTCAGCGCGGTTGCAAGAAGCCATCGACGCCACTCCCGGCGAACTGGTGCTGGCTGGCCACTCCTGCGGCGTGCTGACCATTGTACATTGGGCGCACCTGTACGGTGGGCATGAGCGGGTGCGCGGGGCGCTGTTGGTGGCTCCCACCGATGCGGAACAACCCGGAATGCTAGAAGCCGACCCGGTGGTGTGCCAGATGGCTCCGGTGCCGATGCAGCCGCTGCCCTTCCCAGCGCTGATTATTGCCAGCGAGAATGACCCGTATGTGACCCTAGACCGTGCGACCGCCTTTGCAGAAGCGTGGGAAGCCGACTTGGTGTCGGCGGGCGAGGCAGGCCATATCAACGAAAATAGTGGGCACGGCGAATGGGAAGAGGGGGAGATTTTGCTGGGGGAAGCTCTGCACGCGTGGACACCGCCGGATGTGGTGCGGTTCTGAGTGGGCGGGTCTAAGGGCCTAGGGGTGGTTCGTGAAACCTGGCGTTTGCTGCTGCTGCGCGGCTTTAGCTCTGGCTCTCGCTGTTCTTAGTCCCTTAGACGCTCGACCCTTAGACAAAGCCCGTCACACTCAGCCCAACAAAAACCGCCCCCAACACGGAGGCGGCTTCTGTAAAGGTTGGCTTTAGTTGGCCGAAACGCTTTCTGCGGCGGCGGGAACTTGGGCGGTCACGGCGTACTTGTCGAGCAGAGCTTCGAAGGCCCGCTTGGGCTGTGCGCCGACCACGCCTTCTACAGGCTGACCGTCTTTAAACAGGATCAGCGTGGGAATGCTCATCACACGGTACTGGCCCTGCACCATGGGATTGTCGTCGACGTTCAGCTTGCCGATTTTGACGCGGCCTTCGTACTGCCCGGCCAATTCCTCAATGACTGGGGCGATGATGCGGCAGGGGCCACACCAGGGTGCCCAGAAATCAACCAGCGTCAGGCCTTCGCTGATTTCGGCGGTAAAATTGCTGTCTGAGAGTTCTACAGGCTTCATAAAGTAAAGTATACGCCTGAGCCTACTGGGCAGATAGGCAGCAAATGGGGGTGACCTAACGCATCGTTCATGGCCGCGTCATACGCTGTCATCGGCCTTACTGTTGGGGGATGGCAGTATCAGATTCACAGGCGTCGGATTCAGAAGCTTGGCAAGAAGGCGTCCGGCTGTTTAATGCAGGCCACTGGTGGGAAGCGCACGAGGCGTGGGAAGGCGTGTGGCTGCGGGCGACGGGCAACGAGCGGGCCTGCCTGTCGGCCCTGATTTTGCTGGCCGCGGCCCTGCACAAACGCTGGCAGCACGGCAGCCTGGCGCACCGAAATTTTGCCAAGGCAGAACTGTATCTGGACGCCTTGCCCGCCGAGTATGCGGGGATTGATTTGGCTGGTTTGCGGGCCGACGTGTGGGCGGCCCTGAATGCAGTTGGCGTAGAACAGGCGCGGCCCCAAGTCCTGCGGCACGGAGGCTGACCCTCTGGCCTGCCGTTCTTTTGTCCGGTGCGTTATCCTAACGGCAACGCGCCGAAGCTCAATTCTCTTTTTATCCCAATGTTGTAAGCTTGAAGGCCGATTCAGTACCACCTATCAGCACGATCTATTCGATGGAGGCACGACCAATGGAAGGTATTCAAGTGGAACGAATTGCATTATTTATTGACGGCGCAAATGTGTACGCGGCAGCCAAACGCCTCGGCTGGAACTTCGATCACCGCAAGATTCTGGAGCATTTTGCAGGGTACGGCGTGTTGTACAACGCCTTTTATTACACCGCTGTACCGTTGCCGATGGACGACAAGCAAAAGCGCTTCATAGACGCGCTGACCTATATGGGCTACACGGTTCGTACCCGCCCTCTGCGCGAAAATACCAATGAGCACGGCGACACGCACCGCCGCGCCAGCCTCGACATAGAGATCGTGACGGATTTGCTCACCACCTCCGAGCGGTTTGATTCGGCGGTGCTGCTGACCGGCGACGGCGATTTCGAGCGTCCGGTGGAGGTGTTGCGGGCGCGGGGCAAGCGCGTGATCGTGGCCAGCATTCCCGAAATGACCAGCTACGAACTCCGCAACGCCGCCGATGGCTATGTAGATTTTAAGGATATCCGCGAGCAGGTGGAGCGCCCCGGCTACCGCTTGCCCAGTGAAGGCGGTAGAGGAAGCGAGACACGCGGCACCGAATCCCGGCCCTTTTACACGTCAGCGGCCCTGACCGATGCGGATGACCGCTAAAGCAGAGGCTCCTCGCCCGGATTCTGCCCTGCCCATGGCACTGGACGCGGTGGGAGGCGACTTTGGTGCGCTACCGAATGTAGAAGGCGCGGTGTTGGCCGCCCGCGCTGGCGTGTCGGTGCTGCTGGTCGGTGACCGCGTGAAGCTGCACGCTGAGTTGGGCAAGTACGCCGGAAGCTCGGGCCTGCCTCTGGAAGTGGTCGACGCCGCCGACGTGATCGGCATGGACGAACACGCCAGCGATGTGCGGAGCCGCACCGAAGCCAGCATCAACGTGTGTACCCGCCTCGTGAAGGAGGGCAAGGCCGCCGCTGCCGTCAGCATGGGCCACAGCGGGGCCACGATGGCGAGCGCCCTGCTGACTCTGGGCCGCATCAAGGGCGTAGATCGGCCCGCCATCCTGACCCATCTGCCTGCCAAATCGGGCTTTACGACCCTGCTGGATGCTGGAGCCAACGCCGACGTAAAAGCGCAGTATCTGGCGCAGTGGGCGCGCCTTGCCAGCGTGTATCTACGCGTCGTAGAAGATAAGGAAAACCCCACGGTGGGCCTCCTCAGCATTGGCGAGGAGGATCACAAGGGCAGTGCCTTGGTGCTGGAAACCCACGCCCTGCTGCGCGATATGCACGGCAAAACGCTGAACTTTCACGGCAATATCGAGGGCCGCGACATTTTTCTGGGCACCACCGATATTGTCGTCACCGATGGATTTACCGGAAACGTGGTGCTGAAACTGGCCGAGGGAGAAGCCAAAGTGCTGTTCGGCTGGGTGCGCGAGGCGTTGGGCAGCACGCTGAAAAGCAAGGTGGGCGGCCTGCTCGTGCGCGGCGCACTGCGGGGCCTGGCCGAGCGCATGGATCCCAGCACCTACGGGGCCAGCATTCTGGTGGGCGTGCGCGGGTTGGCCTTTATCGGGCACGGCAGCGCCGACGCCAGAGCCGTTAAAAATGCACTGCTGCGGGCGGCCCGTGCCCACGAAGCCCAATTGATTCCCAAGCTGGAAGCGGCCTTTGCACAGAAATAGGCTCCTTTGCCCGGATTTGGCCGCTCCTGCTCACTGACTTATGAAAGATTAGACGAATGCTGGACACCTTAGTCTTTCAATTGTCTAAGCCGCAAGTATGGCTGGGGCTGGCGCTCACGGCGGTCACCGCCTACGCCCTGTACCGCTTTGGCCGGACGCTTCTGCGCGGCTTGGAAGCGCACGTCAATCGCCGCCTGATCATGGCCCTGAAATGGCTGTGGCTGCTGACCTGCACGGTAGGCTGGCTGGCGGTGGCCACCCATGTGGCGTACCTGCCATCCGTGCCGTTCCTGTTCGATTTGGGGCAAGACATCGTGGCTGGATTCCGCAACAGCGCGGGGAAGGCGGTCGTTATCGTCGCGCTGGCCCTGATCGCTTGGAACCTGATCGGCAGTGTGGCTGGGCGCATCGTGGCCGAGGAGGAATTCAACCGCCGCAGCGTGCGTGTTCAGACCCTGAAGGGCGTGGTAGAAAGCTCGCTGAAGGCTGTGGTGGTCGTCATCGGCCTGATCGCGGGCTTGGAAACCTTGGGTGTGAATGCCACCAGCCTTCTGGCGGGCGTGTCGGTGCTGGGGTTGGCGGTGGGATTTGGTGCCCAGAGTCTGATCAAAGACGTCTTCACCGGCTTTTTTATCTTGCTGGAAGACCAATACGGCGTGGGCGACGTGATCACGGTGAATACGGGCCTGTTGTCAGGCAACGTGGAGCGCCTGAATTTGCGTGTCACGGCACTCCGGGCGCTGGACGGCACGGTGCATATCATCCCCAACGGCCAAATTCTGACGGTCAGTGTGAGCAGCAAGGATTGGAGCCGCGTGGTCGCCACCGTCAACGTCACTTATACGGCCAATATCAACGACGCCCTGCGCGTGCTGGAAGCCGTGAGCAACGAGATTTACGCTGACCCTGAATGGAGTCCATTCTTCTTGGAAGCCCCGGAGATGCAGGGCGTGACCCAACTGGCCCCCGACAGCGTAACGTTGCGGGCGCTGTACAAGGTGCAGCCCAAAAGCCAATACGCGATTGGGCGCGAGTACAACCGCCGCATTAAAATTGCGATGGATCAGGCCGGAATAGAGATTCCTTTCCCGCAGCGCTCGCTGAACTTTGGCGGGTCGCCCATAGAAATCAAGATCACCCGCGACGATCTGGCCCCCGACCCGCGGGTCAGCCAAGACCGCACCCACACACCTGTGAAACCCAGCACCACCCGTGACCCGGAAGACGACGAGAGTTGAGCGATCTATCTCAGCAACAAAGAGGCTGCCGCGAGCGTTCAATTCTCGCGGCAGCCTTCTTTTTGTGTTACAGACAGCGCCTAGGCGGGGAGGGGAGAACTGCCGCCCGCCAATGGTGGAGGCGTGGGCAAGTCGTCCAGCGTGCCGCCCGCCAGCAGGGTGCTGAATTCCTCGCCACTGAGGGTTTCGCGCCGAATGAGGACGGTCACGATCTCATGGACGCCCGCCAGATGCTCCCGCACCAGGTCCAGCACACGTGCGTAGGCGGTATCGATCAGAGTTCGGACTTCCTCGTCTACAGCAAACGCGGTGGCTTCGCTGATGGGCATGGCCTGAGAGCCGCCGCCCAGAAAGTTGCCGTCGTCGGAGGCGAGGGCCACCTTGCCGATCCGGTCTGACATCCCCCATTCGGTGACCATGCGGCGGGCAATGTTGGTGGCCTGCTGAAAGTCGTTTTGCGCCCCAGTCGTGATCTCGCCATATACCACTTCTTCGGCGGCGCGGCCTGCCAGAGCGACGGCGATCATGTCTTCCAGCGCGTGCCGAGTCACGTGCAGGCGGTCATCGGCGTCGGGCATCATGTAGCCCGCAGCCCGGCCACGAGGAACAACGGTGAGTTTGGCGACTCGGTTGGCGTGGGGCAACAGTTGAGCGGCGAGGGCATGTCCAACTTCGTGGTAGGCCGTCACCTTGCGGTCTGCCTCTCTGACCACAAGACTGCGGCGTTCCGGCCCCATCAGCACCCGGTCACGCGCCTCGTCCACATCCCGCCCCGTAATCCGTGTCCGCCCTTCCCGTGCGGCGAGCAATGCCGCTTCATTGAGCAGGTTTTCGAGATCGGCTCCGACCATCCCCGCCGTTCTTCTGGCGACGAGGGCCAAATCCACGCTGGCATCCAAGGGCTTTTTCCGGGCATGAATTCGCAGCACCATCTCCCGCCCCCGCACATCCGGTGCGTCCACCACCACTTGACGGTCAAAACGTCCGGGCCGAAGTAAGGCGGCGTCCAACACATCCGGTCTGTTGGTTGCCGCGAGAATAATGACTTCCTGTCCACTGCCGAAGCCGTCCATTTCGACGAGCAGTTGATTGAGCGTCTGTTCGCGTTCGTCATTCCCGCCTTGCAAACTCACGCCGCGTTTGCGTCCAACAGCGTCGATTTCGTCGATGAACACGATGCAGGGCGCACTCTTCCTCGCCTGCTCGAACAGGTCACGGACACGGGCCGCACCGACGCCGACGAACATTTCAACGAAATCCGAACCGGAGATGGAGTAGTAGGGGACTTTGGCTTCGCCTGCGACAGCCTTAGCGAGTAGGGTCTTGCCGCTGCCGGGAGGGCCGACCAACAAGACGCCATGGGGAATACGTGCGCCGAGTTGGTGGTATCGCTCGGGGTGGCGCAGGAATTCGACGACTTCTTGCAGGTCTTGCTTGGCCTCGTCGCACCCGGCCACATCAGCAAAAGTCTGTTTGATCTGGCCCTCCGCGATCACTGCCGCTTTGGACTTCCCAAATTGACTCGCCGCGTTGCCGCCGCCCTGAGCGCCCCGCAGCGAGCGCCACAGCACCAGCAAAATTAGCCCGGTCAGGATCAGAGGCAGCACTTGCCCGATCCAGCCAAAGGGCGACCCACCCGGTGTGACGCGCAGGGGCACGCCCGCCGCCCGAATCCGTTTCAGGGTCACGGCGTCAGGCGGCACCACCACCGAACGGGGCCGCGAGGCATCAATAAAGGTGACGCTGGCATTTCCCGCACCGTCCAGCGTGACCTGTGCGACCTTGCCCGTCTTCAGGTCTTCAAAAAAGCGGTTGGTGGAGTAGCCGCCGCTGCTGGGTGGCCGCAGAGTGCTGGTGGTGGGTGGCAACGCCTGATCTGCAGTCTGAGCAGAAGCTATTTGAGCAGAGGCCGTTTGGGCAGAAGCCGCGAGCGGGCCAGCCAGCAGCAGGGCAAACAGCAGCGGCGGAAACAACCGGGCAGGGCGGGCACGGGCGGGGGCCATAGCCTATGCTACGCCGCCTTCCGCGCCCATATCCTATGAAAGCTGACCATTGCCCCAGCCCTCGCCCGGCCCCCTGTACCACGACCCCCCCCATCAAGCTGACCCATTTCTCCTGGTTTTCAGAGATGACATATTGGTCAGACTCAGATTCCTGTCAGGCTCGGCCAGTAGACTGCCCCTATGCGTAGCCTCCTTGTGCTTGGCGCACTCAGCTTGACCCTGAGTGCCTGTACCGTCAACGTTCGCCCCAACTTGGGCCTTAGCGGGAGCAGCAGCAACCTGATCACCAGCGTTCGTCCTGATCGGGGCGAGGGCGGCAACTACGTGATCGGCGAAGCCCTGCGCCTGAGTGTGACCACCCGCACTGCCGGGTACGTGACCCTGCTGGCCCTGAACCCCAACGGCACGGCCAATGCACTCGTGCGTGACGCCTACGTGCAGGCCGGAACCACCACTTTCCCCCGCGCCCAGGACGGCGTGACCTACAACGTGGCGGCCCCCCGCGGCTTGCAGCGTGTGCGCGTGCTGTTTACCCGCGTGCGCCCCACCACCGACCTCGTGCTGGGCGGCGTGTACGACGGCAATCGTTGGAACCGGGCCAGCGAGGAATACCTGAACAACTACGCGCCCGCCGACAGGGACGTGCAGGAAACCTACCTGTACGTGCGCTAAAGTTTAAGACTCAAGTTGCCTTCTGGAAGCCAGTCGCCCCGTGCGGCTGGTTTTTTCGTACTCTGCCCGCATGACTGATGCTGTTGCTCCGCTGACCTTCGAGGCTGCCCGCGCCCGTGTGGACGCCTATATTTCCCAGTTCAAGGAAGGCTATTTTTCGCCGCTGCTGATGTTGGCCCGCCTGACCGAAGAAACGGGCGAGATTGCGCGTGTCATTGCCCACCAGAACGGCAAAACGCCCAAGCCGAGGGAAGACGTGGGCGACCTAGAATTGGAACTGGCCGACCTGCTGTTCGTGATGATCTGCATGGCGAACGAACGCGGCCTGAGCCTGGAGCGCGGCTTTGAGCGCATGATGACCAAAGTGGAAACGCGGGATGCTGACCGCTGGACGAAGAAGGAGAGCCTATGACCGACGCTATGCCCAACCGTATGCCTGACGCCGCCGCACCAGACCGCCGTTTTCCTACTGGCCCCATGCCTACCCCGCTCACGCTGACGCCGCAGGAGCGGGCCGAAGCGGTGGCTGCCATTCGCGCCCTGCCCGCCGAGTTGCGTGCGGCGGTGGCCCAATTGGGGGAATCCCAGTTAGACACGCCCTACCGCGAGGGGGGCTGGACGGCGCGGCAGGTGGTGCATCATGTGGGCGACAGCCATCTCAACGCTTACGCCCGCCTGAAACTGACTCTGACCGAGTCCAATCCGACCATCAGGCCCTACGAGCAGACCCTCTGGGCCGAGTTGCCCGATTCGCAGTTGCCCGTAGAAGTCAGCCTGAGCTTGCTGGATTCGCTGCATAACCGCATCGTGGCCGTGCTGGATGGCGTAGGTGGCACAGACTGGGGGGGCGCAGATTGGGCACGCCAGTGGACGCACCCCGCGCAGGGCCGCACCTACACGCTGGATACGCTGGCCGCCATGTACGCGTGGCATGGCCGCCACCACACGGCGCACCTGAAGTTGATCGGGAAATAGGATGGACGGGCTCCGATTCCCGACTCTGCGCACAAACACCGGAGAGCCGTCCATCTCTGCCAGCCGGTACCGCTTGCCGTTCACTCCGTTCAGGTTCGCCTTCGGCTTACCGCAATAGCGTGCAGTACGACGAAACCCTACACATTCCAGTCACGCTGCGTTCGGCGGGCGTGGTGGTCATCAATGCATCGGGTGAAGTGTTGCTGGTACAGGAAGGCAAACCCGGCAGCCGCAATCTGTGGCACTTTCCGGCGGGCGGGGTAGAGGAGGGCGAGAACCCCCAGGACGCCGCCGTGCGCGAGGCGTGGGAGGAAACTGGGCTGAGCGTGCGGCCCATCAAGCTCCTGAATACGCTGCTGGGCAAGATGCCCGACGACGTGTTGATCCTGCGGTTCGCCTGGCTGGCAGAAGTGATCGGGCCAGCACTTGCGCCGGCGCCCCGGCCCGGATTTGCCGCCGAGGTGCAGGAGGCGCGGTATTTTACCCGTGCGGAAGTGGAGGCCCTCTACGCCGCCCGCCAACTGCGGATGCATCACACCAAGTTGTTTATAGATGCCGCGTTTGCCGAGTGGGAGCGGGCCGAAGCTCTGGCGTAGAGCAGTCGTTGAACAATTTTCAGCTTTGCTTAAAGCGTCGTCTTCCCAGCCACCACGCCTTTCCCACGTTCCATAACCCACGATCCAGATTCACCCTTCTACTCGCAATTCCCCCTGCGCCGCGCCGCTCCTGTCGGCTGCAATGGCCTGCGCTACGGCTTCGGCGCTGATGGCTCCACGGGGCATGCGGCCCACCTGCGTCCACAGCGGTGTATCCACGGCGGGCGGCAGCACCAGCGTCAGCGCTTTTTGCGTGCCACGCGGCAATTCCAGGCGGGCAATAGTCACGGCCTGCGCCAGGGCTGCTTTGCTGGCAGCATACTGGGAAAACCCTTTGGCCGTGACCAGTTCGGGCCTCGCGCCGATCAGGTACATGCGCCCGCCTTCCATCAGCTTGGGCAGCGCATATTTCAACGTCCAGACGGCTCCAAAATAGTTGGCGTTCCACACGGCCCGCACCTGCGCGGCGTCCAGGTCTGCCAGGGGTTGAGGCAGGGCCGCGCCCGCTGCATAAATGACGGTGTCCAGGCTCTCCACGCCGTCCAGCAGCGAGCGCACATGGCTTTCAAAGCCTACATCTACCCGCTGCGCTGTGCTGCCCAGTGCGGTACTTCCGAGTTCGGCGGCAAGGGCCGACAATTTGGCCTCATCCCGCCCGGCCAGGATCAGTGAATCTGCGCCCGCCATTGCCCGCGCCATCGCTGCGCCAATGCCGCCCGTGGCTCCGATAATCAGTGTGGTCATGGGCCGCAGTGCAGCACAGGCGGGGGCAGGTGTGCCGTATGCGGGCATGCAAAAGACAGTCGGCCAGCCCTGTTCAGGTGGGAGAGCAAGAGAGCGATTGAGATCAAATTGCGATGATTCCTGAACATCATCCGAGCGGAGCGAGTGGCAATGAGTACGGGCTGGCGGCGATGGACGACCCTATCGGTGCCTTTGCAGATGTTCGGGAATCAAAGCAAGTCCGTATGAGAGGGTAAAAGCCTGATTTTTCATATTGATGCCCCTTGCACCCCCCTCTATTGTGGAACGGAATAGAGGCCAGCACACTGACAGATATGAGAAATAAATTAGGCTTTTTGGTCGCCTGCTCGCTCCTGTTGCTGCCCTCTGCCCTGGCCACGGATTTTGTCACCAAATCCAACCTCACTGGCTTTCAACTGCCCAAGGGCGCACTCGAACTGACCGACGATGACTTCTCCGAAGAAATGGTCGAGGTGCTCGATGCAACGGCGGCAGAGCTCAATGGGCAGTGCCAGTACCACGAACTGCTCTTCTGGGAAGGCAAGCCCACCGCCATCGCCAAAGACCTGAACGCGAAAATCCCCAAAGACTTTAAGTACAAGAGTCTGGATGTAGGCGAGACCTCAGACGGCGGTGCATACGAGCAGTTTGTTCTGACCACGCCGAAGATGTGGGTAGCTGGAACTTGGTTTCAGGGTGAGGCCGACGTGATTCTGGCATGGTGTACGGTGGTCAAGAAGTAGTCTTGCTCTAGCACCCACCGTGCCAAGCTTCAAAAACCGCCCCCGCTCACAGCCGATGCTGGAGCGGGGGCGGTTTTGCCGAAGTCAACTGAAACTTTATTGGCGCGGCTTGCGGTTCTTATTGATGAGTGTCATGAATTCGGGTGGACGTTGAGCGTCGTTCAGTTCGGCCAGCAGCGTGGCGGGATAGTCCTTGCAGAGTTCTCCCCACCACCCCTCTGTTTTGCGGTTCAAAATGCGCCAGCCCTCACCAGGAATGGCTTTGGCGACAAACCGGGCGCGGCTCATCCAGATCTATTCGGCTTTACTCGTAGCCCAATTCGCGCAGGGCTTCCTCATCCTCGCGCCAGCCGGGAATCACAATGACTTCAAGGCCCAAAAAGACTTTGCGGCTCAGGAAGACTTCCAGTTGCTTGCGGGCGGCCTGACCGATTTCGCGCAGTTGCTTGCCGCCTGCACCGATGACCATGCCCTTGTGGGCGTTCTTTTCCACCACGATTTCGCCTTCTATGCGTTGCAGGCCGTCCTCACGCTCCGTCCAACTGTTCACGCGGGTGGCGACGGCGTAGGGCAACTCGTCGCGCAGCTTTTTCATGGCTTCTTCTCGGATAATCTCGGCAGCCCACATTTCGCGGGTCTGGTCACTGGCCGCGCCGAGGGGATAGAAGAAGGGGTTTTCGGGCAAGATGTCCAGCAGTTGCTCACGCAAAGTCGCCACTGCTTGCGGGTTGTTCTGGGCGCTGAGAACCGTTTCACTGGTGTCGTGGGTGCGGCCTTCCAGCAGCGCACGGTACAGCTTCATGGCCTCTTCGGGGTACTTGGCGACGTCGGTTTTGTTGCCCACCAGAAACAGAGGTTTGGGCAATTCGCGCACCTGCCGTGCCACCAACTGGTCTTCATCGGTGGGCGGGTGGCGCAGATCTACGACCCAGATCACGGCGTCTACATCGGCCAACGCGCTGTGAACCTCGTGGTTCATGTACTTGCCGAGCGCGTCTTTGGGCTTGTGCAGTCCCGGCGTATCTACGAACACCAGTTGGCGGTTGCCCGACGAATGAATGCCGCGCACGCCGCGCCGGGTGGTCTGCGGGCGGGGGCTGGTGGGCGCGACTTTGGTGCCCAAAAAGGAGTTCATCAGCGTGCTTTTGCCCACGTTGGGTTTGCCGACAATCGCCACGAACCCGGAATGGGTCTGCGGAGCCTTGCCCTGTTTGGGGCTGTTGTCTGGGGTGTTGCGGAGGTGATCTGGGCTGGAAGCTGAATCCGTCATCATTTTCATTGTCGCACGCGCCTGCCGGGGCAAGTGTTCATTGGGACAGGGAGGAGCGGGGTTGGCGGCGGGCAGTCTAAGGGTCTAAAGGTTGAGGGCCTAGGGTGCTGGGGCGGTTGGGTTTTTCCCTTCCGCACAGCCTCTACAATACAGGCCGTCTTTTTCCTTAGACTCTTGACCTTTAGACTGCTTCTTTCCGCGCCTGCACCCGCGCAATCAGGCGGGCCACCGCGGCACGGGGCAGGAAACGCGGCATCAGACTCTGTACCTTGTTCACGCTGCCTGCCACCAGCACCGCCTGACCGCGCAGCATGGCATTTACGCCCTGCTGGGCCACGTCATCGGCAGTGAGCATGGTCAGACTGCGGGTGCCTGCATTCAGCAACTTGCTCTCGCCCAGGCTGGCGGCGTCCTGAAATCCAGTGGCGACTGGGCCGGGGCACAGGGCGGTCACGCTGACGCCTGTGCCGCGCAGTTCCTCGTTTACGCCCTCGCTGAAACTCAGCACATAGGCTTTAGAAGCGTAATAGACGGCCATCAGCGGCCCCGGCAGAAAGGCGGCAGTCGAGGCTACATTCAGCACGCGCCCGCGCCCCCGCGTCACCATATCGGGCAGAAAACGGCGCGTCAGGTCGGTCAGGGCGGCGATGTTCACGGCCACCATGCGGTTGATTTCGCCTGCGTCCTGCATCCAGAATTCGCTGAAGCCGCCGAATCCGGCGTTGTTCACCAGAATATCCACCGTCAGGTGGCGGGCCGAAACTTCTCGTTGCAGCACCTCGCCTGCATCGGGGCGGGTCAGGTCTAGGGCGATGACGTGCGCCTGAATACCGTGCTTGTTGCCCAGTTCCTGCGCCAGCGTCTGCATTTTGCCCTCGCTGCGGGCCACCAATATCAGGTGTGCGCCGCGTGCCGCCAATTGCCGCGCGATGGCCTCGCCAATGCCGCCGCTCGCGCCCGTAATCAGGGCGGTGGCGGGTTGGGTCGCTCGGAACTGATCTTTGGTTGCGTGGTTCTGCTGGGTCATGTCATCTCCTGTGGGCAGCCCTGAATGACCCCCGGTAAGTCAGGCTCTACTAACTCTGGGTAAGTATGTCAAGCTGCCTCATTATGGAAATTCGCCTTGACTTCTTTGCCTATCTCCACTCTAATTAACCCGTGGTTACTCTTGCTCGTGCCCGGTCTGACCGTGCCAAAGAAGCGCGGCGGGCCGAGATTTTGCATCAGACCTTGACGCTGTGGCAGACGCACCGGTACGAAGAGCTGACCTTGCAAGCCGTCGCTGAGCGTGTAGGCCTGACCAAGCCCGCGCTGTACGGCTATTTCCCCACCAAAGAGACATTGTTTCTGGCTCTGTACGAGGAATTGCTTGACGCGTGGCTGCAAGGTCTGACGCGGCATCTGCGGCTGGGAGGCACGCATTCCCCGGCCAGTCTCGCAGCGCTCATTCATACCTTGCTGGAGGAACACGCCGCCTTGACGCGCCTGATTCCGCATCTGGCAGGGCTGCTGGAGCGCAACATCAGCGAAGACCGCGCCCGCGCCCACAAAGGCTGGTTGCTGACGCAACTGCAGCCGCTTGCGCCGTTGCTGGAATCGGCGTTGCCCGGTCTGCCCCCCGGTGACAGCCTGAAACTGCTGACGTACACACAGGCCTTGGTGGCGGGCCTCTATCCCATGTCCGACCCCGCGCCCGCTGTTCAGGCGGCCATGCAAACCCCGGAACTCACGCCGCTGTGCGTGCAATTCGGGCCTGCCTTGCAAGAAAGTTTGACGGCGTTGTATGCGGGACTGTGCCAAAAAAGGCCATGAGTCATGTGTCTTTGGCTTTGAATTGACAGACAGGAACGGGTCATGGTGCCGGACTGCTTTTGATGGCCCATAACTCAGAGTTTCTTTCTTCTGATTAGAGTGGCCTGCTTCATCCGCTGCAAAGATTGACCAAGTGTCAAGCCTCTCTGAAACTTCTTTGACATGGGGCGCGTACTGTGTGGCATGAGCCGACCGACCCAATCTGCCCCCACCGATACCGTTGCCCAGATGCTTCCTCAGAGTATGGCGGTACTGACGCGCCCCAGCCCCAGCACGTTTGAACTGTACGAAAAGCGCGGCGGCATGATGCAAGCGGCCATTTACGTGCTTCTGGCGGCCCTCGTTTCAGGCGTCATCGCTGGAGTCTTTGCGCCTCTGCACGATTACAACATCTTCTCGCAGTTCTTTAGTCGTCTCGTTGCCATCCCAGTTCAGTTCGCCATCTTCGTGGCCGCCGTCTACCTGATCGGCAAGCATTTGTTTAAGGGTACAGGCACGCTCTCAGAAGTCGCTTATACTTTCGCGCTGTTCTTCGTCCCACTTAGCATCGTGGGAACCCTCATTGGTATTATTCCCATTCTGGGATGGATTGCGGGCCTGATTATCTCCGTTGCTATGGTCTTCTTCGGCTTCTTGGCCGTGCAATCCAGCATGAATTTGCGCGACCAGACCCAGGCCGCCATTACATTGGTCTTGTCAGGCGTGGCGTATTGGATCGTCGGAGCCATTGTTATCGGCATTCTGCTTTAACCTACCGGGCCAGATTTAATACGTTTGTCCGACAACCGCAAGAGCAGGAGCTAAAGCGTGGAACTTTGGCCCCTGCTCTTGCTATTTCACACCCACCAACGCGGCCTGTGCATTGGCCGCGTCTTGCTGTAACTGGGCTTTCAGAGCGTCCAGTCCACTAAATTTTTGTTCGCCGCGCAGGTGGGTAAAGAACTTGATGTGCAGTTCCTGGCCGTACAGATCGCCCTCGTAGTCGAACAGATGGACTTCAAAACGGCGGGTTTTGCCGTTCACGGTAGGCCGGAAGCCCACATTGGCCATGCCGTGCCAGCGCCCGTGATCGCCAATCGCCACCACCGCGAATACGCCCATCGGCAGCGCCTTGCCGTCTGGAACACTGATATTGGCGGTGGGCCAGCCGATGGTGCGGCCCAACTGATCGCCGTGAACCACCACGCCCTGCGCGTCGTAATGGCGGCCCAGCAAGCGGCGTGCGCCGTCTACATCGCCCGTTTTCAAGTATTCCCGAATGCGCGTACTCTTTATATCTTCGCCGCCCAGACCGTGAATCGGCACGACCACCACTTCCGGCGCGACTTCGGCCAGGTCTGCCGCGCTGCCTGCTCGCCCGCGCCCAAAATGAAAGTCTTCGCCTACGACGACTGTGCGGGGCCGCAGTAGCCGCAGATCATCCAAAAAGTTTTCCTTGGGGCGGGCAGCAAATTCGGCGGTAAAGGGCACGGCCACCGTTTCGTCTACGCCGTAGCGGGCCAGCAGTTCCAGCTTTTCGGGGAGGGTAGACAGGAATTCTACGCCCTGGGTCAGCACGCGGGTGGGTGGATCGAAGGTGTAGACCACGCTGGGCACCCGGTGTTCCCGCGCTTTGGCCTTCAGCTGAGCAATCAATGCCTGATGTCCTAGGTGAATGCCGTCGAAACTGCCGATGGCGACCACCGTTTCGGTGTCGGGGCGCTGGCCGGGCGAAATAAAGGTCTTCACTGTGCGGCACCCGCTCCCAGAGTGCCAGCCAGCGTCTGCACGCCGAACAGGGCCGCTGTGATCGTGGCCGCGCTGCCCACCAGCGTCCCGTCGCGCAGGCCGTCCAGGACAGCTTGTGGGCGCATCCACAGCACCTCTATCTCCTCGTCGTCGTCCATTGGCAGGCGGGAGTCGCGCAGGTTGCGGGCGGCAAACACGTACAGCAGTTCGTCGCAAAAGCCGGGGCTGGAATAAAAGCGCGTCAGCAGCGTCATATCGGCGTCCAGGCCCGCTTCTTCCTGCAATTCGCGGCGGGCGGCCTGCTCCGGCGTTTCTCCCTCATCGATCAATCCCGCCGGGGCTTCCACCGTATGTGCGTTCACGGCCCGCCGAAGCTGACGCACCAGCAGCATTTCGCCCGCTTCGTTCAGGGCCAGAATAGACACCGCAGCGGCGTGCCGAATCACTTCCCATTTGCCTTCTTGTAATTCCAGACGCAAAATCCGCCCGTCATAGATGACCTGTGTGCCGCCTTCCTGCGAATCGCTCATGGCCGCATTCTGGCAGAGCGGCAGACCGGGGAAGCAGGCAGGGTTACGGTTTCTTGGCGTTCTGGCCCTTGCCGCCACGCCATCTGCCAGAATCGCCGCATGTTGACCCGCCAGCAGTTGGAGGCGCGAGAGACGGCCACCCTCGCGCCCTACGCGACATTCAGCGCCGATTCGCGGGGGCGAGCCTACCTGGAAGCCGAAAGCACGACCCGCACCGCCTTTCAAAAAGACCGTGACCGCGTGCTGCACACCACTGCTTTTCGGCGGCTGGAAGCCAAAACACAGGTGTTCCTGAACGCGCAGGGCGACCATTACCGCACCCGCCTGACTCACACGCTGGAAGTGGGGCAGGTGGCCCGCTCGGTGGCGCTGACGCTGGGCCTGAACGAGACTTTGGCCGAAACGCTGGCGCTGGCGCACGATTTGGGCCACCCACCCTTCGGGCATGCAGGCGAGCGTGTGCTGAACGCGCTGATGGCTGAGCAAGGTGAAATGGGGCACGGCGGCTTTGATCACAATGGACAGGCCCGCCGAATCGTGACCCTGCTGGAAGACCGTTACGCCGACTTTCCCGGCCTGAACCTGACCCATGAAACTTTGGACGGCCTGAACAAGCATGACCGCGCCGGATTGGAGAGGCCCAGTCTGGAAGCCCAGTTGGTCGATGCCGCCGATGCACTGGCCTACACCGCTCACGACTTGGACGACGGCCTGCGAAGTGGCCTGATCACACCCGCGCACCTGGCCGAACTACCTCTCTGGAACGAGTTGTTGGCCCGCGTGCCCACCGCCGCACCCGACCTGACCGAGCGCGACCGCCGCACCCTGCACCGCGAGTTGCTGGGCTGGCTGATCTCTGACCTGACCCAGTCCAGCGACGCGGCCATTGCGGCCAGTGGGGTGGCCACGGCGCAGGCAGCCCGCCAATATCCTGCTGGCCTGATCACCTATAGCCCACCCATGCGTGAGCTGCTGCGCGATACGGGCGCTTTTTTGCGCGAAAACCTGTACAGACATTGGCGAGTAGAGATGCAGGTCGAGCAGGCCACGCGGGTGCTGGAAACGCTGTTCCGGGCTTTTCTGGCCCGCCCGTCTATGCTGCCCCCCACCGTCCGTGCCCGTGCCGAGGCTGAGGGCTTGCCCCGCGCTGTGTGCGACTTCGTGGCCGGCATGACCGACCGCTACGCTCTGGAAACGTACGGCCTGATCACGCCGCCCTGAGTTCGGGGCCGCCTTGCCCGTTGACACCCTGCCCCGCCCCTGATACATTGATCCCCGCCCGCCAGAACGGGGGTGCAGCGTGAGAATGCTGATTTCGTGTTGGTTAAATACAGTTGGTGCGCGGGTGTAGCTCAGTTGGTTAGAGCGCACGCCTGATAAGCGTGAGGTCCCCAGTTCAAGTCTGGGCATCCGCACCAAGAGAGATTCCCCGTCCTAGGCGGGGTTTTTTGTTGTTTGTACTTTGGGGCTTCGGGTATACATTCGGCTGGATAGTAGGGCTGTCACCGGGGCAGCTGTCGCAGTTGCCAGCGCCGCTTGACCGTCAGCGAGAGCTGATTGTTGAAGATGCCCCAGATGCATCAGCCCAGCCGACAGCCGTGCTTGATCGGCAGGGTTTTAAGTAACAGAGTGATGCCGAGGGCCTCCGGAGTGGTGGCTTGGCCGGGCACAGCAGCAGCAAATAGAATCCCCACGAGGGTGGTAAGCAGAAGAAAGGTAGAGAGACGTATCCGGCTGAGTTGAGATGGTCAAAAGCCGTCCTGAACACGAATCTGCCGCACGATTTCGTCGTTGGGAGGCGTTGCGCTGGGGGGAGACCCTCCCTAGCGCTTCGGAACTTCTCCGCCCTCATAAAGGGATGATCTGCGGCTCATCAGCGCAGCCTCGCGTATGGCTCCAAATTAAAGTCAAGAAACGTAGAACGATTGTGACCAGTCACGAAGCCTGTAGGCTGCTGCATCAGGCGGCTTGGTGCAGCACAAAACGCCTCAGTCACTGCAGTTCGGGCTACTGGCGTGCACTGATGAACGCACCACTCTAAATAGCAGTCTCCAGTGCTCCTGCTGTGTCTCCAACACGCTAGGCTGCTTTGATGTCGGAGCCTTCCACCTTCCCCCACCTGTCCCTGACGGAGCGTTTGCAGGACGTCACAGAACTGTTGGCGGCGGCCACCACGCCTGCCTCGGTCTTTGAGGTGATTCTCGCCCCAGCGCTCACTGCTTTGAATGCTGTAGCCGGGGCAGTGTTGCTGGTCAACGAACTTGGGAACGGTCTGGAGGTGGCGGCCACCGCTGGGCACAAAGAGGACGCCCAGACCATCTGGCAGGCGGGGCCACTGGAAACGGAGATGCCTGCCGGGGACGCACTTCAGTGGGGTACGCCGCTCTTCTTCGAGCATGCGGGAGCGCTTACTGCGGCCTATCCCGAACTTGAAGCGCATACCGGCGTGATCGCGCCCGTCGCCACCGCCGTCTTGCCCATGTTCGAGGGTGTGCAGCCTTTGGGCGTCATCGTGCTGGACTTTAGGGAGCCGCACACCTTCTCCCCGGAGGAACAGCATTTCCTGCGAACCCTGAGTGCCCAGTGCGGCATTGCCCTCGGACGCGCCCGCTTGATGTCCGAATTGCAGCAACAAGTGGATCAGCGCACCCGGCAGGTTATGCGGGAAGCCCGCGCCCAAGAAGCCTTTATCGCGTTTACCGAAGCGGTAGGCACCGAGACCGAGGTGCTTTTGCTGGCGCAACACAGCGTGACCGTGCTGGATCAGCGCTTTCCGGGCAGCACCGTGACCTACTACGAACGGGACGACGGGCGCTGGAAGCTGCGGGTGCAGAGCGAGAATCTGGCCGAGAGTCCAGAACTGTTGGCGCAGTTGCGGGCCGGGTTGCCCCTGGAGACCCCCGTGTTCGCTGCGGTGCTCCGGAGCCATGCCCCCGTGTTCGTGAACGCTTGGGACGCGGAGCGGGAACAGGTGAACCACACTGACATGTACCCCACGGTCGCCACCTATCCCTTCTTGTGGCGGGGCGAGGTACAGGCCGTGCTGGGGATTGGCCTTAAAGACCAGACTCACTGAGCAGCCAGTGACCGCGCCCTATTTCTGGCCGTGTGCCGGGGACTGAGCCTCGCCCTTGACCGGGCGGATCAGGTGAAGCAGGTGCAGCTTCAAAAAGCAGCGGTGCAAAGCCGGAACCGGGCGCTCGAGGCCTTCGCGCAGCTGTCACAGGACTTGATGTTCGAAACCGAACGCTACCCGCTGGTGCGCCGCGCTCAGGAAATCGTGCTGACCTTGTTGCCGCCCGGCTACGCGGTGTATTACGAACCCGAAGGCCAACTGTGGCGCTGCCGATCTCAGGTGGGCGAACTGGGCAACAACGTGCTTCAGGCCTTGGTGGACGCCGGGTTCCCCTTGGAAATCCCGACTCTCCGCCAGCCCTTCGAGACGGGTCAGCCGCTCTATCAGGACGTTTATGCCCAGGGAAGCGACACGGATGCCGAGGTAGTCAAGCACATCAGGGCGGTGGTGTCGCTGCCCCTGCAAGTGGCACGCACGACGGTGGGCATCTTCGTGATCGGCCTGTTCCACCAGCGCAAGTGGACAGCTACGGACCGGGCGGTGTTGGAAACGACCATGCACAGCCTGAGCCTGGCTCTTGAACGTGCCGAGCATGCACGGGAACTGACGGCCCAGCGCGACATTCTGGACGCCCGAACCCGCTCGCTCAGCGCCGCCAACGAGGAACTGGAAGCCTTTGCCTACTCGGTGTCGCATGACCTGCGGACTCCGGTGCGGCACATGATGAGTTTTGGCAACCTGCTGCGCAGATCGTTAGCAGACCGTCTGGACGAAAAGTCTGCCCGGTACCTCGCCATCATGGATCAGGCGGCGGGGCGGATGAACACTCCGATTGACGCGATGCTGGAGCTTTCGCGCACCTCTCAGCAAGCACTGCTTCTCCAGCCGGTCGATCTGAACCGGTTGGTCATAGGGGTAAGGCAGAGCCTCGATTCGGAGCTGAAAGGGCGACAGGTGACTTGGACGGTCAGCCCGCTTCCTCTGGTGATGGGGGATCAGGGGCTTTTGCGCCAAGTCTTTGAGAACCTGCTGGGCAACGCCCTCAAGTACACCGCTCCTCGGTCAGAGGCACAGATCGAGATCTGGGCGGAGGACGGCCCTCACGACTGGCGGCTCTTTGTTCGGGACAACGGGGTGGGCTTCGATACCCGCTACACGCATAAGTTGTTCGGGGTGTTCCAGCGCCTGCACCGTCAGGAAGAGTTTGAAGGCAACGGTGTGGGGCTGGCCAACGTGCGCCGGGTCGTGGCTCGGCACGGGGGCACAGTGACGGCGGAGGGACAGGTGGGAGAAGGAGCCACCTTCTCGTTCACCTTGCCCAAGAGTGAGGACGCCAACGCCCCGGAGTGAAAGTGCTTACCACCTGCCTCGCCTCTTCTGGACAAGTTCAGGCTGGAGCTACGCTGCTGAACTTAGAGATCAGACGGGGGGAGTGCAGGCCGCCGGGATGCTGTCACCGCAGACCGGGTTGCTCGGTTCTGGCCGTCTTCAGTGGGTACAGGTCATGCGGTCTGCCTTCGCCCGTCTGAACCAGCCCTCTGATGCCGTGAGATGATGGACTATGCCTGTTCCCGGCCAAGCCCTGCGCGACGCGGGCGTGACGTTCTTCCCCTGCAACCGAAGCTGAGCTGTTCCGTCTGGAACACCGGCTGGGCGAGCCCCTGCCTGCCGAAGTCCGTGCTCTGTACCTCGACCATAACGGCGAGCAGGAGAGCATGGAACCGATGCTCAGTTCCCGCCTGCAACCCCTTGGGCTGCTCTGTGAAGCTTTTGATGAACTTGGCGAATGGCTGTATGTGGACGTGCCCGCCTTCCGGGGGCGGTTTCTTCCCCTCTGGACGGACGACAACGGCAATTACCTCCTCTACCTGCTGACGGGTGCAGAAGCGGGCATGGTGGCTGATCTGGATCACGAGCGGCCCTTCAAGCTGGCCCCGCTCTACCGGAACATGGAGTCGCTGTATGCCGCCCTGCTCGAGGGCTACTTGCAAGACGATGAAGGACTGCCGCAGGACTATCCGCTGACCGGTGTCCCCACCGCGGAGGAACTCGCGGTCTACGAAGATCACTTGCAGGCCTACGGTCAGACTGACCATGAGCCGACACGCGAGATGCATGCTGCCTTCCTGCTGATGCTGTGTCCGGCGGGACGTGAGCAGGACTGGCTGCCGCTGCTGCACCACCGGGAAATGGTGATCGACACGGCGCGGGCGTTGGGGGAGCGGGGCTGTGTTTGGGCGCTGGGGGCGCTGATCGAGACGGTGCGGGGCTTTCCAGCAGAGACGACCCTGTGCAACAACGTGTTGGAGGTCATCGCGCAGTTGGACGCGCCGGAAACGGACGCCGCCCTGATTGAGTTGGCAACGGGCTTTCCGGCGAACATGACGGCCCTGTACGTGGCCCGGGCATTGGAACGGCGTGGCTACTCCCACGAGCGAATTCTGGGCGAGGGCCAAGCGTTCGTGGCCTCCAGAGTCGCGGTGCCGGGCGGTTGGATCGACCTGCCGTGGTCGTGACGGCGGCTCAGTCTAAAGACGACATCACCGGAGTGGAGCTTGAGCGGCCCCTCCCGCCTCAGACAATCGGGCCATGGAACAACGCTTTGTGGGCAAACCTGGCCTGAAGGTGAGTGAACTGTGTTTGGGCACCATGACGTTCGCCCGCGAATCCGACGAGGCCACCAGCCACGCGATGCTCGACCACTTTGTCGGGGCAGGCAGCACCCTTCCACCCTTCATAGACACCGCAGACGTGTACAGCACGGGTGCGTCAGAGGCCACCATGGGCCGCTGGCTAAGCTCCCAGCAGCGCGACGATCTGGTGATTGCCACCAAGGTGCGCTTTCCGGTGGGAGAGAAGCCAAACGACGTGGGCTTGTCTCGCAAGAACATCTTGGCCGGGGTGGAGGCCAGCCTCAAGCGGTTGCAGGCCAAACAGAATGGAGGCGAGTGAGGCGTTCTCCCTGACTCGCAACCGTGTTGTCAACATCTGTTTTTGAACAACAACAGCCTCTTTTATTCATGACATGCCTTCTGACACGTTGGCTAACCCCAATGGTGACAGCACTTATGTTCGGGTGCAGATTCTGACGCCTGCGGATACCCTTGACCGAGAGCAAAAATTGGGCGTGACCCAGGAAGTAACCCAAATTATTGCCGCAGTCGCAATCCAGAGGAGGCGCTTCCGGGCCATCACCTACACCGTTCTGCGCCCTGGCTCTGCGAGTCGGGGCGTGATCTGACACGGAAACCGACTTGAAAGTGCCGTAGGGTGACGCTTCAGTCCGAGCAGAGTCCGTATGACGCCCAGTTCATAGCAAAACGCCGGAGCATGCACAAGCTCCAGCGTTGTCTATTGCTGCCTTCAGATCAAACTCAGTTGCTCGCCGCCCTCCAGGTGGGCCAGATGCTCCGGAAGGTTGCCGGGCCTGTCCATCACGATCTGCTCGGCTTTGTAGCTGCTGCGAACCAGTGGCCCCGACACGATTTCCAGAAAGCCCAGCTTCATGCCTTCCTCGCGGATGTCGTCGAATTCGGCGGGCGACACGTAGCGCACCACGGGCAGATGGTGCATGGTGGGGCGCAGGTATTGCCCGAAGGTCAGCACGTCTACCCCAGCGGCGCGGCAGTCGCGCATGGCCTCGCTGATTTCCTCGCGGGTCTCGCCCAGCCCCAGCATGATGCTGGTTTTGGTGATCACGTCGGGGCGGGCGGCTTTGGCGTGGGCCAGCACCGCCAGCGTCTGGTCGTAGCTGGCGCGAATATCGCGCACCGGATGGGTCAGGCGGCGCACCGTTTCGATGTTCTGGGCGTAGGTGTCCACGCCGCTGTCCAGCACCAGATCGACGCAGTGGGTGTTGCCGCCAAAGTCGGGCGTCAGGGCTTCCACGCGGGTTTCCGGGTTCACGCGCTTGATGGCCTGCACCGTTTTGGCAAAGTGGTACGCGCCGCCGTCGGGCAAATCGTCGCGGTCTACGCTGGTCAGTACCACATACTTCAGACCCATCAGGCGCACGCTGTCAGCCACTCCGGCGGGTTCGTCCAGATCCAGTTTGCCCATCGGATTGCCCGTGTCTACCGCACAAAAGCGGCAAGCGCGGGTGCAGATGTGGCCCATCAGCATAAATGTGGCCGTGCCCCGGCTCCAGCACTCGCCTATGTTGGGGCACATGGCTTCCTCGCAAACCGTGTGCAGGCGGTGTTCCTTCACGATTTTGCGTACTTCCCCGAACACCTGCCCGGTGGGGATGGTCACCTTCAGCCAGTCGGGTTTCTTGTCGCGCACGGGCACGCTGTCTTTGCGGTAGATGCCGTTTTTGATGAATTTGGGTTCGGGGGCGCTCGGTGGATTGATAGGCTCGTGCGTCATAGTGTGGCTCCCTGTAGGTGTGGGGAAGATGGATTGAGGGGGCTTGCCACGTCGGGCAGCGTCCAGTCGTAAGCGGCAAAAGTGATGTGGAAGGCGGCGATCAGGGCGGCTTTGGCTTCGGCGACGCTGGCCGTGCGTTCCAGGCCGCGCAACTGGTATTCGCGCTCCACACTGGTCATGTGGGTGCCGCTCAGGCCACACGGCACGATCAGATCGAAGTGTTGCAAGTTGGTGGTCACGTTCAGGCCCAGCCCGTGCAGCGCCACATTTTTCTGCACGGCCACCCCAAACGAACAGATCTTTTGCTCGTAGGTCAGGCCGTTCACTTCTCGCGGATTCACGTACACGCCCGCGTAACCGGGGTTGGGGCGGGCGTCGGGCAGGCCCAGAACGGTCAGGGCGTGCAAGGTAGCAGCTTCCAGCAGGCGCAAAAAGTCCGCGACTCGCCGCCCCACCGGGAAAAGAGCGTAAGCCACCAGTTGGCCGGGGCCGTGGTAGGTCACGTCGCCGCCGCGCTCCACTTCCAGCACCTCTATGCCCTGCGCGGCCAGATACTCCCGCGTGACCACGATATTGCTGCCTTCCCGCGCTTTGCGGCCCAGCGTCAGTACGGGCGGATGCTCCAGCACCAGCAGGGCAGGACGCCCGCCCGCCGCTACCCGGGCATGGTGCTGTTTTTGCAAGTCCCACGCTTCCCGGTACGGCACCACGCCCAGGTCAAGCACGTCAAATGCGCCCGCTCCAGCAGCTTCAAATTCACCCGGTAAGGCTTTCACATCCGGAATTGTACGCCTCTGCCGCCACTCTCCAAGGTGTGAAGAGGATGCATTTGGCGCCCTATTGACCAGTTCAGTTGGTGAAACAGAGCGTGTGTGGTGGTAGGCACGAGGAAAAGTTGCGTGGCGGGGTGTCCGGTGGGGATGGACGGGGGCTTGGTCTAAGGTGAGGGGCCGGGAGCGGGTGCTAGGGGCAACGGCTCAAGTTTGAATCCCTTCTTAGTCCCTTAGACCCTAATCCCTTAGACGACATCCCAAACGCAACCGCTACTGCCCTCGGCCACTCACTCCCCGCGCCACCTGATCTTCGGTGCGGTCTTGCTCCAAGGCAATGCCGAACGCGCTGATTTTTCCGGCCTTGTCGAAGCCGATGGTCAGGGCCCACACCAACTTGGGAGCCTTCTGAAACGCGGCGCTGCGCATGTAATAGGTCACGCCTGCCCGCGTAAACGTGCGTTCGCGCACCAGCTCCTGCTCTGCGCCGAAATCGCGCACGCCCGTCTCCCTGAATTGCCGGAAGCCTGCCAGCGTGCCCCATTGCCCGCGCACACCTTCGGTAAAGGCGTTCCAGAGGTTATCCAACTTCACCGCGTAAAACTCTTTCATCAGCGTGCGTCCGCGTGTCAGAGCGGCTTTTTCGGCAGCAGTGGACGTGGCGGAAGCGGGAAGTGCGGGCGGCGTTTTTTGGGCCTTGGCGGGCGTGGTGGCCGTCAAGACCAACAGGAATGCTCCAGCAGCCAGCGGGCGTATGGGATTCATGGCCCAGCGTAAGGGCTAGCGGGCAGCGGTCATGTCAGCAGGATGACGATTTGGGAGCAGTCAGTGTTCATTCCCAAAGGCAGTTCAGGCCCAGCAGCTGCTCTATCACCACAGCCACCCCGTCCTGATCGTTGCTGAGCGTGACTTCTGAAGCAGCGGCCAACGCTTCGGGTTCGGCATTGGCCACAGCCACGCCCCGGCCTGCCCAGGCCAGCAGTTCGGCGTCGTTGGGGGCGTCTCCGAAGGCCAACACTTCAGCCGCCTCAATCCCCAGAAGGCGGCACAACTGCGCCAGCCCCCACGCTTTGCTGACCCCTTCGGCCAATACCTCCAAAAAGGGTGCGCCCGAGTGGGTTACGGCGAATCCCGGCAAGTTCAGCGCCTGCACCTCGGCCAACAGTTGACGCGGCGTGAGGCGGGCGTGACGCACGATCAGCTTGAGGCTGGGGGCGTCCAGCACGGCCTCCAGGCCATATCTACCCATCT
This sequence comes from Deinococcus sp. QL22, assembly GCF_023370075.1. NCBI lineage: Bacteria > Thermotogati > Deinococcota > Deinococci > Deinococcales > Deinococcaceae > Deinococcus > Deinococcus sp. QL22. The sequence goes on from NZ_CP097149.1 coordinate 2,002,072, forward strand.
CGGCAGGATCGCGCTTGTGATCCTCGAAGCTTGCCAGAGCCGCGTATCCGTGCTGCGCCACAAACCGTTCGCCGCCGTCGCGCACGCTGGCAAAGCGCACGTCCGGCACGCGTTCAGACAACAGGTTTGCGAGCCGAGTCTGGGCCTCTATCTCCACATGGGCCGCAAACAGAGTCTCACCCGTACTCAGATGAATGCCGTGTGCGCCGTTGCCACACAGCGCCCAGCCGCTAAATCCAGCCATTTCTGCAATTCGCCGCACTCCACGCGGTTGCCGGGCCGTGACGGGCACGATCTGGATGCCTGCTGCCCGCGCCGCGTTCAGGGCCGCCCGTGTGCGGGGGCTGACTGTCTGATCCGAGCGAAGCAAAGTGCCGTCCAGATCGGTGGCAATCAGCCGAACGGGGCGCGGCGCACGGTTTACACGATCATTCACGCTGTTCCAGAATCACCACTGCCGCCGCGTGTTCCCGCGTGTGGGTCAGGCTCAGATGCGCCACCCAGCCGCGTTCCTGCATCTCGGCGGCGATGTGCGGCGCAAAGCCCAGGATAGGCGGCGCGAACGGAAAAGGCCCGTCTGGGGTGCGCTCGCGTTCTACCCACACGTCGCGCCAACCGTGGGGCCGGGGCCAGACTTTCTGAAAAGCTTCCTTGGCCGCAAACCGGGCCGCAAAACTGGGCACCGGGTCGGCCAATCCCGCGCAGTACGCCAATTCGGAGGGATGAAACAGCCGCTCGGCTCGCGCTCCTTCCCGCGCCAGTACGCCCCGGATGCGTTCCACTTCGATCAGGTCGTTTCCTATGGCGAGGATCATTGGGGAAGATTGTAGGGCGCTGCGGGCGGGGTGATCTTGAATCGTAGAGATTGGCGATGAATCTTTCCGGCCTGTTGCCGAACTGGAACTCCAAAAACGTTAAAGCTCTCTCCTGCTGCGCTGTTCCCACGGTCTATGGTCTACCCTCTACACTCCCCCTGTGACCCAACCCGCGCCTCTGTTTCCCGACCTGCACCTGTACGATGTGGCCCGCCTGCTGCAAGCAAACGCCGCCCAGTGGCAGGCGCTCGGCGTGGTGCGGGTGCGGGTGTTCGGCAGCGTGGCGCGGGGGCAGGCGCGGAACGATTCGGATGTGGATTTACTGGTGGATTTCGCGTCCCAGCCCGCATCCGGTGGGCCGCCAGCGGGCCTGCTGCAACTCATGCGTGTTAAAGACCTGTTTGAAGACCTGCTGGAGCGCCGCGTGGACGTGCTGACCGAAGGCGGCCTGAAGCCTGCGCTGAGGCGTGAAATCCTGGCTGACTGCGTGGATGTGATGAATGCGGGCGCGGGCCCGCCCACTCCGCCCCGTGTGGGCGTGAAGCGGTGGCGTTGGCGGGTCTTCGACTTGCTGGACGCTCTGGACCGCGTTGAGCGTTTTACGTTCCCGCACACGCTGACCACCTTTCTGGCCGATGAACAGGCTCAGGACGCCGTGCTGCACAACCTCGCCCGCTTAGGCGAAACCACCAAATTCATTCCCCAGCGTGTGCAGGACACGCACCCGGAAGTGCCGTGGGTGCTGCTGCGCGATATTCGCAACCTCGTCTCACACGACTATTTTGGAATAGATACTGAATTGCTGCGGCACACAGCCCGCCACGAATTGCCGGGGCTGCGGGCGGCGCTACAGGCACTTGCGGAAGGGGAAGAGGAGTAGGGGAGAGGCGGGAAGGTGTGGGCCAGGAACTCTAGGAGCCTGCCCCCACTATCTTTCTTCCGTCACCCTAATTCCAGGCCATTCCCGCCCGCTCCTGCCAGTACGCCGCCGGAGTTTGCGCCGCGTCCTGCAAGGCGTCCAACTCCTCTGGCCCCAGCTTCAGATTCAGGGCGCTGAGGTTGCTGTGAAGGTGCTGCTGGGTGGCCGCGCCGCTGAGAACCGTGTCGGCCCAGGGTTGCGCGAGGGCGGCGGCCAACGCCAAAGCGTCGGGCGTGGTGTGCAGGCGGGCGCACAGGTCGGTGATGGATTGAGGAACGCTGCCCCGTGCGCTCAGGCGGCCATTGGCGACGGCTTCCTTGACCACCACGCCCCAGCCCGCCGCGTGCGCCTCCGCCAACGCCGCGCCTACCGAAGACTCCAGCAGATTCCAGGTGGCCTGCACCACACTCAGCGGATTTACGCCGTCTAAGCGCACGTCTAGCGCCCGCTGCAAGGTGTCGGCCTGGGCAGGCCCGCTCAGGCTCAGGCCCACGCGCACGCCGGAGTCGGCCAGTTCTACCAGCCGGGCCAGCACCGCAAGGTCGTCCAGCACGCCCGTTTCCAGCGTCGCGGAATGAATCAGATAAAGGTCGGGTGTGCGGCGCAGGGCGGCCAACGTTTCGGGCCATTGCCGCTCCAGTGTGGGCCGCGTATGGTCTTTGACCTCGTGCTGTGCGGCGTCGGTGCGCCAGTTGGCGGTGTAGGTGTAGCCCCATTTGCTGCCTACCGTTGTGTCATATCCGCGATCTGCCAGCCAGCTCCCCAAAAACTCCTCAGCCAGTCCGTAGCTGCGGGCGGCGTCAAAGTAACGGATACCCGCCGCCCAAGCCTCGTCCAGCATGACGTGAGCATTGGCCCGCATCGCCTCCACCGACTTCTCTGGCCCCAAATCGGCCCCATGCCCTACGTTGATATAACCGGGCCGCCCCAACGCTGCCAGGCCGAGGCCGAGGCGCGTCACAGTGGGCAGATTGGCTCCCAGCAGGCGGGTTTCCAGCGCCGTCATCGGGAAGAATCCAGCTCAGTCTCTCCGCTCTCCAGGCTCGGCAGCGGCAGAATCGCCTCGGCTTCGATTTCTACCAGATGTTCGGGATCAATCAGGGCGGCCACCTGCACCATGCTGGCGGCGGGGCGAATATCGGCAAAAACCTCGCCGTGAGCGCGGCCCACCGCTTCCCACTGCCCGATATCGGTCACGTAGATTCGGGTTCTGACCACATGTTCCATCCGTCCGCCCAGGCGTTCGAGCGCGGCCTGAATGATGTTGAGGATCACGCGGGTCTGGCCCGCCGCGTCTCCCACACACTGCACCTCGCCGTGCAGGGTGGCGGTGGTTCCGGCCACATGAATGATCTGCCCCACCCGCACGGCCCGCGAATAGCCCACCACGTCTTCCCACGGGCTGCCGCCAGAGATACGCTGAGGTTGCACAGCCTTCATTGTCCTTCTCCCACAGCGGCCAGGCCCACATAATCCGGCGCGGCAAAGATCCCGCCCTGCCGCTGTTCCGTGATGTCTGCCGGGTCGCCGTGAAGGTGGCCCACGGCCTCTGCGTAGGCTTCGGCATCGTCCTGCGGCGCGTAGCCAATCTCGGCCCAGCCTTCATCGGTCATCCAGCGGCGGGTGTTGCCGCTGATGCCTGCCACGATTCGGAAGCCGTCTGGCAGGGCGCTGGAAGGTGCGGTGACTGCGCGGGCAAACAGTTGGGCGGCGTCGCGGTGAGACAGCCACGTCGACAGGTGGCGGGCGTCCTGCGGCTCCTGCTGAAACGAGCAGATCCGCACCGACACGAATTCCAGTGCGAATTTTTCAGCGTACATGCGTCCCAGCGCCTCGCCGTACACCTTGCTGATGCCGTAGTGGGTATCGGGGCGCACGGGCACATTGGGGCCAATTGGGGGGCCAATCGGGGTGCGGGGATACATCCCCACCGTGTGAATGCTGCTGGCAAAGGCCACGCGCTGCACGCCTGCAAGCCGCGCCGCTTCCAGCACATGATAGGTGCCGTCTATGTTCACGTCCCGGATGCGTCCGTAGCGGTCTTCGTTGGCAATGCCTCCCAGATGAATCACGGCGTCCACGCCCTGCATGACTGCTTGCATGGCGGCAAAATCGGTCAGGTCGGCCAATTGCACTTCTTCGCCTGACTGGGTGTCTCCACCCCGCGCCGGGCCGAGGTCGCGGGCGTCGGTCAGGCGTAATACGGTCTGGGAACCGGGTAAAAAGTCGCGCAACTGGCTTCTCAGGGTGCTACCGATTTCTCCGGCGGCTCCAGTGATCAGGATTCGGCGGGGGTAAACGCTGGATTGATGGGAGTGATTGCTGGGGGCATTCATGCCCTCTATCCTGCCGCCTCCGGCCCCTTCGTGTGTTCATCTGGGCGACCCTGCCAAACCTAAGCAAACGCTCATGGCCGCATGTGAAGGGGGATTGAAGCTGGGCTGTACGGTAATCGGGGCGATCCAACTCTGGTCACTGCTGTCCACCCTCAAGGGCGAACCTTAATGTATCGGGTGGTCAATTATACCCGGTTCAGTTAAATATTTTACAATCTAGCCCGTTCAATACCGATTGTCTGTTGATTCCATGGAGGCCGTACGCCATCGTTTGTCCCCTCTCAAGTGCTGGCCCGTTGTACAGGAGAACTTTATGACCTTACTGGATCAAATCCAAAGCTATTTTGGAGCCGGAGCCGCAGAGCAGTTGGGCCGCGCCGTCAATCTGTCGCCAGACCAGGCCCGCACCGCGCTGCACGCTGGTTTACCCCTGCAACTCGACGCTATCGTTGACCACGCCTCCTCTGCGGAAGGCCGCGAACAACTTGTGGATGCCGTGCAAAACCTGCCCCAATTTGCCAGCGTACAGGACGCTCTGAACGACGCCGACGGAGCCAGCAATCTGGAACGGGCCGGAGAAATGCTCGCCCCAGTGTTGCTGGGCGGGCACGCAGATCGAATTACGCAATCGGTGGCGGCCAAACTCACGGCGGGCCACACAGACGCCGGAGTCATCGGCGGTCTGCACAGCGGGGCGCAGCGTCTGATGCAGATGGCGCTGCCGCTATTGCTCAGCTTTTTGGGCCAGCGCGGTCTGAATGCAGGCAACGTGACCACCATGCTGCCGAGTATGAAGGGCGGCCTGGCGGGCCTTGCCGGGATGGGCGCTGCCGGAGCCGGACTGGTGGGGGCAGGCTTGGCCGGAACTGGGCTGGCCGGAGCGGGTGCGCTGGCCGCTGGCCTCGGCAAACCTGATCTGACCATTCCGGAAGTGAAGTTGTCAGAACTGAACAAGCCAGAGCTGAATAAACCGGAACTGGGCAAGATCAACTTGAGTCCCACTGAAATTGCCACACCTGATCTGCATAAGCCCAATCTGGGGGCAATTGGCGGTGGCGCTGTCGGAGGGCTGGCCGCTGCTGGAGCCGCTGGTTTGGCCGGAGCAGCACTGACCTCGGGTAACCTGCTGGACTTTCTCAAGGGTCAATTTACGCCTGCGGTGGCCGAGCAAGTGGGCAAATCGGCGGGCTTTGGCGGCAGTACGGCCAGCCGCGCCACCCTCGCCGCGCTGCCTCTGGTGCTCAACGCTCTGATCAACAAGGGCCGCACCGAATCGGGCGCAAACGACGTGTTGAATATGGCCCGCCCGCTGGGGCATCTGGCCGCAGCCGACGGCACCCTAAACACCAACCTGCTCAACGACGGCGCTGAAACAGCCCGGATCGAGGGTCAGGGACGCGGGTTGCTGGGCGGCTTATTTGGCAACGTAGAGGCCGTCACCGGGCGACTCGGTACGGCGCTGGGGGGCAGCGGTGCAAACGCTGGGCGGCTCCTGGCGATCCTGACGCCGCTGGTGCTGAGCATGCTGGGCAACCGCGCCCGTGCAGGTGGCGTGGGTGCAGGCGCATTCTCTGGCCTGTTGGGTGGAATGGGTGGCAGCCTGGCCGGTCTGTTGCCTACTGGCCTCTCCAGTCTGGGCGGCCTGCTCGGTGCTGGTGCGCTGGGTGCTGGTGCAGTGGGTGCAGCGGCCACAACGGTTGCAGCGGCAGTCCCGCCTGCTCCCCGTCCGGTCACGCCCCCGGCGACTCCGCCTGTGGTCACGCCCGCAGTCGTCAGGGAGCCGGAACGCAAACGCGGCGGCTTTCCCTGGTGGCTGATTCCGTTGGCGCTGCTGCTGCTCTTGGGTGGGTGCTGGGTTCTGAACCGCAATCCTGCGTCCACAACGGGCACAGGCACCAGTACAGGCAACACAGCGGGCGCGGCGGTGGGCGGCATCGTGGTCACCAACCCCACGTCTGATTCCAACCTGCCTGCCGCCGAATTCACCATGAGTGGCACGGGCACGGCGGGTGACACGCTCACCATTGCCGACCAGGGCCAGGAAGTCGCCACCTCTACCGTCGGTGCAGACGGTCAGTGGACGGCGGCCATTCCCGCGCCCACAGTAGGCGAGCACACCTACAGCATCACGGGTGCAGACGGCACGGCCAAGAGTGAATTCAAGGTCAACATCACCGACGACGCGGCCAGCACTGAGCCAACCGGAACCGATGCGGCTTCGACGGGCGACTCTGGTACGGGCGACTTCAGCATCACCGAACCCGCTGCGGGCGCGATCCTGCCCGCCGGAGACTTTGCCCTGAGTGGCACGGGCACCGCTGGACAGGAAATCGAAGTGTTCGACGGCGACACCAGCCTCGGCAAAGTCACGGTAGACGAGGGCGGCAACTGGACATTGCCCGTGACTGGCGCGGTTGCCGGAGCGCGGGCCTACGCCATTAAAGGCGCAGACGGCACCGAACTCGCCACCCTGAGCGCCACTGTCGGAGACGCTGCTGTGGGCGACGCCGCTACCGAAGCGCCTGCCGACGAAGCCGCCGCACCTGCTGACGACAGTGCCGCTGACAACACTGCGGGCGCTGCTGCCCCCGCTGCCGCCGACTTCTCCATCACCACCCCCGCTGCCGACGCCCAATTGCCCGCAGGCGGCTTTACCCTCAGTGGTCAGGGCACACCCGGAGCCAGCGTAGAAATCTTTGAAGACGACGTGAGTCTCGGCAACGTCACGGTAGGCGCAGACGGCGCCTGGACGAAAGACGTCCCCAGTCCTGCCGAAGGCGCGCACACCTACGCCGTGAAGGGCAGCGACGGCACCGAGTTGACCACCGTCCGCGCAACTGTGGCCGCCGCAACGGCCTCTGCTGGTGGCGCTGCTCAGGTGTGCGCCGAGGACTACACCCTCAGCATCACCGACGGCCAAACCGTCAAGGAACCCTTCCGCTTTGGCGGCGTGGGCGGCGGCGAAGGCTACAGCGTCACCGTCAAACGCGGCGAACGCTTGGTCGGCACCAAAAACATTCAGTTGGACGCCAGCTGTGGCTGGGCCTACGAGAGTCGCCCCGGTGCGGGCACGGTCACCTACGAGGTTCGTCCTCTGGGTGATGCCAACGCGGAGCCTCTCAGCACGGTAAATCTGACCGTCGCGGAGTAAGGTCTAAGGGTCTAATAAGTCTAAGGGCCAGAGGACTGGGCAGCACGGCTTTTAGATACTCGCCAACAATCAATACCGCTCCTTTCGGGGGGCGGTTCTCTTGTGCCGTTCAGAATGATGTTCTACTGCGCCACCCGGCCTACTGCTGTCCGGCCACGCGGCAGATGCATCCTGCGCCCAACTTCTGCACACTGAACCCATGACCGACAAGCACCTATCCGACAAGCACCTGTCACACCAGCTGTCGTATTTGCTGCGGCACGCGCCGCATGAGGCGGGCCTGACGCTCGCGCCGGGTGGTTGGGTTCCGCTGGAGCCTGTGCTGGCGCATCTGCATGTCACCCGTGAGCAGGTGGCACGGGTGGTGGCAGCCAGCGACAAACAACGCTTCAGCCTCGGCACCGATGCCCGCACAGGCAGCGAGCGCGTCCGGGCCAATCAGGGCCACAGCGTCCCTGTAGACCTTGAACTGGTGCCCACGCTGCCGCCCGCCGTGCTGTATCACGGCACTTATCCCGACGCCCTGCCCGCCATCCGCGCCACTGGACTGAAGGCCATGAACCGCCACCATGTCCACCTCTCGCCCGATACCGCCACTGCCACCAAAGTCGGTACGCGGCGCGGCCTGCCTGTGGTGCTGACCGTCCACGCGGGCCAGATGCACACGGCCGGACACCTGTTTTATGTCAGTTCCAATGGCGTATGGCTCACTGAACATGTGCCATCAGAGTTCGTGGAGTTTCCACAGGGCTGATACAGATTGAATCCTGCTCTTTTTAGGAATCAACCCGACTTGAAAAGCCCCGAAGGGGAGCGGACTTGCAAAGCTGCGCAGCAGAGCGAGTGGAAAAAAATACGGACTCCGCGTTATGGAGCCGCAAGCGGTGCTTTCCTGGTGGTGACGGAATAAAGCGCAATCCGTATGACCTACCATTCATGAAATAATCCCCCTATGCTCACTCTGGATCAGGCCCGCGCTGCTCTCGCTTCTGCTCGCCGGGTAGCTGTCCTGACCGGAGCGGGCGTAAGTGCCGAGAGCGGCATTCCTACCTTCCGTGACGCCCAGACCGGGCATTGGGCGCGGTTCCGGCCCGAAGACTTGGCGAGTCCTGACGCGTACCACCGCGACCCCGACCTGGTGTGGCAGTGGTACGCGGGCCGCTACGCCGATGTGACCCGTGCCCAACCCAACGCTGCGCACACCTTGCTGGCGCAACTGGAGCGTGAAAAGGGTACCGGCTTTTTCCTGGCGACCCAGAATGTAGATGGTCTGCACGCCCGCGCAGGCAGCGGCACGGGCGGCGGGCAGATGGTGGAACTGCACGGGAGCCTCGCCAGCGCCCGCGATGAGGTCACGGGTGAAGTGTTCGCCTTGCCCGACCCCGCCGAGTTGGTCACGCCGCCCACCTCGCCTGCCGGAAACCGCATGCGCCCCCACATCGTCTGGTTTGGAGAGTACCTGTCCCCAGATGTGCTGGAGGCTGCCCAGGTCGCGTTCTATGAGGCGGAAGTGGCCCTGATTCTGGGCACCAGCGGCCTGGTGTATCCGGCGGCAGGGCTGGCCCGCCACACCCAACAGGGCGGCGGCGTGGTCATAGAGGTCAATACGGCAGACACCGACTTGACCGCTCAGATGAATTTCAGCCTGCGCGATCTGGCCTCAAGCGGGCTGGCACGGCTGATGGGGGCGGGGTAGGAATTCATCCACCAACCGGGACAGACATCACAGCCCTGCCTCCCGCGTTCTGTTAAGCTGCCCTGTTTCGCGGCGGCCCAGTACGGCACTGCCGGAAGGGACTGAGAAGTCCGAAGGGAGGACAGATGACGGTCGCCAGCCTAGATGACCAGCACAACCCAGCATTAGCGCAAGTCGAACAACCCAAGCCGGAAGAAGCCAAGCTAGAGGAACTCTACCCCGCGCCCGTGAAAACGGTAGAGGCAGGCAGTCCTGCCGAGCGTGCAGGCGTGCGCCCCGGCGACTTTTTGCTGCGTGTTAACGGGGCCGCCGTGACCGATGTGCTGGCCTACCGCCACGCCTTATCGCTGGGCAAGGCCACGCTGGAGATGGCCCGTCCGGTGGCTGCACCTCAGGTCATGACCGGCGTTCCTGGCACGGCGCAGGATCATCACCGCCTGTTTATGCCGCAGGAGCCGGGGCTGGGCGAGACATTCTTCTTTGATGTGGAATGGGAAGACCCCGGCCTGGATTTTGAGGAAGTGCTGTTCGACGGCATCAAGAAGTGCGCCAATAAGTGCGATTTTTGCTACGTGCATCAGATGCCCAGAGGCTTCCGCAAGAGCCTCTACATCATGGACGACGATTACCGCCTGTCTTTTCTGTACGGCTCGTTCGTCACGCTGACCAATCTCACCGAGGGCGACATCAACCGAATCTTGGATGAGAACCTGTCGCCGCTGTACGTGTCGGTGCATACAGCCAATCAGGAACTCCGCCAAGACCTGATGCGCTGGTGGAAACTGAAGGTCAAAGACCCGCAGGCCGTACAGATTCGCGGCATGATCGAGCGGCTGGAAAGCATCGATCTGTACACCCAGATCGTGCTGGTGCCGGGGCGCAATGACCGCGAACACTTGGACGATACGGTGGAATACCTGTCCAGCCGCCCCAACGTCCTCAGCGCGGCGGTGGTGCCCATCGGCCTGACCTCGCACCGCACCAACCTGCCCGACGTGCGGACGTTTACCCGTGAAGACGCGCAGGACAGCCTGAAACGCCTCAACATCTGGCGCAAGAAGTTCCTGAACGAGCGCGGCACACGCTTTATCTTTCCGTCTGACGAGTTGTACCTGTTGGCCGGAGAACCGCTGCCCAGCGAGGAAGAATACGAAGGCTTCCCCATGCTGGAAAACGGCGTGGGCATGATCCGCGACTTCCTGACGGGCGGGATGGACGCCGAGTTGCCCGCCGCACTGCCCCAGCCCAAGCGCGTCATTCTGGCGACTGGCGCACTGTTTGCTGAGTCCTTGGATCTGGCCGTAGAGCCGCTGCGGGCCATCGAGGGCCTGACGCTGGAAGTGCGGGCCGTTGAAAACAAGACCTTCGGCAAAGTGACGACGGTGGCGGGCCTGCTGACTGGGCGCTGTTTCCGGCACGCTGTCAAGCCTGGTGAGGCCGATTTGCTGCTGGTGCCGCCCACCACGCTGCGCTACGGCACCGAACTGATGCTGGACGACACCAGCCTGACCGAACTCCGCAAGGAATTTAAAATGGACGTGCAGGCGGGCGGGGCCACCTTGGGCGAGTTGGCCCGCGTGATCCTCAGTGCGGCCACCAGCAGCGGCCACCAGTGGGGCATGAGTGCCCACGCCGTCAAGGACAGTGGCAAGAGCGATACTGTTCAGATTCAGGTGGCCGAACAAGGGATGCGCGGACAGGCGTAAAGCCTCTAGTCATTGACCAGCAGCTCAGTCAAGTGGGCGGCAGGAAGCACGTCTTCTTGTCGCTCACTTCGTTGTTCTCTTGCCAGATTACTGACTACCCTTCAAGTTTGTCCCCAAAAAGTGTAAGATTGTTCTCATGTTCAGTGGATTCCAGAAATTTTTGATGCGTGGCAACTTGGTTGACCTCGCTGTCGGTGTGATTATCGGCGCGGCTTTTGCTGGTGTCGTCACTGCCTTTACGCAGGGCGTAGTGATGCCTATCCTCGGCATTTTCGGCGGCGTGCCCAACTTCGACGCCCTCTCCTTCAGTATCAACGGCAGCATCTTTAAATACGGTACGTTCCTCACGGCCTTAATTACCTTCGTAATTACTGCGGCAGTGGTGTATTTCTTTGTCATCACGCCCTTTACACGCATGCTGGAACGCGCCAAGCGTGAAGAAACGCCCGTTGTGGCCGAACCTACCAACGAAGAAAAACTACTGGCCGAAATCCGCGACGCACTTAAGAATCGCCCGCTGTAATTCTCTGTCCTGGCCTCTGCTGCCCGTGCCGCACTGCCCCTTTCTTAGTGGGCGGCGCGGCTCTATTGTGTGCCCATGACTGTACCCACTGCCTCTCCGTCCCGCTCCGCCCTGTTGGCCCGCGCCCTGCATAGCCACCGCGCCGCCCTGATGGACTTGTACGCCGAGTTGCCCGACGATCAGGCCCAATTTGCGGCGTGGGAAGGCGGCATGAGCTTCGTGGCGTTGGCCGACCACTTATCGGGCAGCAGCGAGCGGTTTCTGGGGATGGTTCAGGGCCAGGCCCCTGGCGCGTTGCCTGCTCCCAGCGCCGATTTGCCTGCCGCCCGCGCCCGCCTTCAGCAGACCACCGAGGCGGCCATGAGCGCCATTGCTGCCCTCGGCAACGAAGATCTGGGCCGCCGCGTGACTGCATTCGGGGGCCGAGAAATGCCGATTGCTGCAATGGTAGACATGCTGATCACGCATGAGGCGCACCACAAAGGTCAGGTGTGGATGATGGCCCGCATGATTGGTGTGAAGCCACCTATGTTCGTCAAAATGGGCTGAAGAAAGTGAATGTACAGAGCCAGCCTATGCTCAGGCTGGACCTGTTTTCACCGTTCTGCTAAGCCTTGCCCGCCTCTTTGGGCCGGGGAACGATTGGTGTCTCGTTGGCAGGAACGCGGCCCCGCACATCTTTCAGCATCTCGCGGATCACGGCAAAATCCGCGTCCAGGTCGCCTGTGGGCGTCACATACCCGATGACGCCGATACGTTTGTGTTGCCAGTCCAGCGCAATCACACCAATCGGCAGGCCCGCTTCCAGGGCCATGTAATAAAAGCCGGTTTTCCAGTACTGGCCGCGTTTGCGGGTTCCTTCGGGGGCCACCACCAGCACGATTTCCTTCTGGCTATGAATCAGGGCCACCACCGCGTCTACAAAGTTGCCGCCCGCCTGCTGACGGTTGACCGGGAGGCCGCCCACCGCCCGCATAAACAGGCCCAGCGGAAACTGGAACAGTTCTTTTTTGCCCACCCAATGCACCGGAATCCGGGTTCCCCAGCGCCACAACAGAGCCGGGAAGAAATCGAGGTTGCTGGTGTGTGGGGCGGCGGCGGCCACGAATTTCGGCCCCGGCGGAGGCGCGATTATGGATTCCCAACCTGCCACACGCAGCACAAAGGAGGCCAGACGCGACCATGGGGTAGGCCGCTGATTCAACCAGAGAACAGACACTTCAGCAGTATAGGTGGGGCACTATTGACCGCAGACCTACCTAGACGCAGTTCATTTATTGCCGAGTCGTAGGCAGGCCGCTCAGTGGGTTTGCTCGGCCACCAGTGCCCGCCATTCGCGGAAGGTCACGGGAAACAGCGGCTCGGCCAATTCTGCCAAAGCCCGCGCATACAGCCGGATTTCGTACTGTGCGCCGTCGTGGTCGCGCAGGCCGATAAAGTGCAGCAGCGAGCGCACATTAAAGGTGTAATACGACTCGGTATACAGACTCTGCGGCAACACGCCCCGCGCCTGCTCCCGCGTGACCCCCAGGCCCAACAGCGTCTGGTACGCGCCGTAAGCCGATTGCCACGCCTCCGCCCAGACCCGTGCTGCCTGCGCCTGATCCAGTGTGCCGTCGTCTTCTACACTGGCCTGGCGGTTGCTGGGAGCCTGTTTCCGGAAGCTGAGCGGCTGAAAATTGCGTTCCTGTTGCTCCACATACCTTCCCGACGTTTCGTTTTTAGAGACTCCGGCTCTATGTCTCACCCATTGCCGATCTACAAAAATGGGGCAAATTACCTTAAATGTGATCATGTTGTGTTCGAACGGCGAGCCATGCTGATGCCGTAAGAGGTAGCGAATCAGCTTTTCGTCGCGGGCATTCAGGGGCGCGTCACTGTCTCCGCCGAAAGAAACGCGTGCGGCATTGGCAATCATTTTGTCATCGCCAGCGTGCTGAATCAGGGTTACGCTGCCCAGTTGGTCGCCGAGGGGGTAGAGGGTACGGGCGTCTGTCATCTCGGCGTTACTGTAGCGCCCGCACCCGAGCTCAGGCCTTATCCGCCAAATTACAGCAAAAAAACCCGCCTGCCCCGGAGGAGGAGAGGGCAGGCGGGGCAATTGGGTTGCGGGCGGAGACAGGCCCGCCGTGGAAGGTCTAAAGGGGTATTTCAGCGTTTGGGACGATGGGAAACACGCACCGGCACAGGTGCACGCTTCTGCCGATCTTGTTGCGCGGCGAGCAGCAGTGAAGTGATGACAACCAGGGCGGCCAGCAGCAGTTCCATGCCTGCAGTGTGCGCCGTAGCCTCTGACAAGACCGTGACAACGGATGCGGGTTGGCCGGGTAAACGGGAGGGTGTCAGGCTCTCAGATGAAGGCGGGTTCCAGTAGCCCAAGTTCCAGTGCCCCAAGCTCCAGCCCCACCGCTTCCAGTGCCGCTGCAAACTGCGCCGCTGTCACCGGAATCACGCTGAGGCGCGTGCCCTTGTGGGTCAGGGGCGAGTCTTCCCACTCCGGCAGCCCTCGCAGGGCGTCCAGTGTCAGCAGGCTTGGGAAGGCCGCGACGGGCGACACGTCCACCATGCTCCAGCGCGGATTGTCGGGCAAGCTTTTGGGATCAAAATACGCGCTCTCTGGGTCGAATTGCAGGTCGTCGGTGTAGGCCGCCCGCACCACCCGCGCCACGCCTGCCACGCCGTTCGGTTTGGCGTTGGAGTGGTAAAATAGGCACAGGTCGCCCGCATTCATTTGCCGCAGATAGTTGCGGGCCAGATAATTCCGCACGCCGTTCCAAGGCTCCTTGCCCACCCGCACCAGATCGGGGTAGCCGAACACGTCGGGTTCAGATTTTAGAAGCCAGTAGAGCATGGGGATCAGGGTAGCGTTTGGGCGTGGGGTGGTTCGGGAACCGTGGGCGGGAGTGGCGGCAGATTCTGCGTGTCGCCATTGAGTTGGACTATGCCAGCGCCGTAGCTGTAGCTACCGTCCGTTTGGGTTGGAATGCGGTCTAGCGGCAGTACGGCCACGAAACTTCCTCTGGATTGCTTGCTATCCTCACCCACAGGTTCGCCCTCTGTGTTGGGGTCGGCGAGTGACTCAACAACAAGGCGGCGGAGTACCGTCCATCGGTTGAGGGGAAGACTTTCTTGTTGGCCGCCCGAAATTTTGTAACTTCCGCCGCCAGTGGCCGGAACTGCACCGGGAGCTTCCCTGCTCTTTTGCCGAAGCAACAGGCTGGGATTGTTGCAATTTCCGACATTGAACCCCAAGCCCCTCTGCGATTGAATACCAGTGCTGCCGAACGGTGAATCTAATGAAACTGCTGTCGTGTACAAGCGGTGACCAAGTTCATTCGCACAGATAAGTGGTCGGGAGGCCATCAGCCAACGCTCCTGAAAGCGGTAACTCCCTGGAACACGGCCCCGGAAAATCTTTTCTTGCAATTCTCTGATATTGCTCACACGGATAGAGACATAATCGTTGCTGTTTTAATATCGCTGCTGGCAATGTTGGCATAGACGACTACTTGCGTTCCACGCGGATAGGTCACGGTGGCAGCTTGATACTTGCCGCATGGGGCGTATGTATCGGCAAACAGGCGGGCAATATCGGCGGGCGTGGCTGCCTCAAAAGCGATGCCTTCTTTGGGCGGCATCCACTCCCTATACACCCACCACCCGCCGCTGCCTGCCAGTAACACGGCCAGTGCCAACCAACCCGCTTTATGCGTCAGCGCGTGCCCCAGCAGACTGCGATTCACGGGTTCCGGGTCGCCCATGCTCTTCACGGCCAGAAACTCGGCTTCCTCGCGGCTAAAGCCCTGCGCCTCGTGTTCGGCGGTGCGCTCCAGCAGATGCGCCCGCAATTCGGCGGCGGCGTCCAGGCGCTCGGCTTTGGGCAGGCCCAGCGTGGCGCGGTGAATGTAGGCGTCGAGGCTCAGCAGGCGCGGCGTTCGGCTGAGGTGGCGGGTCATGCGGGTTGCCTGAGCTTACGCAACAAAAGGGCGTCCAGTGCGCCGCGCAGTGTTTGCCATTCGGCCCGCTTGCTGCTTAGGGCCCCCGCGCCCTCATCGGGCAGGCGGTAGACCTTGCGGGGTGCGCCGCCCCTGTCGCTGGGCTGCGAGTCGCCTTCTACCCAGCCCGCCTTGACTAGACGGTGCAGTGCCGGATACAGGTTGCCTTCGCACAGGTCGAACAGGCCGCCGCTGCGCTCGTTTACATACTTTAGAATGTCCAGTCCGTAGCGCGGTTGCTCGTTCAGGGCGGCCAGCAAAGCCAGATCAAGCATGCCGGATTTCAGCGGGTTCATCAGCCAACTCCTTTTGAGTCCCGTCCTGCTGGATACTTGCTCACCAAGGTAGTCGGCCCCAAGTGTCTTGTCAGGCAAGGTAGTGCGCCGATCTCTGTCCCGTGCCTTCTCCCACTTTATTTTTTACTGTGGCCCACTAGAATCTGTTTGTGCGATTCTCGCCGTGGTTACCCGTCTTACTCATTCTTGCGCTCGGTGCCTATCTGTTGCCAGAGCAGCGGGCCGATCCGGTGCTGTCTGTGCCGCCTGCCCAAACCAGTGCGCTGCCCAACCAGTTGCCCGAAACCACCCGCGCCCTGTTCGAAAAGCTGCGCCCCGCTACTGTGCGCGTGGAAAGCGTGAACAGCGCCCGCAACACGGCGGGCCTCGGTACCGGCTTTTTTATCAGTGAAACGGGGCAGGTTCTCACCGCGTACCACGTGGTTGCAGAAGGGCAATTGTTCCAGATCAGTACGCTGTCGGGGCGCTCGTATCCGGCGCGGGTCACGGCCTTTGATGCCGCCGCTGATGTGGCGCTGCTCCAGGTGCAGGGGCGCGGGCCATTTCCGGCCTATAACCTCGCGACTCGCCCGCCGCGTGTGGGTGAAACGGTGTTGGCTATCGGCAACAGCGGCGGAGACTTTTTACAGCCACGCCGGGGCCGCCTGCTGCGCCTGAATGCCGATGCAGGCCGAGCCGATTTCCCGCAGGGCACGCTGGAAATGACCGCGCCCCTGGCCCCCGGTGACAGTGGCGGCCCGATCATCGACGGCAACGGGCAGGCCATCGGTGTCATCAGCTATATCCGGGTGGATACCAGTGGCCAGACCCGCACCAGTTACGCCGTACCTGTGACCGAGGGCAACGACCTGATCGCTGCTCTGCGCACAGGCGTCAAGCGAGATACGCCGGTGGTGGGCCTGGTCTTCGATTCCAACCACAGCGGCATGACTGATCCCCCCGGTGCAGTGGTGGCCCGCGTTGCCAAGGGCAGTCCTGCCGCCCGCGCAGGCCTGATCGGAACGCCCCTTGATGCCGAGGCCAATCCTGTAGGACTCGGAGACGTGATTCTCAGTGTGAACGGTGTGCGAACCCGTGACGCCGATGAGGTCATCAACCAGATTCGCCGCGCCGAGATTGGCGACACGATTACGATAGGCTACCAACGCGGAGACGAGCGCCGAGAAGCGCAAATTACGCTGGCGGCGCGGCGCAGTGTGCCGGACTTGGATCAGTGAGGGCGCGGGACGCCGTAAAAAACACCAGGGCTGAAGCTCAAGTTGTCGTCATCCGGCTTAAATGGGGATTTCATCGGTTCGGCGCAGACTTGGGGGATGTCACGTGCCTTTGTCAAGGAAGACAGTGGGGAACGCTGGACGCCCCCAACTGCCCCGGCCCAATACCGAATTGTGCTGCCGACCGATCACGGCCCCGAAGTACTGCGGGAAACCGACGATCTGTTGACGGCCTTGCAGCGACTTCAGGCAGGACTGGAATTGCGGGATCGTCAGGGCATCCTGATCGCCAGAGGGTGAGTGCTCTTTACTCTCTCTACTACCACTGACCTTCCACCGTCACCCGCAGCGCTCCCGCCAGACTTTGCCCCGGCTGGAGCGTTTTCATGTCGGTGCCGCCGATGCCCTGCGCCGCCAGATTAAAGGCGTCGGTGGCGTGAGACACGGGTTCAAGAGCAAGGCTGCCGTCTGGGGCAGTGAACACCACCAGATGGGAAAACACGTTGTCGGCGGTGAGGATCAGGGCGCGGTGGGGGCCAGTGTGCGGCTGCCCAGTGTGGGGTTGCCAATCCAGTCGGGCAATTCCGTCCCACGCGGTATACACGCGGTCTAGGGTTTGCGTCCCAACCGCTGTAGGCGTGCGGAAATCCTCGGCGGGCTGTACGGGCCTTGCGCCGCTGGTGGGCAAATTGCGTTCATCGGTGTCGTAGGTCAGCGCGGCGTCAAAGGTCAGCAGCGGGTCTTGGCCATCCTGGATGCGGGCAAAGTAGGGATGCAGACCCATGCCAGCGGGCATCTCTGCGGCGGGCATCGGGCGCAAGTCTGCATTGGTCAGGGTCACACTGATGTCCAGATGCGGGCCGTGCAGGCGGTATTCTACGCGCCCGGTAAACGCCCAGGGCCAGTTCAGATCGATCACGTCCCGGCTATCAAATTCGCAGATCAGGTGGGAATCGCCCGCCCGCGTCACCGTCCACGGGCGGTTTCTGACGTCCCCGTGTTGTACGAGGCCGTCTTTGGTATTGGGGCGCAACTCCACCGTTTCCCCTGCCAATTCAAACCGGGCGTCCCGAATGCGGTTGCTGTAGGGCAGCAGCGTAAAGCAGGCGCATTGGCTGCTGGTCTGCACGTGTTCCAGCGCGACCGATCGCATCACGGGGCGGCCCGACGCAGCCCGCAGATTCAGGATGCTGGCCCCCATGCCGGGCAGGATGTCCAGGGTCAGGGCGGGGCTGGAGATGGTTGCCAGCTGCCACGGGGCAGAGGCCGTCACCGCCCACTTCCTCCACGGTTTCTGGTGGCCTCATACAGCAAAATGCCCGCCGCCACCGACGCATTCAGGCTCTGCACGCGCCCACTGGTCGGAATCTTGACCAGTACGTCGCACTTTTCGCGCACGAGGCGGCGCAGGCCTTCGCCTTCAGCCCCGATCACCAGCGCCAGTTTGCCCGAAAAATCGGTGCGGCCAATGTCCTGCGCGGCCTCGCCCGCTGCGCCGTACACCCACACGTTGTCTTCTTTGAGGGCGTCTATAAAGCGGGGCAGATTTTTGGTCTGCGCCACAGGAAGGTAGGCCACCGCGCCCGCCGCTGTTTTGGCGACCACAGGCGACAGCGGTGCGCTGCGGCGTTCTTCTACAACCACGCCGTGTGCGCCCAGCACCTCGGCGCTGCGGATGATGGCCCCAAAGTTGCGCGGGTCGGTAATGCCGTCCAGCAGCACGATCAGCAGCGGCTCGCCCCTGGAGTCGGCCCGCTCGAAAATCTCGTCCACGCTGGCCCATTTCAGGTCTTCTACTTCGGCCACCACGCCCTGATGCTGCGTCGTGCCCACCATCTGATCCATCTCTATGCGCGAAGTAAAGCGCACCAGCACGTCCAATTCCTTGAGCTCCCTGATAAACGATTCTTCTACGCCCCGCGCCACCAACACCTCAGCAACGCGCCCATCTGCGATGGCTTCCAGCACCGGATTCCGCCCGTACAGCAACATGGGCGTAGTTTAGGGCACACAGGCTGGGCGCTCCTTCATTCCAGCATTCCAGTTCACCCTTTGTCCCGCCCACCCCGGCCTAGAATGCGGGTATGACCGATCTTTCTCCCGCCTCCAACTCTGTCCAGCCCGTGCGGGGCGAAGTGCAGCGCGACGTGCTGGTGCGCTGGCTGAATGAATACCTGCAAGTGGGTGCGCTCCCCGACCCCAGCATGAACGGCCTGCAAATCGAGGGCACCGACGTGATCCGGCGCGTGGCCGCCAGCGTGGACACCAGTGCCCGCTCATTGCAGGAAGCCGCCGACAGTGGCGCAGATATCCTGCTGGTGCACCACGGGTTGTTCTGGGGCGAGCCGTTGCCGATTACTGGGCCTCACCGCCTGCGCGTCCGCACAGCACTCATGGCTGATCTGAATCTCTATGCCGCCCACATTCCGCTGGACGCCCACCCCGAAGTGGGCAACAACGCGATGATGGCCCGCGCCCTGACCCTGCAAAATACGGAGCCGTTTGGCGACTGGCAGGGCCACAAGATCGGTCTGGCCGGAGAGTTGCCCTTTGTGCAGAGCCTTCAGGACTTTGCAGACCGGGTGCAAAAGCTGACCGGGGAAATCTGTCTGGTGCACGGTGGCGGCATTCCGCACGTCCACCGCCTTGGCATTGTCAGTGGTAGCGGCGCGGGCGCAGTAGCCGAAGCCGCCGCGATGGGCCTCGATACCCTGCTGACCGGAGAACCCGAACACAAGCACTTCCACGATTCCTTCGAGTACGGCGTGAACGTGGTGTACGCCGGACATTACGAAACCGAAGTCTTCGGCGTGCGTGCATTGGCGGCCCGCCTGGAAGATGAATTCGGCCTGCCCTGGCAATTTCTGCACCTCCCTACCGGTCTGTGAATGAGCCTGTGAGCCGGGGGCTGTTCATCACCTTCGAGGGGCCAGAAGGTGCGGGGAAGACCACCCAGATTGCGCGTCTGGTAGAGCGGCTGACTGGCGCTGAGGTGGCCCACATCGTCACCCGCGAACCGGGCGGCACACCGCTGGGCACGCGGATTCGGCAGGTGGTGCTGCTGGAGCCTGACCTGCCAGTCGACCCTCTGCCCGAATTTCTGCTGTATTCGGCCAGCCGCGCCCAACTGGTGGGGCAGATCATCCGGCCTGCGCTGGCACGCGGGGAAGTGGTGGTTTGTGACCGCTACGCCGATTCCAGCCTGGCCTATCAGGGCGCGGGACGGGGGCTGGATGCGGGCTTGCTGGCTCAGATTACGCACGCAGCGACAGGCGGTCTGCAACCCGATCTGACGTTTTTGCTCGATCTAGACCCCGCAGTAGGCCTCGCCCGCGCGGCCACACGGGGCGAACCTGACCGCCTGGAACGCGCTGACCTCAGTTTTCATCAGAGGGTACGCGAAGGTTTCCTCGCATTGGCACACGGAGAACCCGCTCGATTTCGCGTGATGGACGGCACGAGGTCGCCGGATGAATTGGCGGAACAGATTTGGAGCACCGTGGCTGAAACACTGGGAACAGTGCAGATAGGAGCAGGGCAGGCCGAAGCTCCAGCCTGAACCGGTCTTACCGCCCTGTCGCCCCCCGCCCAGTCACGCCCGTTTCCACCTTCAGCCCGGGCACCTTCACTTCAAACAGCGTGGGCCAGCGCTTGCCTGTCAGCAGCAGCGTGCCCCGTTCTGGAATGAAGGCGATGCCGTTGGGCACGTCGTCGAAGGTCAGGGGTTTTCCGGCGCGGGCGGCAGTGGTACTGGCCTCACGGGTCAGGTTGGATACATCGATCCACGCGGTGACCTTCCCGGTGGCCGGGTCAATCTTGGCAATCCGGTCAGTCAGCCACACGTTGGCGTAGACGCTGCCCTGCACATATTCCAGCTCGTTCAGGTTCCGCACGGGCTGGCCCTGATCGGTCACCGTGACACTCCGCTTGACTGCAAAGGTTTTGGGATCGCGCCACACCAATGCCGCGCTGCCGCTACTCATGATCAGGTGCTTGCCGTCGTTGGTGAGGCCCCAGCCCTCGCCCGTGTATCGGTAACGGCCCATCTCGCGCAGGGTGGTGGCGTCAAAGGCAAAAGCCACGCCGCTTTGCCAGGTGATGTGGTAAGCCACGCTCCCCAGCACCGTCGAGCCCTCGCCAAACGCTTGAGCCAGCGGTGTCGCCACCATTCGCTGAACCCGGCCCGACTTCAGCTCGACCCGCCGCACGCCCGATTCACCGATTTGACCCGTACTTTCCAGCAACACGCCGCCACCCAAATACTGCAAGCCCTGTGTAAAGGCGGCCCGGTCATGCGGAAAGCGAGCGACCACACTAGGGGTCAGTAGCGGCGTGCGCACCGACGTAGACAGAGGAAGGGCAGGAGCCGGGGCAGCAACACTGGTCAGGCACAGCAAAGAAACAAGAAGGCGGAAGCGCACGCCCTTATCGTAGGGCGCGGCGGGCCTTCTCCGGGTCGGTTGTCCACTTTATGCGGACTTTAGATAGGGGTACGGAATGGGGGGTGAGGGAAGTGGCGCCTACTCAGAACGAACTTCGGCCACACCTGTATTCACGAACGCCGCCGAATCGTAGTAGGTGCGGAAGGCGCTAACTTTATCCCCATCAATTTCGATAATGCTGACGCCCCGGTAGGCCAGATCGGAGCCGCCCTTCAGTTGCCCGGTGGCTTCCCATTCCATCAGGCCCGTGTTGCTGGCCTCCAGATGGTGAGTAAATTCGCTGCGAATCTGCTCAAAGTTGGAGAGGTAAGCCGTCCAGAATTCGCGTGCGCCGTCCTGCCCCGTCCACGTGTGGGTCGTCAGATTCTTCAGGCTGGAACCCTTGGCGAAGAGAGCCACCAACGGCTCTACGTCGCCCGTTTGCTCAATCACTTGAAGCGCCTGCATAAATTGTTCGGTCAGGTTGCTGGGGGTTCGGTTGGCGTCAACTTGGGTCATGCCCTACCCGAACACGCCCGCGCAGGCCAAAGCGTGGGGCATCCCCCAGAATGGAGGAGCCATAAAGTCTCGCTCAAGTGACGCTCAACTTTGGCTGAATGCCGAGTGGGGATTGAAACTTGCTAGGTCAGGCCCGCTAAAGCCTGTTCAGCGGTGGCCCGCACTGCCTCGTGTGGATCAGCCAGTAGGGGAGGGAGAAGGTCAGATTCGCCCCACCTACCCAATGCCCACGCGGCGGCCTCGCGCACTTCCCACACCGGATCATGGCTTCCGGCCAGCAGCAGGGGGCGGGCCAGTTCGCGGCCCTCATGGTCGGCGGGCAGGTTTCCCAGCACGGTCAGGGCGTTGCGGGCCATGCCTTTGCGGCGGGGGCGAAGCAGGGCGGTTCCGGCCCATTCCCGTTCAAATTGCCGCTCGCTGATCCCAAAAAATCGAGTCAGATCGGGGTAGGCCAGCCGCGCCTGAGGTTCCAGCAGCCGGGCCAGCGGGCCAGCTTTGGCACTCCATGGACAAACTTCGCTGCATATATCGCAGCCCAGCAGCCAGTCTCCGACCCCTGTCCGCCATTCGTGGGGCAGCGGCCCCCTATGTTCTATGGTCAGGTACGACACGCAGCGCCATGCATCTATGGTGCGGTCATCGCCAATCGCCGCTGTGGGGCACGCCGAAATGCAGCGGGTGCAGCGGCCACAGCGATCCGGATGTGCCGCCGTTTCTACTTCCCAGGGCAGGTCGGTCAGCAGCACAGCCAGCGTCACGAATGCGCCCAGCCGCGTGCTGACGGTCATGCCCGATTTGCCGCGCCAGCCCAGAAAAGCGCCTGCCGCAAACAGCCGCTCCATGATGGGGCCGTGATCCACGTAGCCCCGCGCCCGCACGCCCAGCCGCGCCGCTTCACCTTCCAGCCGGGTCAGCAGGGGTTGCAGTTGGTCGTGGTAATCGGGCGTCCAGGCGTAACGGGCCACCTGTCCCAGCCGTATACCGTCACTCGGTACAGGTGGCGGCGCGAAGGCATGAGAGACACCCAGCACCAGCACGCTGCCCACGCCTTCCAGTCGGCTGCTGGGGTCGGCGCGGGCGGGCAATTGGCGTTCCAGGTAGGTCATTCCGGCGTGCTTGCCCGCGCCCAGCCACCCGGCATACTCGGCCACCGCCGAAGTCGGAACCCGCGCCGCCGCCCAGCCCACCGCGTCGGCTCCCAGCGCAGAGGCGAGGTCGGCCAAGGTTTCGGCAGCAGAGGTGGGGGGGGAGGCGTACAGCATCGGTGCAAATTATGCCGCTGTGGGTGGGGAAAGATTGGGGGGTAGGGCGGAAGGGCAAGCGCTTCGCTCACTCATCCCCTCGGGTTGTGCCAGTCAAGGGTGAGGGAGCAAGAACTAAGCTTCTAGCCTTTGCCGTTTACCCTCGCCCCTTGTGGGAGTCGCAGAGCTGCGAAGCAGAGGGGGCCACCAGCAACCGTCCCCGCCCCCACACCTCAGACCCACCCACCCCCACCAACTCAACCCCCCTACCCCACCGCCCCCAATCCCGCCTGATCCTCGTCCAGCACAGCCAGCAGCGCGTCCACGACGACGGCGTCGAAGTGCTTATCTCGTGCATTCAGCAGATGTGCGGCGGCTTCGGCGTGGCTCCAAGCACGTTTGTAGGGGCGGGCACTGGTCAGGGCGTCGTATACGTCGCAGACGGCAAAAATCCGGGCGGGTAGGGGGATGTTCTCGCCACTTAAGCCGCAGGGATAACCGCTGCCGTCCCAACATTCATGGTGGGCCAAAATAACGTCGTGGGCGCTGCGGGGTAAAAAGCTGAGGTGCTGGGCCAGTGCCGCGCCCTGCTTTACATGCAGCTGCATTTGGGCACGCGCTTCGGCGTCCAGCGCGCCGGGATGATGCAAAATCGCGTCTGGAATCGCCATTTTACCGATGTCGTGCAGGTAAGCTCCCCAGCGCAGGTCGCGCAGTTCTTGCCCATTCAGACCCAGGCGTTGGCCCAGGCGACCCGCGAGTTCGGTCACGCGGTCTGTGTGCCCCTGCGTTTCGGCGTCGCGTGCTTCCAGCATCAGCCCCAGCGCACGCAGGGCACTCTCGTGGGCGGCCTGCTCGCGTTCTTCGGCGTCCAGGCGGGCGGCCAGCAGCGCCACCAACCCCATAATCGTGTGCAAGGTCTGGCGCTCGTAGTACGTCCAGGGGTGCGGCTCGAACACATGAGACAGCAGCGCCCCCACCAATACGCCCGCCCGGTTACGAATAGGCGCGGCGGTCAGGGCAAACACGCCCAAATCTGGAAAGCCTGCCGACTGAGGTTGCAGGCGCGTATCGTCAAAAAATAGCGGCCCAGTGGCGATTTCTAGTGCCTGTACCAGCGGCAGATGATGCGGCAACCCGTGTACCAGCAGCGCTTCCATGGCTGGGCCTTGCGGCACGACGCCAGTGGCGGCTCGGGCGTGGTAGGTCAGCGTGGCGTCGCGCAACTGAAAGTATCCGGCTCCTACTGCTGCCGTACGGTCTACCAGCACGTTCAGCACCGGACTCATGGCGCTGCCGAGGTCTGAGGCAGTCAGTCCCAGCTGGGTCAGGTGCAGCGTCACGTCACCCAGACTCAGCGGATGCGGGGGCAAAGGATCGGCGGGTATAAGCAGAGGAGAAGGCTGGCCGCCGGGCGAGCCATCAGGAGGGGGCGAAGCGCCAGTCATAGGATGACTCTATTCTGATGATTATGACGGAATTCTCACACGCCTCAATTATTTTGTGATTCTCTTGGTATTTTTGGGTCTAACCTCTTTGCAATTTAATTTGAATGGGACAAATGTTTTTCTGACTGAGTGGTAGAAGAGTCGCAGCTGAGCCGGTTGGTTTTGGTGCGGCTCCACGAAGTTAAAACGACTCCTTGGCATGCGGTGAGTTCGCCGCTTAGACGCCCACTCATCCCTTGCTCCACAAAACACTCTTTAATTCGGTATTAGACCGAAAAAAGCGGCGGCGGGCATGTCCAAAGTGCCCGCCGCCACTCAGTCCTCTGTTTTCAGGGCAGTGGGAAGCCGCCTGCAAAGGCGTGGACTTCGGCCTTCACATCTTCACCCTTCAGGGCGCGGTCAATCAGTCCGGCAATGGTGTGCATGTCGGCCTCGTTCATGCCGCGAGTGGTCACGGCGGGCGTGCCGAGGCGAATGCCGCCGCCATGCAAAATCTTCTCGGAGTCGTAGGGCAACGTGGACTTGCTGATGGTGATGTGGTTGGCGTCCAGCAATTTGGTGGCCTTGGTGCCATTCAGCCCATTGGGGCGAATATCGAGCACCAGCAGATGATTGTCGGTGCCGCCCGACACCACGCGGTAGCCGAGGTTCTGGAAGGCTTTGGCGAGCGCCTGCGCGTTCTTCACGATCTGCGCGGCGTAGGTCTTGAATTCGGGCTGCAAGGCTTCGCGGAAGGCCACGGCTTTGGCAGCAATGACGTGCTCCAGCGGCCCGCCCTGATAGCCGGGGAAGACGGCCCGGTCAATCTTCGCGCCCAGCTCGGGGTCGTTGCTGAGAATCACGCCGCCGCGTGGCCCACGCAGGGTTTTGTGGGTGGTGCTGGCGACCACATGCGCGTGGGGCAGCGCGTTGGGATGCACGCCCGCCGCGATCAGTCCGGCAATGTGCGCCACATCGGCAAACAGGATTGCGCCCACTTCGTCGGCAATGACCCGGAAGGCTGCAAAATCGATGATTCGGCTGTAGGCACTGGCCCCCGCAATGATCATTTTGGGCTGATGCTCGTGCGCGAGGCGGCGCACTTCTTCCATGTCGATCAGTTCTGTTTCGGAGTTCACCTTGTAGCCCACGATCTTGTACCGCAGGCCACTGAAGTTCACCGGGTTGCCGTGCGTCAGGTGCCCGCCGTGCGACAAATCCATGCCCAGCACGGTGTCGCCGGGTTCGATGAGTGCGTTGTAAATGGCGAGGTTGGCGCTGCTGCCCGAGTGCGGCTGCACATTGGCCCACGCCGCGCCAAACAGTTCCTTGACACGCTCGATCGCCAACCGCTCCACCTGATCTACCACTTCGCAGCCGCCGTACCAGCGTTTGCCGGGGTAGCCTTCCGCGTATTTGTTGGTCAGCACGCTGCCCTGCGCGGCCCGCACTGCGGCGCTGGCAAAGTTCTCGGAGGCGATCAATTCGATGCCGACGCGCTGGCGCTCGCCTTCCTGCGCGATCAGGTCGAAAATTGCGGCGTCGTGATCGGTCACGCTCGGAGCCGCGCTACTCACGGCGGGGGCAGTCGGTTCGGCAGTCGTCATACAGGTACGGTAACACCCGGAGCGCAGGAGGTTTGGGAGTTGTCTCCGCAGCTTGGACGTGGGGCGTTGGCCTCTGGATGGAAATGGTTGGGCGTTGGGGGTTTTGGTTTGCTGCCACGTTTTCCCCCACCCCCCAGCCCCCGCCCCCAAAGGGTGCAGGGGAGTTTGTCGTGGCACTCGGCAGGATTCATCTTGTCGCATTCGGGCTCGCCTAAATCGTCCATCTGAAGCGGAATTGCCAGTCGTCTTATAGCTGTAATTGGCCCGCGCGTTTCACGCACGACGGCCTCACACGGAGAGAGGCGGAAACGATTTTGGGCGGCGGTGTGGTGGTTTTTGCTCCCTCACCCTTGAGGGGACTCGCAGAACTGCGAAGCAGAGGGCTGGGAGGGGGTGAGGGAGCGCAGCGATTGCCCTTGACCCTTCCTCAGACCCTAGACCCTTAGACCGCCCTTCACTCAACCATCTACCCCAATTTCCCCCAACGATTCCCCGGCAGCAGCGGCAACGGCTCCAGCGCACTGGGCTGCATCCCAAGCGGGGTGGGAACCTGTTCGGGCGGCACGGCGCGGCCCACCAGATAGCCCTGAATGGCGTCGCAGCCCAGCACCCACACGGCCCGCGCCTGTGCCGGGGTTTCCACACCCTCGGCTACCACACGCAAACCCAGAGCCGCGCCGAGGGCCACCACCGCCTGCACCACTTTGTAGGCCGCCGCCTGATGGTGCAGACCGTCTGCCCGCTCTTCTCCCAGTGCAGTTGGCCCCAGTTCAGCTAACCCCAGTTCCGAGATGAAGGCGCGGTCGATTTTGAGGGTGGTGATCGGCAGGCGCAGCAGGGCCGCCAGCGAGGACTGGCCCACGCCAAAGTCGTCCACGGCCACATCTACGCCCAGTTCCAGCAACGCCCGCAGGGTTTCTCTGGCCTGATCCTCGTCGGTAATCAAGAGGCGCTCGGTCACTTCCAGTTCCAGCGCCGTAGCGGGCAGGGCGTAGCGGGCCAGCGTCGCCTGAAGGCGGGGCAAAAAGTCCGGACGCATCAGGTGCGGCGGGTCAATATTGATCGCCACTCGGCGTTCGGGCTGGGTCTGCCGCCATTCGGCCAGTTGGCGGCAGGCTTCTTCTACGACCCATTGCCCGATATCGATCATCAGACCCGCGTCTTCGGCCACCGGAATAAATTCGGATGGCGACACGCTGCCCAGTTCGGCGTCGTTCCAGCGCAGCAAGGCCTCGAAACGCCGGATCTGCCCGCCCCGCTCCTGCTGTGGCTGATAGAACAGCCGGAATTCCCCGCGTTCCAGTGCGCCCCGCAGGCGCGTTTCCAGCAGCACCCGCCGCGCCGCAAGGTGGTCGTAGCGTCCGGGCGAGTACAGGCGCACCGCGTTCTTGCCGCTGCGTTTGGCCGCGTACATCGCCAGATCGGCACGGCGCAACAGGGTTTCGGCGCTCTGTGCTTCCGGCCCCGACAGCACGGCGCCCAAGCAGGCCGTCACTTGCAGCGTTTGGCCCGCCAACATGACCGGGTCGCGTAGGGTGTCCAGTAGCCGCGCTCCCAGTGCGTGCAGGTGTTCGGTGCTGGCAGGCGTAGTCAGCACCAAAAATTCATCGCCGCCAAAGCGGATGCAGTGCGTCTGGGTATGCTCCGTATTCGGCCCCGCCGCAAGTTGCAGCCGCCCCGTGACTTCCTTTAGCAACTGGTCGCCCATACGGTGCCCCAGCGCATCGTTCACAAATTTAAAGTCGTCCAAGTCTATGAACAGCACGCCGACCGGGTGGCCCCCAGCCAGCAGTTGGGGCAACACCACTTCAAATTGGGCGCGGTTGCCCAGTCCGGTCAGGGGGTCGTGGTATGCCTGATAGTGCAGCAGCGTGCGGCTTTCTTCTAATTTGGCCTGCTGGCTTTGCAGTTCCCGCAGGGCCAGCGTTTGGCGGGCGGCCACCAGCAGCGCCACCACAAAGGTGGCCACCAACACGCCCTGAGCCTGAGCCGAACGCAATTCTTGCAGTGTCAGTAGCAGCGCAAAACT
Organism: Deinococcus sp. QL22; assembly: GCF_023370075.1. Lineage (NCBI taxonomy): Bacteria > Thermotogati > Deinococcota > Deinococci > Deinococcales > Deinococcaceae > Deinococcus > Deinococcus sp. QL22. The sequence continues at coordinate 2,029,967 of NZ_CP097149.1, forward strand.
AGCGCCCAGCGCGGCGTAAGGGGCAATCAGGGTGCGCAGGCCCATGCGCGAGGGGGGAGTCGGCGCGGGCTGTGGGGTGGTTCTGGAAGACACGCTGGCCTGCACCGCCGCGCCCGCAAACAGCAGCGTCGCCAGCGGCCAGAGGGTGTCGGGCCACTGCTGCCCGGTGTAAGCATCGTTGAGGGTCAGAAAGCTGTAGCCCAGATCGGCGGCGATAAAGCAGCCCATGCCCAGCGCCAGTGTCCAGCCCCAGTCCAGTTTGCCCCAATTCAGTGTGCTCCAGTCCAGTCGGCCCCTATTGGCTTGGCGTTCGGCCTGTGCCGAATTCCGCGTTGCGCCGCGCCACGCCCGCGCCAGCAGCAAGGTCAGCAGCAACAGGTCAGAGAGCGGATAGGCCGCTGTGACGATGTTGGACAGCAGAGAATTGCTGGAATTCAGCAGTTGCGCGGCCAGCAGGAAATACCACAGGTACGCGCCCACACTGACCACCAGCGCGGCCACATCCAGCCACGCCGCCCGCCCCACCAACGCGGGCTGCTGGCGCTCCAGGGCCAAAAAACCCAGCCAGAAGCAAACCGGAAGCGCCAAGAAAAATGGATCGGCCAGCGAGAACATCCCCGTGAACAGTTGCAGCGACGCAAAAATGATTTGCCCGACGCCCCATAGCAGCGTTCCCAGTGCCAACAACCGCCAGACCCCCGGCTGGGTGGTGCGCGGGGCGACTCCCCAGATGATGGCTGCCGCACCCAATACCACGGGAACGTACAAAAAGCCATTGAGGGTAGAAGCCAGTTCAGGCAGAGTCCACAATCCTATAACCCGGCTCAGATGAATGAAGTAGATCGCTACAACTGTGCCTAATCCCCATTTAGATTGTTGAGAAAGGGAAGAGGAGAGGGGCCGCATATGGACTAAGTTTAATGAGCCGCCCCTCCCGTCCTTCTTACAAGGCTGGATGTGAATCAGATAGAATCGGCTTCATTAAGGCGCGATAGGAATGAAATCGATGGGCTTGTGCCCCAGTCGCCGCTGAACTTCGCGCAAATCTTCGCCGTCTGCCAGCACCAGAACGCTGTCGCCCGCCTCCAGTTCGGTGGCTCCCTTGGGAATTAGAAATTCTCCGGCGCGGTGAATCAGGATCACGAGGGCAGCGGGCGGCAGGTGCAAGTCCACGATTCTGGTTCCATCGGCGGCACTGTCTTGCAGCACGTCCACTTCCACCATCTCGTTCTTGTTGTGTCCGGTGGGCGTGTAGGTAATCGGGTAATCGGTGCGGCTGGGTAGGGCTTCACGCACGCCCAGCGCACGGGCCACCAGCGTCAGGGTGGTGCCCTGCAGCAATACGCTGGTCAGCACAATAAAAAACACCACGTTAAAGAGGATTTGGGCCTGCGGCACACCCGCCAGCAGCGGAAATGTCGCCAGCACGATGGGCACGGCCCCGCGCAGGCCCACCCAGGCCACCATGCTTTTTTCGTTCAGCGGCATCTTGGCCCGCGACAGGCTGAGGTACACACTGACGGGCCGCGCCACGAATACCAAAAACAGGGAGCAGGCCAGCGCCAACCCTGCTGTGGGCCACAACTCACGCGGATTGACCAGCAGGCCCAGCGTCAGGAACATGCCCACCTGCATCAGCCAGGCCAGCCCATCGTGAAAGTTGATCAGGCTTCGCTTGTGAATGAATTCGGCGTTGCCCAGAATGACGCCCGCAATGTAGATCGCCAGAAACCCGCTGCCGCCTGCCAGAGCTGTGGCACTGAAGATGGTGAGGGCCAGCGCGATGGTCAGCACCGAATACAGCCCCTCGAACTGAAGCTGCACGCGGTTGATGATCCACAGCGCGGCGCGTCCCAGCCCGTAGCCCAGCACGCCGCCGATGATCATCTGCTTGAGGAACAGTGGCACGATGCTCAGCACGCCCAATTCAGGCTGGGCGATCAGTTCCAGCAGGCCGATGGTCAGGAACACGGCCATCGGGTCGTTGCCGCCCGATTCAAATTCCAATAGCGGGGCCACGTCGCCCTTCAGCCCCAGCGCCCGTTCCTTCAGCACACTGAACACGGCGCTGGCATCGGTAGAACTGACCACCGCGCCCAGCAACCACGCCACCAGCCACGGAAAGCCAAACACGTAATGGGAAAACACCGCCATCAGGCCCGCCGTGACCAATACGCCGATGGTCGCCAGACTGATCCCGCGCCGCACCACGGGTTTGGTCAGTGTCCAGTTGGTGTCCAGGCCGCCCTGAAACAGGATGAAAGCCAGCGCCACCACGCCGAGAATCTGGGCCACGCGGTAGTCCTGAAACTGAATGCCCAGCCCGTCTGACCCGGCCAACATGCCTACGCCCAAAAACAGCAGCAGGCCCGGAATGCCCAGGCGCCCCCCAATCCGGCTGAGCAGCAGGCTTGCCAGCAGCAACACGCCTGCGGCCAACAGGTACAGCTCGGCATGGGCTTCACCCATACAACGTGTCTCCGAAGAGGCCGCTGCCCGGAGCGGTTGCACAGGCGCTATCGGTCTGGGCCTGCGAACGGGTTGTGCGCTGGGTCAGGTTCATGGTCTATGGTGGCATACGTGCTTCACAGAACAGGGGCGCAAGCTGGGCAACTGTCCGGGGCAACTTCGCGGGCCGACTCTGACAGAGCAGAGGCGACTTGACCCGGCCTCACGCGCCCGCTACCCTGAACCCATGACTGCCCGCCCCGGTATACCTTCGCCGTTTATTCGGAGCGGGAAGACGCTGACCTGAGAAGACCGGTCACGCGTCTCGTCCCGCCGCACCCCACGCGGCGGGTGTTTTTTTGTTCTTCTAGGAGAGTTCATGACCGATCAGACCCTACAAACCCAAGCCCTGAACGACATCGCCGCCGCCCCCGACCTCGAGACCCTACAAACGGTGAAGACCCGCTACGTGGGCAAAAGCGGCCTCGTGACCAAAGAACTGGGCACACTGGGCAAGCTGCCCCCCGAAGAACGCAAGGCACGCGGCGCAGAGATCAATGCCGTGCGGGCCGCGCTGGAAGCCGCCCTGACCGAGCGCGAAGCCGTGCTGAAACAGGCCGCGCTGGACGCCAAACTTGCCAGCGAAGCCATAGACGTGACGCTGCCGGGCCTGCCCCTTCCGGTGGGGGGTCTGCACCCCATCAACCGTGTGTACGACGACCTGACTGCTATTTACGAGCGCATGGGCTACGCGGTCATAGAAGGGCCGGAAGTGGAGGACGAGCACCACAACTTCGAGGCCCTGAACGTGCCGTGGTATCACCCCGCCCGCGACCTGCAAGACACCTTCTGGCTGGAAGATGGCCGCCTGCTGCGGACGCACACCAGCCCCATGCAGATTCGCTACATGGTGAACCACGAACCTGCCCTGAAAGTCGTGGTGCGCGGCAAGGTCTACCGCTACGAGGCCACCGACGCCACCCACGAAGCCATGTTTCACCAACTGGAAGGGCTGGTGGTGGGCGACGGCATCTCCATGACCGACCTGAAAGGCACGATTGCCGAGATGGCGCGTGGGCTGTACGGCCCCACTGCCAAAGTGCGCTTTCAGCCCAGCTATTACCCCTTCGTGGAACCGGGGGCCGACTTTGCCGTGTGGTGGGAAAACCCGCGTGGCGAGAGCAAATGGCTGGAGCTGGGCGGCTGCGGCATGATCCATCCCAACGTGTTCAAGGCCGTAGACGACCTGCGCGAAGCCGAGGGCCGGGAGCGCGTGTACGAGGGCAAAACCGGATTCGCCTTCGGGCTGGGGCCAGAGCGCATTGCCATGCTGAAGTACGGCATCCCCGACATCCGCTACTTCTACGCGAATGACCCGAAAGTGATCGGGCAGTTTAGGGGTGAGTTGGGGTAGGGCCAGTGGAAGCAGGTTCTGTGGAAGCTTTCGCCATTCCCTGCGTCGGGGCCATCATTGGCGGTCAGAAGGATGGTCAAGACGCCCTACTCATTCAAGTTCGCCAGAAGCCCGGCGGCGGAATAGAGAACGGCATGTTGGAAGTGGCGGCGGGCAAAGTGCGCGAATACGAAAATGTCTTTGAGGCGTTGCGCCGGGAAGTCAGAGAAGAAACGGGCCTGAGCCTCAGCCGAATCTTGGGCGAAGAATCTTCAATCATTCGTACGGTCAACGGCTATGAAGTCATGAGCTTCACGCCTTTCCTGACGACTCAGAATTTATCGGGCGGCTATTCCATCATCCTGCACACCTTCATCTGTGAAGCGGAAGGCATTTTGTTAGAAGCAACGGGCGAGACGACGAACATCCGCTGGATGACCTACAAGGACTGCCGGGAACTGCTGAGGCTACAGCCGGAAGCTTTCTACCCCTGCACATCAACGCGCTGAGTGTGTTTTTGGGAATGCCCTAGGTGGTTCAGCTCAACTCTAATCAAATTAACCCCATCAATCAAAGCCCATAGCCCATAGCTCATGGCCTTCTGGAGCAGTTATGAAACTTCCCTACACCTGGCTTAAAGAACTCCTGCCTGACCTTCCCCCCGCCGCCGACCTGGAGCCGATTCTGGCCCAGTTGGGCTTGCCCCTAGAAGGCATTGAAGACGTGCCCGCGCCCATTGCAGGCGTGGTGCTGGCCGCCGTGACCGAGGCCGCGCCCATAGACGGCACGCAACTGACCCGCCTGGCGCTGGATGTCGGCCCATACGGAGCCAAAACCATTGCCAGCGGTGCGCCGAATGCGGTGGGCCTGCGGGCCGGAACGATGGTGGCCCTCGTGACTCCCGGAACCACGCTGGGCGGCATGGAATACGGCGTGCGGATGTTGCAGGGCGTGGAATCGTGGGGGATGGCCGCCAGCGCCAAAGAACTGAGTCTCGGTGAATCGGCGGCGGGGCTGATGCTGTTCCCGGCAGGCACGGCGGCCCCCGGCACGCCCATGCACACCGTCTGGGCCGCCGATAGCGTGCTGGACGTGGAAGTGACTCCCAACCGCGCCGATGTGCTGAGTGCTGTGGGGTTGGCCCGTGACCTCGCTGCCTTCCTGAAGCTGGAACTGATGATGCCTGACGCAGGCCCGCAACCGACTGGAAACGGAGCAATTCGGGTGTCGCTGCCCCCACGTGGTCTCGTTATCGAGCGCGATCCTTCCCGCAAATTGCGCTTCGGCTGCGACCATTTTGCTGCCCGCACCGTGTCTGGCATTCAGAACGGCCCCAGCCCACTGTGGATGCAGCGCCGCCTGACGCTGGCCGGAATGCGCCCGATTGACCTGATCGTGGACGCCAGCAATTACGTGATGCTGGAACTCGGTCAGCCCACCGCCCTGTATGACCGCCGCGACGTGACCGACGATCAGATCATCGTGTCCTTCGGGTTGCGGCAGGGCGAAACGGTGCGCGACCTGATGGGCGGCGAGCATGGGACGGGGCCGGAAGATCTGCTGATCCTGGATGGCCGCCCCGTGCCGATTTCCTCGGTGGCCGACGCTTTTGCCACCGCTGGCGAGGTCAAAGCCGGTCAGGGCGTGCTGGGTATTGCGGGCATCATGGGCGGCGAGCATGGGCGCGTGCGGGTTGATACCAGTGATGTGGTGATCGAATCGGCGCACTTCGACCCCGTGTTGTTGCGGCGCACCAGCACGCGCCTCGGCCTGAAAACCGACGCCGTGTACCGTTATGAGCGCGGCGTAGACCCGTTGCTGGCCCCACGCGGCGCGAACCGGGTGGCCGGACTGCTGGCGGCGGCGGGCGGCGGCACGGCCCATCCCGGCCTGACCTTGGTGGGCACGCCCGACGTTCCCGGCGTCATCGGGGCCACCGGCAGCCAGATTCGCGCCCTCTTGGGCATGGACATTTCCACCACCGAGATGAGCGAAATCCTGACCCGGCTGGGCTGCGAAGTCGTGACCGCCGACGACCAACTGACCGTCACGCCTCCCTCATGGCGCATCGACATGGCGATCTGGCAGGATCTGGCCGAGGAAGTGGCCCGCCTGCACGGGTTCATCCATCTGCCCGAAACGCTGCCCACGCTGCGGATTCATACCAGCAACATCGGCGCGGAAAAAGAAGGCTTGGCCCGCGCCAACCTGCGCCGCGCCCTGGCCGGACTGGGCGCACAGGAAGTCGTGACTTACACGTTTACCAGCGACGAGGAAGCGGCAAAAGCCCGCGCCGAAGCGCCCACCGTGCGCCTGCAAAATCCGCTGACCGCTGACCGTACCGCTATGCGAACCGCCCTGTATCCGTCGCTGCTCAAGGCGGCGGGCGCCCACCCCAAAGGCGAGCGCGTGCTGATCTTCGAAATCGGGCGCATCTTCCCGGCCAGCGGAGAGGCCGAGCGCGTGGGCCTGCTGATGCGCGGTGACCTCGCCCCCAAAACGCATCAGCCGGGGATGGCCGGAACGTTTGGTGTCTTCAAGGGCCTGCTGGAAAGCCTCGCCGCCAGCCTCGGCGCGGGCGTAGAGGTGCGCCAGTTGCGCGGCGACGCGGTGCCTTCTGCGCTGCATCCCGGTATCGCGGGCGAGTTGGTCTGGAACGGGCAGGGCGTGGGCTGGATCGGGGCGCTGCATCCCGCTGTGGCCGCCGAATTTGGCCTGAAGGGGGAGACATTTTTGCTGGAAGCCGCCCTGCCGCTACCGGGCCGCGCCTGGGCCTTCCGCGACCCCAGCCGCGCTCCCGCTGCGTGGCGCGACTTGGCGATCATTGCGCCCAATGCCGTCTCTTACGGGGAACTGGCCGCGCTCCTGAAGGCCGAAGCCGGAGCCTTGCTGGAAACTGTGGAACCCTTCGACGTGTACGTCGGCACGCCTATTCCCGAAGGAGAGCGCAGCGTGGCCGTGCGCCTCGTGTTCCGGGGCGAAAAGACTCTCACCGACGCCGAGGTCGACCCGGTGATGGAACGCCTGATCGGGGCCATTCGGGCGCAGGGGTGGGGGATTCGGGACAAGTAAGCAGGAGTGAGAGGACGGGGGCTGAGGCGGGATGCTTTGGCCCCTGTTTTGTGTCTGGGGTAGGAACGTCAGCTACTCAACTCCTTTCCAAATGCCCCCCGCACTCCTTCCCGGACATACGCCCCCGCCCATTGCCCTTCCCCCGGCAAGTCATCCGGCCCGGCCCACCGTGCTTCCGTGATTTCCCCGGCAGGCAGGCGTAGATCGGAAAGGTGCAGGCTTTCGCTGACGCCCTTCGCACGGAAGATCACGCCGATGGTGTCAGCGATATTGCCCGCCGCATCCTGCGCCCGGAACATCGGCCCGGCCTGCATCTGTACCGGAATCAGCCGCGCCGCCTTGAGGCCCGTTTCTTCCCGTAGCTTGCGGGCGGCGCAGGCTTCAAAGCTTTCGCCGGGTTCCATGCTGCCGCCCGGCAATGCCCAGAGGCCAGTTTTGGCGTGCCGAAGCAGCAGCAAACGCCCTGATTCATCCAAGACCTGAACACTGGCACCGGGCAAGAGAAGGGGCCGCTTTCCCGCTGCTGCACGCAACGCCCGCGCAAAATTGCCAGTTACCGGCGGGGGCGCGGGCACAGGCAACAGCGGCAGCGGCGGCAGGCCCACCCGCGCCCGCAGCAGATTCATTTTGACGATGTTGGCGTTCGCGCTGATGGGCGGCAAATTGTTCAGGTCGAACCACTTTAGGACCAGGGTTTCGCCGCTGTCGTCGGGGGCGGCGTGGTCTAGCGCGGCGGCGGGCAGCGTGCCCTGCGCCCGCATGCCCACCATGTACACCTGATGGCCGTTGGGGTAGCAGTGGTACAGCTCTGGCCCGTCCACCAGGCCATCGGGCAAGTCCAGCAGGTGCAGATCGGGGCACACCAGCCCTGTTTCTTCCAGTAATTCGCGGCGGGCAGCAGTCAAGAAATCCTCACCGGGTTCCACTGCGCCCCCCGGTGTGCCCCACAACCCGTCATCCCCACGCTGCTGGAGCAAAATCCGGCCCCGTTCATCCAAAATCATCACGCCGATGCCGACTGCAAATAGCGGCGCGTGGCCCCAGACGGCCCGCAACTCTGACAAGTACCCCATGCGGGCGAGTGTAGCGGGAGGAAGGCGAGATGCCGAGCAAGTTGTCCTGCTTGCGCCCCATTTGCGGCGGCCCTTTCGCCTACCATGAACCCATGACCGACGCGCCCGCCCGACTTCCCATTCCTGATACGACTGAGCAAGCCGCCGCCGATTGGAGCTACGAAACCACCGCCGTACAAACTGGCATTGGGCGCGGCCTGGGCGTCACTATCGGCATTCCGGTGCATCACGCCGCCGCCTTCCAATTCGAGACACTGGAGCAGGCACAGGAAGAATTTCAACTGAATACGGGTCTCAGCTACGCCCGGCTGCAAAACCCTACCGTGCGGGCGCTGGAAGAACGTCTGACCGCGCTGGAAGGCGGCGCAGCCACCATCGCGCTGTCCAGCGGACAGGCGGCCACCCTCACCACCATCATGAGCGTGTGCCGCGCCGGGGATCATGTGGTGTCTACGGCCAGTTTGTTTGGGGGCACGTCGGGCATGCTGAACAACATCCTGCCGCTGATGGGCATTTCGGCGACCCTGACGGCCAATACGCCCGACGCGGTGAGGGCCGCCCTGCAGCCCAACACCCGGCTGGTCTGGGGCGAAACCCTCAGCAATCCCGCCGGAGACGTGCCCGACATCGCGGCCTTTGCCGACATCGCGCACGCACACGGGGCGCTGCTGGGCATAGACAACACCTGCGCGGGCGTGGGCTTCCTGTGCCGTCCGCTGGAACACGGCGCAGATATCGTGTCCCAGTCGCTGACCAAGTGGGCGGGCGGACACGGCGGGGTCTTGGGCGGCAGCGTCACCGTGGGCACACAGCACGACCTGGCGCGCAATCCCATTTACACCGAGGGCGGAGCCAACAGCGTACTGAACGTGCGCGGCGATGCGGCCCTGGCCTGGCGGCAGCGCTGGTTCGGGGCGCACCAACTGGGCATGAATCTGGCCCCCCAGAATGCCCACCAGATCGCGCAGGGCCTGGAAACGCTGGCGCTGCGGCTGGAGCGTGAATCGGCCACAGCTCTGGCGCTGGCACACTGGTTGGAAGCGCATCCCGCCGTGGGCCGCGTCAGCTACGTGGGCCTGCCGGGTCACCCCTCGCACGCCAACGCTGTTCGGGTGCTGCGGCACGGCTTCGGCGCAGTCCTGACCTTCGAGGTGCCTGACCCCTCGGCCTTCCTGCCCCGCCTGAAAGTGCTGAGAATTGCCCCCAATCTGGGCGATACGCGCACGCTGGTGGTACACCCGTGGACGACCACGCATGGCCGCATTGCCGAGCCTGCCCGCCACGCGGCCGGGGTCACACCGCTGACCATCCGCATGAGCGTGGGCGTAGAGGCATTGGCCGATTTGCAGGCGGATATCGCGCAGGCGTTGGCCTGACCACCTGCGGGGCCTGACCGCCCTCTGGTTCCGAAAAAACGTAAATGAAGCTTGGGCAAACGCTGGAGCAGGTTTGCCCTGCTGTATTTATTCTGCTATAAACGTAATTGAGCATCATAATCCAATTCATCTCACCGAGGTTCCCATGATTGTCGAGACCAAGATTGTTGGCCGCCGCACCCCCCTAGAACGCCGTCCGCTGGAACTGCTGAGCGAGGTGGCGACCCTGCGGGGGCTGCTGGAACAGCTGGTGAGGGCCGAGGTGGACGGCTACAACGGACGGCAGGCCGGCGCGGGCCTGCTGCGGGTGCTGACTGAGCGTGAGATGGATGCAGGCGCGGCGGCAGGCAAACTGAGCGTGGGGCCGCAAGAAAGTGCGCGGCTGGCCGAGCCGGATGAAGCCGTGAAAGTGGCTCTGCTGGCCTACAACGACGGCATGTATTTCGTGTTCGTAGACGATGTGCAGATCATGACGCTGGATGACCCCCTGACCCTGCGCCCCGACAGCACGCTGATGCTCCTGCGTCTCACCCCTCTGGCGGGCGGTTAAGCATGACCAGTCCTGCTCTGAACGGCCAAACGCTGGATGTCTACCTCGGCACCTTTCGCAAGGCGTGGAAGCCTGCCTATGACCGCCGCGCCGCCGCCCTGCCCGCCCCTCAAGCCGAGAAACTGGCCTTCCTGCGGGCCGATACGGGCACGGGCTACAACCCCAACCATCTGGCCGAGCGCCTGACCTATCTGCAAGAGACTCTGGCCGCCCCCAGTCCAGAGCGCACGGCCCTGTTAGGTGTGCTGTTTCCCCAGATTGCCGACACCGTGGAACGCGCCGTAGACACCTTCCTCACGCGTCATACCTATCCGCAGGGCTATTCGCGGCGGGCGTTTCGTGCGCCCGGAAAGCCGCAGCAAGCAGAGCGGGCCGCCGCGTGGGTGTGGGCGCTGTGGGAACTGACCCGCGAGTACCCGCAGGATCTGGAGTGGTTCGCGGTTCACGCTGGACTCCTGGGCTGGCGCTCCGACGATTTGGGCTGGCTGCTGGCGCAGGCCATAGACGACGGCAACGAGGCTGTATTCGACGTGCTGGCGCAGACTGCCGCCACACAGCACCCGGTGGCCCGCATGGGGCGGCATGTCACGCGGGCGTGGCTGGTGTCGGCGCGGCCCGATGCTTGGGCGTTGGCCGAGGGATTGCTGCTGGCCGCACAGCGTCAGGAAGGGCTGCGGCAGGTCATTCTGGAAAGCATAGACGAGGCCCACCCCGACGCCTTTGCCCGCATGTTGCGCCTGATTCTGAAGGAAGACCTGTTGCGGTTTGCCGCCACCGTGCGGGCCGCCGACGTGTGGTTCGGCCTGAATTACGACGTGACTGACCTGAAGCGTCTGCGCCCGCTGCTGAGTCAGGCCAGTGGCTTCCTTGACGATCCGGCACAGGCGCGGGCCGCCGTGCAAACTGGAAGCGGGCAAGAAGCGTTCTTGGCGTTCTACACGCTTGCCATGCGCGACGCGCCCGAAGCTGCTGCCCTGGCCCTCGGCCTGCTTCAGCCCATGCCCGACGCCGACCCGGAACGCCGCATGGCCGCCGCCCGCTTCCTGCTGGACAGCGACCTGTACACGTCCGGCGACCTGCTGTTCCTGTTGGACGACCCTGAACTGCGAATCGGCGCGATGTACCTGAATCAGCATGGGTACAGCACCGACCCCGTAGACAGCAAATTTGAGCGAATTGAGGCCTATGCGCTGCGCCTGTCTACTGCACCTAAAGCCACCAACGGCGACGCCACGCATACGCCGCTACTATTTCCTTGGTTGGGCCACTTGCCCAGCCGGGTGGACGTGCTGGACAACCTGCCCCGTCATCTGGGAACGCGGCCTATTGGCGTGCTGCTGGCCCATCTGCCCGCGATGAGCGGTTCCGGACGGGCGGCGGTGCTGGGGGCCATACAGGAACGCGCACTGGAAGGGCGGGAAGTCGACGGGAAAATCGTGGCAACGACGCCTGTGACGCTCGATTCCCACAGCCGGGCTGCCATTTTTACGCTGCTGCAAGACCGTTCGTCGGCGCTGTCTCAGCAGGCCGTGAACCTGATAGACCGCCTGCTGACGCACGGGCTGACCCTGGAAGAGGGCGAAACGCTGGAACTGAACGCCCTGCTGAAGCGCAAGGGGGCCGACCTGCGCCGGGGCGTGCTGAAACTGCTGGGCCGCGACCCTGCGCAGGCCAAAGCCAGTGCGCTGCGCCTGCTGGCCTCGCGCACCGGGGAGCAGCGGCAGGCGGGCCTGCAACTCCTGCTGCTGTACGGGCACGCCGCCGATCTGCCCGCCGACTTCGTGCCACGTGGGCAGGCCGAAGAATCGCTGCACGCCGCCCTGCTCACGCCCGATGCGGCGATGACGTTGAAGGACGGTCTGGGCCTGTTTGACCCGGCTGAGCTGACCCCGCCGCGCCCAGTCGCCGCCCAAGTTCGCCCCTATACAGCTGTGTTGGCACGCGGCGCGACTTTGCTGACCGCGCTGGACGAACTGGCCCACACCCACCGCGAAACCCCGGTGGAGGGCGAGGGCTGGGACGGCGAGGAAGTGCGGCTACTGGGCAATCTGGGCTACTGGTACGGCGAGCAGTTCCCGCTGCCCGACTTGTGGCTGACCTTCTGGCAAAACCGCGAGAACCCACAGGACGATGATTTTACCGCCCTGACGTGGGCCACACGCCGCCACAAGACGCCCGCCGGGGCCGCCGCGCCGGATGAGGAAGACGACATTGATCTGGACGCCCTGCTGAACGAGGCCGAAGACGCTGACGCGGATGATGTGGACGACGAAGATGATGAAGAGGAAAACGAGTTTGAAGACGGCGAAACCGAGAAGCTGGCGCTGACCGATCAGATTCTGGAAAAGATGTTCGGGCCTCCCGTGATGTTGCCCGCGCCCCTGCGCTACGCCTCGCTGATTTTCCGCCTGTTGCCGCTGCTGGCGCGGCAGGCCACCCCCGCCGACGTGGATCTGGCGCTGGATGTGTGGGAAACGCAGTTGGCGGCGCTGCCGCAAGACTGTGAAGTGCAACCCAACCGCTACGGCTGGCGCGGCGACGATCCCCGCGACGGGCTGCATTCGCCCAACTTTTTGCCTGCTGATCGTTGGACGCTGGCCCAACGCGAGCGGCTGTGGTGGCTCAGCCTGTACCAGAACCAGGCGTTTTCCAAGCTGGCGCGGCGGCGGCCCGACACGTCCCTGCTGCTGGAAGCCTACGCGCAGGGCTGGGCCAACCGCACCGACCTGCTGGACGCGCTGATCGGCGCTCCGGGCGAGCGTGAGGGCTATTCCAGCTACAACAATTTCTCGGAACTGCGCCGCTATTCGGGCCGCAAACCCGACGAACGCCTGCCGACCCATCCCGACTGGGTGGCTGCCGTGAACACTGTGCGGGAGCGGGTGCTGGCCGTAGAACTGGAGCGCGGCGATCTGGAAACGGCGGCCAGCACGCCCGCTCTGGCGCTGGCCTGGGTAGACGGGGCGGCGTATGCGCTACGGGCACTGGCCGCGCTGGGTAAAGAACCCCTGCGGCGCGGCTACACGGGCAGCAATGAGAGCCGCCCCAATGTCCTCAGTCACCTGATCCGGGTGTCTTTTCCTAACATTGCCGATACGCCCGAAACCTTTGCGGAAGCCGTGAAAATGCACGGCATCCCCGAAAGTCGATTGCTCGATCTCGCCATGTTCGCGCCCCAGTGGGCCAGATTGGTGGCGGCCACGCTGGGCTGGAAGGGGCTGGAAAGCGGCGTGTACTGGCTGCACGCCCATACCCGCGACACCAGTTGGTCGGTGGCGCAGGACGTAAGGGAGGCGTGGGAGGCCGAGATCAGCGAGCGCACCCCGCTGACGCCGCAGGAGTTGCTGGACGGCGCGGTGGACGTGGGATGGTTCCGGCAGATGTACGCCGATCTGGGCGCAGCACACTTTGCCCGCTTGCTGGACGCGGCCAAATACGCTTCCAGCAGTGGCGGGCATAAACGCGCCGAACGCTTTGCACGGGCGCTGCTGGGCGAGTTGCCCGAAGAGGAACTGACCGGAGCCATTGCCACCAAACGCCAGCAGGACAGCGTGCGGGCGCTGGGGCTGCTGCCGCTCAGCAAGGGTAAACAGAAGGGTGCGGCGCAACTGGAAGGCCGATACCGCGTCCTCTCGGACTTCCGGCACTCGGCGCGGCAATTCGGGGCGCAGCGGCAGGTCAGCGAACGCCTTGCCGCCGATATCGGGATGCAGAACCTGGCCCGCACTGCCGGATACGCCGACCCACAACGCCTGCGCTGGGCCATGGAAGCGCGGCTGGCCCCCGACTGGACGCGGCAGGCCGATGTGGAAGGCGTGCAGGTGGGCCTGACCCTGACCGCGCAGGGTGAAGCCAGCCTGTGGGTGCGGCGCGGCGAGAAACCGCTGAAAAATCTGCCCGCTGCCGTCAAAAAGCACCCTGAAATCGTGGCGATCCGCGAAACCCTGACCGAACTGGGGGCCACACGGGGCCGAATGCGGGCCGCTCTGGAAGAAGCGATGGTGCGCGGCGACCTGTTTACACCCCAGGAATTGGCGCAATTGGCCCTGCATCCAGTAATTTCGCCCCTCCTGCGGGCGCTGGTGTGGGTGCAAAACGAAGCGGCGCTGGGCTGGTGGCAGGGTGGGCAATTGCAAACGCTGGCTGAGCCTGTGCCGACTGCCGACCTCGCCCTCAGAATTGCCCACCCACACGACCTGTTTGCCTCCGGTCAGTGGCGGGAATGGCAGGCGCAGGTCATCGAACATGAGATTGGGCAGCCTTTCAAGCAGGTGTTCCGCGAGTATTACCCCCTCACGCCCGCCGAGCAGGGTGCCAAACGCTCGGCCCGCTACACCGGACACCATGTGCAGCCCTCTCAGGCGCTGGCCCTCCTGAAAGCTCGCGGCTGGGTGGCGGTGCACGAGGAAGGCATCCGCAAAACCTTCCACGCCGAGGGCATCAACGTGTGGCTGGATACGTCGCTGGCGTACACCACACCCGGAGAGGTGGAGGGCACGCCGCTGGACGGAGCCTATTTCACGTCCCGCGAGACGGGTGAACTCATGCCGCTGGCGACCATTCCGCCGCGCCTGTTCAGCGAGACCATGCGCGACCTCGATCTGGTGGTCAGCGTGGCGCACGTGGGCGGCGTAGACCCCGAAGCCAGCCAGAGCACCACCGAGATGCGCGCGGCGCTCGTGGGCGAAACCGTGCGTCTGCTGAAGCTGGACAACGTGCGCCTGCAAGATCAGCACGCCCTCATTGACGGCGCGTTTGCCCGCTACAGCGTGCATCTGGGATCGGGCAACGTGCATCTGCTGCCAGGCGGGGCGCTGTGTGTGGTGCCCGTGCATAACCAGCAGCAGGGCCGAATCTTCCTGCCGTTTGCCGATCCTGACCCGCGCACCGCCGAAGTGGTGTCCAAGGTGCTGCTGTTTGCCCGTGACCGCGAGATTCAAGACCCGACAATTCTGGAGCAGTTGCGGTGAGGGAGAGGGGCTATTAGCGCTGTGTGGGAGGGCGTCTAAGGGTATAGAGTCGAAAAAGAGATTCCGGCTGCACCTGAACTCCTTGCACTCGCTCAATCCAATCTCAACCAAAAAAGGACGCTTGGGCAACTGCTCCAGCGTCCTATCTTTTGGATGTTCATGGCTTAAAGCTGAGGGCTCAAAGCCTCGCCTCTACAGCCATTCCTGCTTGCCGCGCACATACTTCGCGTCAAAGTCGGCGTCGGATTTGGTGAGGTACAGGATGCCTTCGATCAGACCCACAATGCTCATGGCAAACGGCAGCAGGAGGAACAGGAAGCCGATGCCGATCCACCACAGCAGGCCAAACATCAGGTAGCCGCCGAGCGTGAGGGCCAGCATGAGGATGCCCGGCTTGGTGATGCCCAGATAGAACTTGTGGATGCCGAGGCTGCCCAGAAAAATCGCCAGCAGGCCCGCGATCAGTTTTCTGGTGCTGGTGTCGGCAGACGCGAGCTGATTCAGGCCGCCCTGCACCGAAGATTGGACGGAACTTTGAGCATCGTTCCAGAGCTGTGAGGACGTGGGTGGCGGCATCGGCTGGCCCATCGGCGCAGGCTGGGGCGCGGGCGCATAAGCCGTCGGCGCGGGCGTACTTTTGCCGCCCGTGACCTGCCCAAACGGATCGTCGCTGCGGTAGGGCGTGTGGGTGGGAGTGTGACCGGTTGGGCCGCTGGGTGCAGCTTCCGCGTGCTTGCCGAGATCTACGCTGGCCTGACGTGCGGGTTCAGCGGGCGCGGCCTTCGGATCAGCAGTCTTAGTATCAAATGTGTCGGCCCAGTGCGGCGCGTTGCCAGATGTGCAGCCGGATGAGGCAGCGGGAGCGTCGGGTTTCGGGCCGGGGTTGTTCGGATCGTTCGTCACAATTGGGCCTCCTGCGGTTACCTTGAATGATGACTGGACGGCTTGCAAGTTGTTACGAAACTTCACTGTTCCAGTACGGCGCGAACCTGCAACACCCGCGTTTCTACACTCCCCGTTACCTCTGTGAATGCTATGCCCCGCGTGCCTAAATCCTGCCGGATAAAGCCCTGCTGCACGGTACGGACTTCGGTATTGGCCCGCCAGCCGTCCTGCTCGTGGGGGAGGTCGGGGGCGCACAGCAGGGTGTGAGCGTAGCGGGTGCGGCAGGCATCGGCCAGCGCGTGCAGTTCGGGCAAGGCCGTGCCCGTCAGCAGATATGACCACATCAGCGTGGTGGCGGTGTCCGTATCGCAAAACACCCAGCGGTGTACGCCGGGAGCGCGGGCGGCCTCATCCTCCAGGGCGCGGTGGCCGAGGGCGATTTCCAGAAAATGCTCCGGCGTCAGCGCTCCATTCTCCCGCTCGTACACGTCGCGCCCGTATTCGCGCACCCAGCTTGTGCCTAAGCTCTCGCCCAGTGCCCGAGTCAGCGTGCTTTTGCCGGTGCTTTCTGCGCCCAGCACGGCCACCCGCTGTACAAAATGTGCGTACACATGCGGCTCCAGGTACGCCCGCCCCCCATGCACATCGGCCCGAAGCTGCGTTCCCGACACCGGAACCGCTGCCCGCGCCGCGTCCACGCACACATGCACTGCGCCCAGTTCGGCGGCCAGCGCGTCGCCGTAGGCTTCCGAGGTAAACACGGCATCGGGTCTGCCATTCCAATTAAGTTGTACTGCCCAACTGTCCAGTACGGCCCGCACATAGGCGCGGTGGGTGGCGTCGGGTTCGGTGTTCAGTGGGGGAAGCGGGGCATCTGGCAGAAGGTGTAGCCCCGGAAACAGCTGCGCCGGAAACGCTTCCCGAATCCAGTTGCGGCGCAGGGGCGAGGGCATCTGGGCAAAGTCGGGTCGGGAATAGACCCACACGCCGACCCGTTCGCACTGCTCCAGCGCCCGTTCGATCAGCAATCGGTGACCCAGATGAAACGGGGCGAATTTGCCTATGATCAGGCCGTGTAAGAAGCGCTTCTGCCCCGGCTCAAGCAAGGGCCACCGTCCGTGCCTCATCGCGCCGCCACGCCTGCCAGCCGTACATGCTCATGGCCGCCAGCACGAATTGCAGCCCAAACAGCACCCAGTATTCGGCGTGCCAGAAATACACTGCCTGCACCGCATTCACGGCGATCCACACGGGCCATGACCAGGCCCAGCGCCGCGTGGTGGCAAAGTTGGCGATCAGGGCCAGCGACACCGCCGCAAACTGCACCCAGTTCCACGCCGCCGAAAAGTCAGTGACGGCCACTGTGTAGGCAAAAATCAGCAGGCTGGCGGCCCACGTGACGCCGTACCAGACAGGCTCGTTAAATCGGACTTCGCCCCGGTTGCGCCGCGCCTCCAGGTGCCACAGGTACAGGCCGTGAATGCCAAAAATCAGGTACGTGACCTGCAAGCCCGCCAGCAGCCATTGCCCGCCGCCCACGAATAGCAGGAAATACGGCAGCAGCGACGCATTAGACCAGTGCCAGTACGTGCTTGCTTTGCTCCAGAGGTAATACAGACTGATCAGGACGCACAGGCCGCCCGCGAGGTCTAGGGCAAGGGGGGGAATGGGGAGGGTGAAGAGGGTCATTGGACTCCTTGAGGCAGATGCGTCACCGAATCAATTCGTCCCACGTACCCCTCGCCCGCAAAGTGCGCCACTACGCGAATTGGCCCAAGAATGGCGGCCTTGAAGGCGTCCAGTTCCTCTGCTGGAACCCAGAGTTCCTGATGAATGCCCTCTGAACCCACGATCTGAATTTCGTAGCTTGTCACCACTTCTGTCCGCACCTCAAATTCGGTGACGTAGCCAACGGGCGGACTATTGCGTTTCGCGTTCCAGTCGCGGGCGATTTCCTCAGCATACGGACGGTTCAGCACCGGATAGAAAATTGGCTGATCGGGGAGGCGGGGCGAAAATGCGGCCCACTGGCTTGCAGCAATCAGGGCCAATTCATACTCTCCCACAGGCCGCCAAAGCGTGACCGTTTGGCCTACTTCCGGCCACGGCAAAGTGCGTTCGGCGTTGTCTGGGAACAGGTTTTGCAGCCAAGCATCTGAACGGCTCATGGCTTACGCCCGTCCCCGAACCTCATCCAACGTATCCCGCACCAACATCTCCCCGTCCCTGTACACCGTCCGCATCAAAGAGCCGGGAAAGTCGGTGTCGAAGGTCTTATAGGCCTTCGTGATCATGCGCCCGCCCTCCTGCACCAAGTCCAGCACGCCGTCTTTGCTGCGTTTGCCGGGATCGGTCACGGGGTCTTTGTAGATGCCACGGTATTCGCCGTCGATCAGGCCCGCGCTGGCTTTGTAGGCAAAGCGTTGGGTGTCGCGGTCTACTTTTTGCAGGAGTGCGCCGCCCATGCCAAAGGCCACGTTTTCGGCGCTGTAGCCGTCTACGACCAGGTTTTGCAAAATTTGGCGGATGGTGGTTTCGTCTATGCCGTCGCCCTGAAGCACGCGCACATGGTTCAGCACCATAAAGCCCTTGGAGTTGGTGGTGGTGCCGAATTTGGCGGCCAGCGCGTTCACGGCGAGGCGCACCATGGCGGGCGGTTCGCCGCTGTCGGGGCGTACGACGAGGGTTGCGCCACAGTCGATGACCTCCTGGCGCAGCGTTTCGCCCCAGTGCACATTGATGGCGTATTTCAGGTCGTAGCTGTCGCTGACGACGGCGTACAGCCCGCCGGGTTTGCCGAACTGCCGAATCATGTTGCGGTAGGCGTCCACCTCATGCTCTTTGCCCCAACTGGTAATGGTGCTGTGTTCGGATGCGGGAATGCTGAAGCCGGCAATGTCTGCGCCGTAGTGGTTGCGGGCCACCCGCAGGGCTTCCAGCGTATCGCTGCCCTGAAAGTTGATCAGGTGCGCGAGGCCGCCCAGCCCGGCACTTTCGCGGCTGCTGACGCCCCTGCTGCCAAAATCGTGCAGCTTGAAGGGCAGTTCCTCGGCAGCGCGGTCACTGGTTTCTTCCAGAACGGCGCGGATAATTTCGCGGATGTGGTAGCTCTGGGTGGCGACGGTGGTGGGGTACCAGACCCGCATCAGCATGGTTTCAAACCAGCCCACCAGCCAAGGCAACTCCGGGTCGGTGTTGGTTACACTCATCAGCACGTTATGAATCGGAACCAAAGTTCCTTCGGGCACGGCGCGAATTTCCAGCGGCAGCCGCCCGCCGTGTACGTTGACCACGCGCATCCAGCCGTCATAGGGAAACGGTTCGCCGTGCGCTTCGATCAGGTCGCGGGCTTCGTCCACCATGTCGGCCGTAATGCGGCGCGTCAGGTAGCGGTCGAGCAGGTATTGCAGCCCAAAAAAGCGCGTGACCGGATACCGCCCGCCGCGAGATTCGAGGTAAGAAAACAGCCGCGTCGTGCCCGCTGGGTACTGAAGAAAGTGGCTGCTTTTGTAGCTGTCGGTATCCAGAATCAGGTTGTCGTCGGCCAGCAGGTGCAGGGGGGTGCTCATGGTCAGGCTCCTTTTCAGCAGGGGAGAGGCGGTGTTTGCTGTCTCACAATCTATATCTTCGATTATTAGAAAAGTGAGTAAGGGGGGCCACTCCGCATTAGCTCTGGCGAACCCGGAAGCCCCGCCCAGATTCGTAGTAGGGCAGGCCACGCACGTTCAGGGCCTGGGACAGCGGTTCATCCATCCAGAATCGCCGCAGGTGTAGATACAGCAGGTTAAGCCGCACCACCTCGCACAACTCTGCGTAGCTGGCATCTGCGCCGGGCGTCTGCGCCGACATGGGGTAGATGTGCACCCGCTCGCCCTGCCGGACAGCCGTGCCCTCCTCGCGCAGATTCACACCGCCGCCGTCTGGAGCCAGATTCAGGAGTTCGGGTAAAAACTGAAGGTCGGGGTCTTGCAGCCAGCTGGCATTTATAAACTCGCTGAGAACCACCGCAGCGCACGCCTGCCCTCTGGTCTTCAGCAACAATCGGTGCGGATAGTGCGGCCCAGACCGCTCGGGCCAGCGCCGGATTTCGCTGATGCTGATGGAATCCAGACTGAGCTGCCAGATCATAGGATTGGTCATGTTCACCCTTGAGAACGGCAACCGAGCTGCAAGCTGCCCCGTTCTTGGTCAGACTTCCTGCCCTATCCCCGCATCAAAAAGTGTTCGATGATGGCGTGGTGATCCTCAAAAAAGAGTTCCGGGTGCGCCAACGCTTCGCTCAGCGGCAGCCAGAAGGCTTCGGCGGCGTCGCTGGCGGCCCGCAACACAGGCAACTGGCCTATTCCTAGATCAAAGTGGTAGGCGTGCGTGATCGTGCGCCCGCGTTGGCTGCGGTCTGGGTAATCGAACACCGCCTGAGCGCGTAAGGCTCCGGCCAGATTCACGCCCTCGCTGAGGCCGGTTTCCTCGTGGGCCTCGCGTACAGCGCAGTGCAGCAGGGTTTCTCCGGGTTCCAGAAAGCCCCCCGGCATGGCAAGGCGGCCCCGGCCCGGTAGTCCCGCCCGCCGCACTAGCAGCACATGCCCGCTGCGGGTAATCACAGCGTCGGTGGTCACGAACACGGGCGCAAAGGGGGCGTCTTTCCAGGCAGCGCGGTAGGCCTGCAAATACTGGTATTCCTCACGCAGTTCGGTGTATTCGGGCAGGGCGCGGAAGGCATCTAGGAAGGCATGGACGGCGGGCGGAACCATGCCGCGCACATCGTCCAGACGGTCTTCAAAGTAGGCTTTGCGGACATCGGTGGCACTTAAGGGGCTGACCACATGCGTCGGAATAAATTCCCACGCCGGAAAGGAACGCAGATAGTAGCTGCTTTCATCCTTGACGTGGCCGATCAGGGCCACATCGCTGCTGCCGTGCGTGTGCGCCTGCACGCCGCGCTGTACGGCCCCCAGCCACAGTCCCTCATTATAAAAATAGTCGCGGACATGCACGAACAAGAGGCGTGATTTCTTAATGCCCACGCCTTCCAACATGGCCGTCAGTACCGCTTCCCGCTCCGAGGCTGTAAAGGGGTTTTTGGTGTTGCGGGCGGCCTCAGCGCTGCCGATCACCACGATCAGCTTTTGCACGCTTTCCAGCGCTTCTTGCATTACCAGCAGGTGGGCCATATGTGGCGGTTCGAATCTGCCAATATATACGCCAAACGTACGTTTGCGGGTGCGGCTGGGAGACGCAGATTCGCGGGCGAGAGCAGCAGCAGACTCGGTTGGGAGGGGCACCATGCCTCACAATGCACAGCCTCTATCATGTGAAGAATGAGTGGCGTGAGTTGAACGGTAAGAAAAGCCGAAGGTCTTGCCCCCATCTCCCCCAATATGTGCAGCAACGGTGCAGCAAAAATGACGTAATGTGACCTTATGAAGACAAAACCAGTGAATAAGGTGCTTCTTTCTGCCGCCCTTCTGCTGACCTCCGCACTTGGTGTGGCCTCTGCCGGGGGAGCTGCCGCACCCACCGTAGGCGGCAGCACTGGTCAAATTCAGGCCGCGACGCCTAACAGTGTGGCCGCCGCGCTGCGCGAAGCAGGTTACAAGGTCACCGTAAATCCGGCCAACCCAGACGAAGACCCTAGCCTGAGCGTCACGGCGGGCGACTACGAGATCGACGTCTGGTTCAGCAACTGCAAAGGCAACGTCTGCACCCGTGTTACCGCTAGTTCCTACTGGGACTACAGCGACGATGAAGACGCCCTGGATGTAGAACTGACCAACGAGTGGAACGGCAACTACTACACCCAGGCCTACATCTACGAGGGCAGCTATTACCTCGATACGACTATGGTCATTGCGGGCGGTTACACCAAAACGGCCCTGAAAGCATGGATGACCGAGTACCTCGATGATGTCAGCACCTTCGAGGAAAGCTTAGACGAGGAGTAATTCTTAACCGCGCATCTGGAAGAGGTCGCGCCGCTTGCTCCTGTGCAGGCGGCGCGTTCGGTTGAACCTTTCTCTTGTTTCAATCTTTAGAACTAGTTGGCGTGCCCTTGAGTTTGCAGGCGCGACTACTCTTCCCTAACTCGGCAGTAGTGCAGCATAGGGTCACATTCTAAAGACCAACCCAAAGAGCGCCCCGCGTTGTGGTTCGGTCTGGAGGTTTTACCCATGAAACGAATCCTGATGCTTTCTGCTGCTGCCGCCGTCGCCCTTTCTTCTTGCAGCCTGATCGATAGAAGCGTGGGCACCAACTACACGCTGGGCAAGCAGCCCGCCGCCGCCGAGCTGACCCCGGTGGGCGGTGTGAACGTGCGGCGCGGCGACATGGTCATGACCGCGGCCCGCGTGACTGGCCTGAAGGCCGATACCTACTACGTCGCCCACTACCACGTGCAGGGCACGGCCAGCGCCGATCCTTGCAAGAGCGGCGGCGCACCGATTATGGCCAGCAAGATCGTGGGCAAGACCGACAGCAGCGGTTACCTCGCCCTTAACGGCGAAGTGGCGACCAGCGTGGTCACGGCGGCCACCTATTTCAACATTCACACCGCAACGGGTGCAGACGGCACGCCAGCCGACGCGGGCGTGGCCTGCACGGGCGTCCGACTCTAAGTTTTCCTCTGATTCCATCACCAGCCGGGGCAGCCTTCCAAGTGGGGGCTGCCCTACTTCTGCCCTGGATTTCCGGCTATTCCTGTTCCGTTGCCCCCGCTGCGTTACCCTGCACGGATGAACTTCACGTTTTCAGCCCCCGGCTTGCCTGTCAGGTCACACCTATGAGCCTGCGTATTCTGGGCGGCACCGCCAAAGGCCGAGAACTACATGTGCCGGAAGGAGCGCGGCCCTCCAACGTCCGCATTCGCAAAAGCCTGTTCGACATGCTGGCGTCGCGCTTGCCTGCTGGCCCGCCTCCCGGCCTGCGCTTTCTGGATTTGCACGGCGGCAGCGGCGCGATTGGACTGGAAGCCGCCAGCCGGGGCTACTCGGTCACGCTGATAGAAATGAACCCGCGCGGCGTGCGTACACTGGACGAGAACGCCCGTGCGGCCCAACTGAAGGTGCGAATCCTGAAGGGCGACGCCGAAAGCCTCCTGCCCGCGCTGGGAAGCTTTGACGTGGTCTTCAGCGACCCACCCTATGCCCAGGACATTCCGCGCCTCGCTGCCTCGCTCCTGAAGGGCCAAATTGTGGCTCGCGGCGGCCTGCTGATCTGCCAGCACCCGGATCGCTGGGAGCGCGTGGCCCTGAATCTGCCCGAACACACCGACTTTGAGCGGGAACTGCGCGAGTACGGCAGCAACTCGCTGACCATCTACGAGCGGCGGGAGTTGGAAGAAGTGGCAAACGACCAAGAAGCAGACGGGCAAGAAGAGAGCACCGAAGCTTCAAAACCCGCTAGCATCCAATCCACATGAACGCCGTGTTCCCCGGATCATTCGACCCCATCACCAGCGGCCATATGGACGTGCTGACGCGGGCCGCCAAAATCTTCGACCATGTCACCGTGACCGTGATGCACAATGCCCGCAAAACCGGACGCCACCTGTTTACGCTCGAAGAACGGTTGGAGATTTTGCGCGAGGCCACCGCCCACTTTGGCAACGTCAGTGTGGACAGTTTTGGCGGCCTGTTGGTGGATTACATGCGCCAGCAGCAAAAAGGCATCATCATTCGCGGGCTGCGGGCCGTGTCCGACTACGAATACGAACTCCAGATCGCGCACCTGAACCGTCAGATCGGCGAGGTGGAAACCGTGTTCATCATGGCCGCGACCCGCTGGAGCTTTGTCAGCAGCAGCATGGTGCGCGAAATTGCCAGCTACGGCGCAGACATCAGCGAGATGGTGCCGCGTGCCAGTGCCAACGCCCTGCGCCGCATCCACGCCGACGTGTACGCTGAACGCGAGGCCGAGAAGCTGGAGACTCAGTTGCGGGTGGATGAGGCGGCGGAGGGGCGGGGGTAGGGGAGAAGCAGAACAGCTTCATAACAAACCAAAAAAAGGGCCAGAACACCGGGCATTCCCCAGTTTCTGGCCCCCTTCTTCTTCGGGCTTAGCCCAGCACGACTTCAGCCCCAGCCGCAGCTTTGAGCTTTCCAGCTTTGTCAGTAGCCTCCCACGGGAAACCGTCGCGGCCAAAGTGACCGTAGGCGGCGGTCTGCGCGTAGATGGGGCGGCGCAAGTCCAGTTCGGCAATGATGGCCTGCGGGCGGGCGTCAAAGTGGGCAGCCACCAGCGCGGCCAGGGTTTCGTCAGATACTGTACCCGTGCCGTAGGTATCCACGCGCAGGCTGACCGGGTGGGCGCGGCCAATCGCGTAGGCCACCTCCACCAAAGCCCGCCGTGCCAGCCCCGCCGCCACGATGTTTTTGGCGATATAGCGGGCGTAATAGGCCGCACTCCGGTCTACTTTGGTGGGGTCTTTGCCGCTGAATGCGCCGCCGCCGTGTGGCACAGCCCCGCCGTAGGTATCCACGATAATTTTGCGGCCCGTGAGTCCGGTATCGCCGTGCGGCCCGCCGATCACAAAACGTCCACTGGGATTGATGAAAAACTTGGTGTCGGCGCTCAGCAACCCGGCAGGAATCACGGCGCGAATGACCTGTTCGATCATATCGGCGCGAATCTGCTCCTGCGACACGTGTTCATCGTGCTGCGTGCTGATGACAACCGTATCCACCAGCGTTTCGGTGGCGTCGTGCGGTTCGCCGTCGCGCACCACGGTTACCTGTGCTTTGGCGTCGGGACGCAGGTAGCCAAAGTGCAGGGCGGCGGTGTCGGCGTCGCTGAGGCTCTGGCCCTCTTGTAGTTCGGCCTGACGGGTCTGGGCCGCAATCGCCGCCTTCCGCAACTCGGCCAAACGGCGCGTCAGCTTGTGCGCCAAGGAAATCGGCAGCGGCATCAGCTCCGGCGTTTCGTCGGTGGCGTAGCCGAACATCAGACCCTGATCCCCGGCCCCAACCTTAGAAAAAGCGTTCTGGGGCAACTCGCGCTCGTCTGGCGTCATGGCCCGCCATTCCTCAGAGGTATCGACACCTTCCGCGATTTCGGGCGACTGTTCATGAATAGCCACCAGCACGGCGCTGTACTCGGCATCAAAACCGTAGTTGGCGCGGGTGTAGCCCACCTGCTTCACGGCTTCCCGCACCGTTTTTTGAATGTCGACGTGCGCGGTGGTGGCCCGCACCTCGCCCGCAACGACGGCCATGCCTGTGGTCACCAGCGTTTCCACAGCCACGCGACTTTCCGGCTCCATCCGCAGGAACTCATCCAGAATCGAGTCTGAAATAAAGTCTGCCAACTTGTCCGGGTGTCCTTCCGATACCGACTCCGACGTGTAAAACTTCCGCATACGTTCTCCTGACGGGGCGGGGGTGCGTCTCACAGAACTGAGGAAACTACCTGGAGAGGATGTCGCCTGCGGCCCCGCCCGGCCCGGCCTGCACGGTGGCAGCCCAGACGCCTTGCAGGGTAACGCAAGGTCAGGGGTCAGAACAGGGACGAATTTCGGGGGAACGGTGCGGGTCAGGAATGCGGGACGGTGGGAGGGCGTCTAAGGGCATAGGGTCTAAGTGGGGCAATTGCTGAGGCTGACTCGATTCTCTTCCTACCTGGCTTCGGCCTGCGCTGCTACCGCCGCTCCAATCCCCTGCGGTAACTCCCGCGCGACCCGTTCCAGTGTGCGCCCCGCCGCTGCCCGCACCATTTTCTCGAAGGCCGCGCCGCCCCAACCCTCGGCTTCTGGTGTGGCAAGGTGGGCCACAAAGTGAAAATGGAACCCGATCAGGCCCGCGCCGTCTGCCGAGGCTGTGCCGCTGACTTCTACCCAGGCCCGCTCGCCTGCAATGGGCTGGGGCGTCAGCGCTGCACCGTCTGGCCGCACTTGCAGCAGACTGAAAAACGGCAAATCCACCTCTCCCAGCACGGGCACAGGCACGATCAATTCACCGCGTACCCCTTCGGCATTGCCCGCCAAGCCGCGCAGGAAGCGCACCCGCGAGAGGGCCAACGCCGGATCGCGCACAAAAGCCAAAGCCGCCGCCTGCCCGTGCGGGTGGCTGAGGCTGAAGCTTTGCTGGGCTTCCAGAATCATGCTGGGGCCTTGTCAAGAGCGGTAGGCAGGCTCAATCCACCCACTCGATCACCACGCGGCCCGCTTGCATGGCGTCTTGCAGCTCGGTGTCGTTGGCACTGCGCAGGCGCGGCAGATGGGCAAAACGCGGCGTGGCCGAAGCGAAACCGAGGCGTACCACGATCTCGTCGCTCACGTCATCCTTGCCCATGCGCCACACCAGTTGCCCACCCAGCGACTCCAGATGCCGGGTGAGGTCTGCGGGAATGGGCGGGTCAGGCGCGTCCGTCATAGGCCCATTGTAAAGCGCCCGGCCCAATATGAACCGCACAAACCTCTCCCTAACGCGCGCCCCATTGCAGCCGGAGTGCGGGTGGGCTAAAACAAACAGCATGACTCCCCCCGAATTGCGCTGGCGCACCCTGGAAACTCGCGTGGGTCTGGACTCCTTGCCCGACTTCCACCGGGCGTTTCTGGCCTGGCGCGGTGTGGAGGGAGTGGCCGAGATGCCCCTGCGGCGGGTGGGCCAACGGGTGGAAGCCGAACTGAACCGCATGGTGCTGCAAGACCTGACCCGCAAGGACGACGACGACTGGGCGCTGGTTCCCGGCGCACTGGAGGGATTTGAAGCCGCCGCGCCGTTCCTGCCCGATGCCCCAGACAGCCTGCCCGTCTAAGTACTTTGGCTGGCTTTCCTCATATCTTCCCCACGCAAAGCTCATTCTCAGATAAACTCTTGGGCGTGAAAAAGTTCCTATTCGCTCTGGCCCTGCCCGCCTTGCTCGCATCCTGCGCTCCCAGCATGATGGGCAGTCAGGCCTATAACCCTGTCGCACTGGAAACCCCCTTTTCGACGGTGCGGGTTGCGCCCGGCCAAACTGTGTTCGTGCAAATCAAGTACCCCCGCGCCATGCTCGGGGTCAACGACAACCTCTTTGATGCCGTTACCATCAGCTTCGATCAGCGGACTGTCGGCGGGGATGTTTCTTCTCCTGAAGCCCGCGCGGACTGGCTGAAAATGACCGCCTCCGACTTGCCCAAGGGCGTGAATGTGGAGTTGACTCAGGCGTACCTGCTCAAAGATATTCGCCGGACTAAGGACAACTCGGTTAGCGTTGAAGTCAGCTACGCCGAGGTCGTGCGCGTGGTTCTGAAAGTTACGGCGGAACCGGGCGCAGAGTTAGGCCGCAACGTGGCGGAACTGAATTTTACGGGCAACGGCGTGGACGACAGCCAATTGCTTTCGCTTTCGGTTGAGAAGTAAGGCTTGGTCACTCAAGAGGTGTAACCGAGTAGACCACAACACAGAGACAGTCATTTTGCGCTGTCTCTGTGTTGTGGTCTAGTCCTGTGTGGCCTGCTCCTGCACAGTGTCTATGCTCCTCTTTGCTTCACTTCCTCCAGCACCAGCGCCGCGTCAGTCGCCGGATCAACGCCTTGCCAGTGCTGGGCAATCCGGCCTTGCGGGTCAATCAGAAACGTTTCGCGCCGGGCGACCTGCACTTCCTCACCGGGCACGAGGTCGTCTAGTACGCCAAATCGGCGGCTCACCGCATGGTCGCTGTCTGAAATCAGGGGAAATCCACCTTGCAGATATCCCGGAAGATGAGTTGCTGCTTGCGGGTATCGCTGCTGATACCCAACACAGACACGCCGTGCGCTGCAAATTCGCCGCTGAGTGCCTGATACCGCCGCGCCTGCATCTGGCAGTGGGTTGTGTTGGCGCGGGGAAAAAAGAAGATCACGCGCCAGCCGCTGCTGTTCTGGGCAAACTGGTAGGGCCGGTCTTGATCGGTTTGGGCGGTGAAGTCGGGTACGAGGTCGCCAGTGGTCAGAGACATACCTCCAGTGTAAGAACTCGGCTTTACCGTGGGATGACAAGTGTGTAGGAGAGAACAGAGGCCCACCTACGGCAGGTCACCGACCTTCCCCGATCAGGGGTTAAGGTGTGCGATTTTGGTGTCTGGTACGAATAAAATGGCTGAAACATCCTGCCGATGCCCGCACGGGTGTAACGTTGTCTTCGCAATCAGGGCCGGCGTCTCTGCTACGTTGTTAGGGTGATCAAAGACGACATGGCTATTCATGCCGGAGTTCCAGAAAAGGCCATCAAGGCTGCCCTCAAACAGTTTGACCTAGAGGCCGACCTGTCCGGCGTCACGTGGGATCTGGCCCGCAGCCGACCAGGACGCCCTACCAAGGTGTATTTCGAGGCAGAAGAGATGTCCCAGATTCAGGACGCCAAGAAAAAGCTAGAGCAGCTGCTCAACGACAGCGGGTTCGACCTGTACCCCTGAACGCCCTTTCACACAGTTATTGCCTGCCAGAGAGCAACGTCGTAAATCTTGACGTTGCTCT
Source organism: Deinococcus sp. QL22 (assembly GCF_023370075.1). Classification (NCBI taxonomy): domain Bacteria; kingdom Thermotogati; phylum Deinococcota; class Deinococci; order Deinococcales; family Deinococcaceae; genus Deinococcus; species Deinococcus sp. QL22. Next base: position 2,058,161 of record NZ_CP097149.1, read on the forward strand.
CTGCATGATTACGGGTCGGAGCAGAGGCTAGACCTTTTTCAAAAATGCGGCCTTCAGCACCAGCGTGCCGCGCCCATCTTTCACTTCTATGCTGTCTTCACTGTCAGTGACACGAATGCCTTTAAAGGTCTTGCCGCGTTTGAGGTCGGTGCCACCTTTCAGGTCTTTGATGACCATGACGCTGTCGCCGTCTTGCAGGGTGATGCCGTTGCTGTCTTTGAGGGTCATGGAAGCTCCTGGGGATGATCGTGTTTGAAACACACGGTGCGGGCCGCAGCATACGGGTCTGTGGTGTCCGAATGAACAAGCAGGAGCAGAGGAGTGTCCCGGTCAGGCCAGTTCGCTCCTCTGCCAGATGAGTTGTCCCTTACCGTTCGGCCAGCCACACGCCCAGATCGTCAGCCGACAGGGGCGGGGTGATGGCGTAGCCCTGTGCCGCGTCGCAGCCGAGTTCGCGCAGCACGCTCAGTTGTTCCTGCGTTTCTACACCTACTGCCGTCACGTGCAGGTTCAGTCGGTGCGCCAGATCAATGGTGGCCTGCACCAGTGTCAGGCTGCGTTCGTCGTTGGGCAGGCGGGCGGTGAGGGTCGGGTGCAGTTTCAGGCCGCTGAGGGGAAAACGGGTCAGAGCGGTGAGGCTGCTGGCTCCGTCGCCAAAGTCGTCTACGATCAGGCGTGCGCCGTGCGTCCGAAGTTGCTCCAGCAGGCCCAGGGTGTCCTGACTGTGATCGAGCAGGCTGCCCGCCGACACTTCTATGTCGGGTGCGCCTTGTTGGGCCAGTAAGGGCATCAGGTGCTCCAGGCCCGCGCTGCGCCGGAGTTCTTCAAGGCTCAGGTTCACACTGACGCGCCAGTCTATGTGCTTGGGCACACTGGCCCGGATAGCAGCGCGTCCCCGCAGGGCTTCCTGAACCACCCAGTCGCCCACCTGCATGATCAGGTCGCTGCGGCTTGCCAGCGGCAAAAAGCGGCTGGGGGCCAGTGTGCCCAGGGTGGGGTGCTGCCAGCGCAGGAGGGCTTCGGCGCTGAACGGCTGTCCGTCTTCCAGGCGCACAGCGGGCTGATACAGCAGCGTAAACTGCTCGCCCGCAATCGCGCCGCGCAGGGCGTCTTCCAGTTCGTAGGCCTCGGCCACGCTGGCCCGCAAGCCCGGATGAAAGGCGCTGGTCTGGGCGCGGCCCTGCCGTTTGGCGTGCTGCATGGCAATTTCGGCATCGGCCAGGGCGGCGTCAGCGGTCATGTCGGCGGGCAGGTGCGCTACACCCAGCGCAAAAGTCAGCGAGACGTCGCGGCGGCCCGACCTGAGCGGCAGTTGCAACGTCGCCTGAATCGCCTGCACCGCTCCCTCGGCACTGAGGTCGGGCAGGTGGGCGGCAAAAGTATCGTCGGCCAGGCGGGCGGCCAGTCCGCCGTGCAACCCCGCAAGGTCGTTCAGGCGGGCGGCCAACTGAATCAGCAGATGATCGCAGGCGGTGCGGCCCAGCGCGGCGTTCAGTGCGCCGAATCCGTCGGCATCGAGGCACACCACAGCGCCCGTTTTGGGAGTAGCTGCCGCCGCGAGGTGTTCGCGTAAGCCGGGACGGTTGGGCAGTCCGGTCAGGGCGTCGTGGCGGGCGTCGTGCTTCATTTTGGCCTGGGCGCGGCGCAGGGCGGTCAGGTCGCGCAGCACCAGCAGTGTGCCGGGTTTGCTGCCTTCTTCGACCCGCGTGGCCCGCACTTCCATATGGCGGGCCACCCCGTCTGGGCGCACCACCAGCAGTTCGCGGATCAGGGGTAGGTTCAGTGTTCGCAGGTCGGGAATAGAAATGGGATCGCCTTCCGGCGTGTGCAGACGCACTCCCAGTTCTCCCAGTACCCGCGACAGGCTCAGGTTCAGCAGCTTGGCGGCGTCCAGGCCCACCAGTTGGGCGGCCTGCTCGCTGACCAGTTGGGCGCGGCCCGCATGATCGAGCAAAATGGTGGCCGCGTCGCTGAGCGCCAAGACCTGCGCCACCACGCCAGAGGACGCCTGCAGGCCCGCTCCACGCCCGCTGAGGCCCGCCGCCACCAACAACCCCGGTGCCGTGCTGCGCCGCAGAGCAAGGGGTAAAGTCCCGCCCGACACGAGGGGAACGTCGCCGTTGGCCGCGCCGCCACTGGCTGCCACGCGCACCAGATCGCGCACCAGTTCCGAGGGCAAGTCGGCAAAACAGGGCCAAGTCCACAGCGGGGTTCCTAGGATGGCGGGCGCGGTGGCCGGAGCCAGATCAGACAGGCCCGTGCTGGCCGCCAAGACCGTTCCTGTGTCGGTGAGGAGGGCTAACGGCGTTTCCAGGCCGTCCAGCAATGCCGTCATCCGGGCCGCTTCCTGGCGCTCGCCGCTCACGTCCTGCACTGTCCACAGCACGCCTGCCGATGCGCCGCCAAAATAGGGCCGGGCCTCGCCGCGCAGCCACACGCCTGTGGCCGTACTCGCTGTAGAACCTGAGGCTGTAGGAACGCCACCTGTGCTGCCTGCTGCGGCGCCGCTCCGGTCAGGCACGACTGCGTATTCGTCGGCCAAATGGCTGGCCCGCCCCGACGCGGCAAGGGTGAGGCTCTGCACCAGGTCTTCTCGGCCCGGAAACACCGTCTGGAGCGGTTGCCCCACCACGTCTGGCCCATGAAAGCCGAACAGTTCCAGAAAGGTACGGCTGACCTGACGGAACACCAGATCGGCATTCAGCCACGCGGTGGGCGCGGGGAGCTGCGTGATCAGCATGTCGGCCTCGCGGTTGGCTCCCTCGGCACTGGCCGCCGACAGCAGCAGCGTCAAGACTTCTACTGCCCCTTCTGGTACTGCCGTTTCTTCGCTCCACAGCAGGCCCAACAGCGCCCCGTCCCGCGTCAGCCAGGACAACTGGCCTCGGTCTAACCAGGCGTCGGGTGGAATCAGTTCGCCACTGGGTGTCTCGAAGGGCGCGGCGTCGGCACGCACGCTCAGCACCTGCTTGCCCACAGAGGCAAGCAAAGTCGCTTCCGGCGCATGCACACGCAGCAGGTCACGCAGGGCGGTATAGAGGGCAGAAGTCGAAAGAGTCACGTTGGGCAATACCTCTGGAAAAGGGTGAGAATAAGGGGCGCAGCCTAGGGCAGACTGAGAACCGCTGTGGTGGCAGAACAGGCTGGAAGAAGCGGGCAGATTGGCGCAGTGACTCGGACACAGCCGGGGCAACAGCATCAACTTGTACCAAGAGTATCCAGCCAAAAGAAACCGATCAGGAAACCCGCTTCTGTAGGTGCATCTTTGCACGCCAGTTCTTACCGCATTCGTGCAAATGGCTCTGCGGTCTGCTACCCACCTTGGGGGGGATCAGGGAGCTATACAGGCTCAATTCAGGCCAATGCGCTCTCTGTCCTCACTGCATCTCCTCACCCCATGTTAGCTTTTTCTTGCTTAAAAATTGCGTTTTGACGGCTCTGTTTGGACAACTGTGTTTGGGTTGGACAACCATGTTTGGTGGCTGCGTCTGATTTTGTGGCGTGAGCGCTGGGGTTGAGGTCTCGCTTAGGGTTCAGGGGTACCGAGCAGGCCTGAAAGCGCCGCTGGGCCGCCAAGTGGCTACACTCTGGGCATCATGTCAGGTCAATCTGCGGAAGGCCGGGAGCTTGTGGGCCGAGAATTTCTGGTGCGGCGCAATGCGCTGTGGGCAATCTTGCGGGCGCTAGAGCCAGGAGTGGCGTTTGAGGAGGCACTCGCCGAACTGTCGGCCCTAATCGGCTGGAACCGTGCCCGCATTCTGGCTGGGCTGGGCCTATCAGAACAGGATTTGTCAGAACAAGATGTGCCTGACGCTAGAACTGATGCTGGCCCCCAACTATGAGCGCCGAAATCGTGCCCTTCGACTGGGGCCGGATGTTTCTGGGCGACGTGCCTCCACTGTTTTTACTGGAAATCGTCTTCCGCACCACCCTGATGTTCGTGTGGCTGATGCTGCTGCTCCGCATCACGGGCAAACGTGGTCTGGCGCAACTCAGCCCGCTGGAACTCGCCATCGTGATCGGGCTGGGGTCGGCGGCGGGCGATCCTATGTTTTATCCCGAAGTGCCGCTGCTGCACGCCATGCTCACTCTGGCGTTGGTGGTGGGATTGCAGCGACTGCTCACCTTTCTGGTCATTCGCAGCGAGCGGGTCGAAACCTTCGTAGAGGGTTTACCTGTGGAACTGGTGCGGGACGGCGTGGTCGTGCCACACGCGTTGGGCCGCGCCAATCTGAGCCGCGAAGACCTGTTCGAGCGCCTGCGGGGTCAGGGGGTGCGCCAACTCGGAGAAGTGCAGCGGGCCTACTTTGAGCAGGACGGTAACCTGACGGTGTTTACCCACAAACACAACCCGCCCCCCGGTCTTCAGGTGGTGCCGCCCTGGGATTTGCAGTGGCCCCTGACGCTGGATGTTGGTTTGCCCTACAGCGGGGTTGTGGCCTGCCTGCGCTGCGGCCATACGCTAGAGGTGTCTGGCCCGCTGCCCATCTGCCCGGCCTGTATAGACATTGGCATGGCCCAAACTATGCTCCGGAGTCACCAAGACAGCGCCCAAAGCAAAGGCTGGACGCCCGCTACGCTTGACCCGCTGGCGTCGGGTGGGGGCGGGGAGTCGGGTAGATCGGAGAAGGACGGCGGCGAAAAGGCAGCACAGGCCCAACCGGGAGGCCGGAGCTGAGGCTGACGGCGAGGGGGTATTGGGTACGGGATCTGGTGGGCGAGACTGAACCCAGAATCATCGCTCTTAATAAGTTGCCGTACAGTTAGCGATGCCTACACCCCCACAATCAAGCATAGAGTCTGCGATGACTCGAATAAAAACTTGGTTGCAGAGCGAAGTCCCAGAAATGCTGGAAGATCTGAATCCACCATTGACCGATCAAGAGAATGAATTTTTAGTGGAAGAAGGCATCGTACTTTCTGCCGAGTTGTTGCAACTGTACCGACTGCACAACGGGCAGGCCGGGAAGACAAGTAGCATCTTCGGCGGCTATGAGTTCATGGATTGCTGGCTCATCATTCAAGAGCATACGATGGCCACAGATTTTTCATCAGATAAAACGATGGATCTTTACGTTCAATCGTTTGAGGGAGACAAGATCGTTAAAGTCTTCCCTCATCCCGGCAGGATCGCCTTTGCCGGGCCGGGTGGAACCTATTTGGCCGTAGATTTAGCTCCAGCATCCAAGGGAATCTCTGGGCAAGTCATCAACTGCGGGCGAGACGATCAGGTGATGTACGTCTTGGCCGACAGCTTAGGCGAATTCTTAACTCTCTACGCCGATATGCTGGAGAGCGGAGTGATAGAAGTAATAAATGATCCCGATTTAGGAAACAGATTGGACTCGCCCCACCACGACAATCTGATTTCACTCTTTTTGGCTTGGAAATCGAAAGGATCAGCAGCTTCTTAGCCCCGAATCCCGATCAGTGCATACGCCGCCAGCGCCAATTTTTCGCGGAGCAGATAGCTGGTGCTGACGTTGGCGCTTAGCGGGCTGGCACTGGCATTGGCTTGGAAGCCCAGCGCGCGGGCAAGGGCCAAAGCACGGGGCGCGTGGGCCTCATCGGTGACGAGAGTAATGGGCGTGTGAGGCGGCAAATATACGCGGGCGTTACGCAAATTTTCTATTGTTGTGCGGCTGCGCGTTTCGGCCAGAACCCGTGCCGCCGGAATGCCCAGGCGGGTCAGGTAGCTGCGGCCTACTTCGCCCTCGGTGTGGGGATCGCCCGGACGCCTGCCACCCGTGACCACGATGGTTTGCACGCCGCCCGCCCGGTACAGCGCGAGGGCATGATCGAGCCTGCGCTGAAAGGCGGGGCTGGGTTTGCCTGCATATTGTGCGGCCCCAAGCACCACTACCGCCGCGTAAGGCTGCTGTGGGTGCGGTACACGCGGCCCCGGCAGCAACAAAAACCCCAATGCCAGCAAACTGACGACAGCCAGCGGCAGAAGGGTCAGAGTGGAGCCACGCGAGCGCATAGGGCCGCAGCCTAGCATGAAGGAAAACATAAGGGAGTGGGCGGGGTACACGTGAAAAAGGCGCTGAGCCGGGGCTTGACAAGCGGAGTGCGGCCTCTTTACACGCCTCGCCGCTGTGCTAGGCTCGCCCGCAAGTTCCCATCATTTCCTCAGGGAGCGCCCCCAAACCAACATGCCCAAAACCCCAGCAACCAACACTCTGGTGATCGTCGAATCGCCCGCCAAGGCCCGCACCATCGAAAAGTATCTCGGCAAGGGATACTCGGTGGAGTCGAGCATCGGTCATATTCGTGATCTGCCCAAAAGCGCCGCCGACATTCCCGAAAAGTACAAGGGCAAGGCGTGGGCCAGACTGGGACTGGACATAGAAGACGACTTCCGGCCCCTCTATGTGGTGTCGCCGGACAAGCGGGCGCATGTGGCCAAGCTGCGCAAGATGGCGAGCGAGGCCGACGAGATTATTCTGGCCACAGACGATGACCGCGAGGGCGAAAGCATCGCGTGGCACCTGTTTCAGGAACTGAAGCCTAAGGTGCCGGTCAAGCGCATGGTCTTTCACGAGATCACCAAAGAGGCGATTCTGGCGGCCATTGCCAACCCACGCTCTATAGATACCAATCTGGTAGAAGCCCAGGAAACACGCCGCGCCCTGGATCGCCTGTACGGCTACGAAGTCTCGCCGGTACTGTGGAAAAAGGTGGCCCCCAAGCTCAGCGCGGGCCGCGTCCAGTCGGTGGCGACCCGGATGTTGGTAGAGCGGGAGCGGGAGCGGATGCGTTTCGTGAGTGCGTCGTGGTGGGATTTGTTGGTCACGGCCCAGACCGCTGACGGCGCGACCTTTCCCGCCCGCCTGACCGATGTGGGCGGCGTGCGCCTCGCTACCGGCAAAGACTTCGACCCGTTGACAGGCAAGTTGAAGCCCGATTCCGGCGTACTGCAACTGGATGAAGCCCGCGCCGTAGCGTTGGCCGATGCCCTGAAGGGCCAGACCCTCACCGTCGCCTCTGCCGACGAAAAACCGTTTACGCAAAAACCTTACCCGCCATTTATTACTTCCACTTTGCAGCAGGAAGGCAGCCGCAAGCTGGGCTTTGCCGCCACGCGCACCATGCGGGCCGCGCAACGCCTGTATGAGGGCGGCTACATCACCTATATGCGTACCGATTCCACCAACCTGTCGGGTGAGGCAGTGTCGGCGGCCCGCGCACAGGTGAAGGAAATGTACGGCCCGGACTACCTGAGTCCTCAGCCCCGCGTGTATTCCAAGAAGGCCAAAAACGCGCAAGAAGCCCATGAAGCGGTGCGGCCCGCCGGAAGCACCTTCCGTACGCCCGACCAACTGAGGACGGAACTGAGCGGCGACGAATGGCGCTTGTACGACCTAATCTGGAAGCGCACGGTGGCCTGTCAGATGGCTGATGCACGGGGCCGGGGCCTGCGTGTGCGCCTGATTGGGCAGGCTTTAGGCGATGACGTAACCCTGAGTGCATCGGGCCGCACCATCGATTTCCCCGGCTTCCTGCGGGCCTACGTGGAAGGCAGCGATGACCCCGCCGCCGCCCTCGAAGACCGCGAAACGCCCCTGCCCCCGCTGAAGGCCGGGCAAACCGTGACCGGGCAAGCCGCCAAGCCCGAAGGCCACGACACCCAGCCCCCCGCCCGGTACACCGAAGCCAGCCTCGTGCAGTCGCTGGAGGGTGCAGGCATCGGGCGTCCGAGTACGTATGCCAGCATTCTGGGCACCATTCAAGATCGGGGCTACGCGGCCAAAAAGGGTCAGGCGCTCGTGCCCTCCTGGACGGCTTTTGCCACGTCTGCGCTGCTGGAACATCACTTTGGCAAGCTGGTGGATTACGACTTTACCGCCCGCATGGAAGAAGATCTGGACGACATCGCGGGTGGGCGGGCACAGCGCGTGCCCTACCTGCGCCGCTTCTTTTTAGGCGACAATGGCGAAGGCATGGCGCTGCGGCCCCTGATCGAGCAGCAGATGGGCGAGATTGATGCACGCGGCATTGCCACCATCCGCATTCCCAAACTGGAAGGCACGGGCATAGAGGTGCGCGTGGGGCGCTACGGCGCTTACATGCAACTGGGCGAGCAGAAGGCCAACCTGCCCGAAGGTATGGCCCCCGATGAACTGACCGCCGAACTGGCCGCCGACATCCTGAGCCGCCCCAGTGGAGACCGCGTGATCGGCACCGACGAGGCCAGCGGGCATCCGGTGGTGGCCCGCGCTGGGCGCTACGGCCCGTATGTCACGCTGGGTGAGGGCAATCCACCCGTTCGCACGGCCAGCCTGTTTCCCGGCGACGATTTAGCCGAATTGACGCTGGAGCGGGCGCTGAGGCTGCTCAGCCTGCCCCGCCTGGTGGGCACATCCGAGGGCGAGGAAGTCTGGGCCTTCAACGGCAAATACGGCCCGTACCTGAAGCGCGACAACGACAGCCGCAGCCTCACCAACCACGAGCAACTGTTTACGGTGGGCATCATGGAAGCCGAGGCGCTGTTTATGCAGCCGCGTTTCCGGGCGCGTGGGGTGGCTGCCGCGCCGCTGCAAACCTTTGAATTCGAGGGCCGCGCCCCCATCTTGCTCAAGTCGGGCCGCTTTGGGCCGTACCTGACCGATGGCGAGCGCAACGCCACGCTCCGCAAAGGGGAAGAAGAGGATACCCTGACCGCCGAACGCGCCCTGGAAATCCTGGAAGAACGGGGCAAGGAGCCGAAAGGCAAGCCCGCCAAACCTGCTAAAAGGGCGGCTGGAACGGCCAAAGCGGGAGCGAAAAAGGCAGCTTCGGCTCCCAAAAAAGCTCCGACTAAGGCCAGTGCAATCAAGACGGCGGCCACCAAAAAAGCGCCAGCCAAGAAGCCTGCTTCAAAAGCTGCTGCGGCCAAAGCACCCACCAAAACTCCGCTCACTTGGGCCGAGCTCAAGCCCCATTTGGCAGTTCTCAGCGAACAGGAACGCCAACTGGTCACGGCAACCCGTGAGCGCGGCGAAAAGGTAGAGGACATTGCGCCCACGCTGGGGCTGGATGTGAAGAAGGCTAAAGGCATGGCGCTTCAGGCCAGCAAGAAGCTGAATCAGGCGGCGCGGGCCGAGTAAGGCAGGCTGCTGAGTGCCGTCCCGCGCCCACCCCGAAGCGCCGCCGCCGCTGAATCTGGCCCGACTTGCAGCGGGTGCGCCCGGAACCTGGGTCACGCTGCCGGGGGCCGAGGTGCGCGTGCTGGCACTGGACGCCAAGCAAACTGGCCTCCGAGCGTCGGGTTGGCTGGTCTGCCTGACCGGAGAAGCTCTGATCGACCTCTCGGAAGGCGATTTTGTGCGTCTGCGGGCCAGTGAAGCCCACCGCCTGACGCCCGCAGATGACTGGGAAGCCCTGCCCGTCAAGGCCGCAACGGTGCTGATGCTGGTACCGGACGAGAGCGGGCGCTAGAGACGCAAGCATATTTCCGACCACATCGCACTCTCTACGTCCGCCCAAGGGACATTCACAGCCCCCGCCCGGTGCTAGCGTAGGGCTATGACGGCCCCAGTTGTCTCCACTCCATCCATCCTCACTGCGCCCACCCCTGACGCGGCCCGGTTTGCGGTGCTGGACAAGGCCGCACGGGGCGAGCGCCTGAACGCCGAAGAAATCGAGTCGTTGTACCACCTACCCCTGCCCGATGTGGCGGCGGTGGCCCACGAATTGCGCCTGACCCGCCGCGACCCCGACACGGTCACGTTCCTGATCGACCGGAATATCAACTACACCAACATCTGCAACGTGGGCTGCAACTTCTGCGCCTTTTACCGAACGGGCCGCCAGAAAGACAGCTATACACTGGATTACGAGGCCATCAGTGCCAAGATTCGGGAACTGGAAGCGGTGAACGGCACGCGCATTTTGCTGCAAGGCGGCGTGAACCCGGAATTGGGATTGGACTATTACCTGGGCCTGTTGCGCCACGTCAAGGCCCACCACCCCAGCATCCGTATAGACGCCTTTTCGCCCGAAGAAGTGCTGTTTATGGAGAAAAACTTCGGACTTGATCTGAATACGTTGCTGAATACGCTGATCGAGGCTGGACTGGATGGCTTGCCCGGTGCAGGCGGCGAAATTCTGGAAGATGAAGTGCGGGCCAAAGCCGCGCCTGCCCGGATTCGCAGCGCCGATTGGTTCCGCATTCTGGACGCGGCGCAGCAAAAAGGCCTGTACACGATTTCCACGATGGTCATCGGCTTTGGCGAAACCTATGCCCAGCGCACCCGCCACCTGCTTAAAATCCGCGACCAGCAGGACAAGGCGCAGGCGGCCTACGGCGGCAACGGTTTCAGCGGGTTTGCCATGTGGACGCTGCAAACCGAGCATACCCGGCTGCACGGCAAGGCTCCGGGGGCTACGGCGCACGAGTATTTGCAGCAACTTGCCATCGCCCGAATCGCGCTCGACAACATCGTGAATATTCAGGCGTCGTGGCCCGCGCAGGGCTTTAAAGTGGCGCAGGCGGCCCTGTATTACGGCGCAAACGACCTCGGTTCCACCATGCTGGAAGAAAATGTAGTCAGCGCGGCGGGTGGGCACGGGCGGCACCATGCCACCGTGCGCGAACTGATCCGCATCGCTGTAGACGCTGGGTTCGACCCCGCCATTCGCAACAGCCGCTTTCAGATCATCGATTGGCCTGATGTGGCCGCCGTGCTGAACCGCGCCGACGCCAACCCGGAAGCGGCGCGGGCTGTAGGCGCTTCAGACTGAACAACTTGAGATTCCTCAAGCCTCTGCTCTAGCCTTTCAGTCCTTTGACACCTAACTTGCAGTCACAATAGAGTTTATGTCGCCCCTCGTCTTTGTCGCCTGTGAAAGCTACGGCAAGGGTGCATGGCGTCTGGAAGCGCATTTTCACCTCGCGGCAGTGCAGGACTTTCTGATTGTGCTGGCTTCGGCGGGCATCGCTGGGCGCGGCCATCCCCCCGACCTCAGCGTCTCGCTGGAGGCCGAACTCCTGTTCGAAGAGGAAGTGATTGCCGCGCCGACCTACTTTGCCGCCTCTGAACTGGGCCGGTTGCTGGGCCACGCGCCGCCCGAACTCGCCGCCCAATTCCGGGCATGGCACGCCCTGACCCGTGCATTTGAGGGGATGGCCCGCCCCGCGAGGCTGATCGTGTGGCAGATCGAATGAGACGGGCGATCTACGATTCCCGAACATCCGCAACGCCACCACATGTTCATCCATCTTCGTTCACCCGTCCTTTTTGCTTCTGCTTCCAATCGGATTCGTCTTCGACACAAGGCAATTTTTTATGAGTGCCCTCGTCTTCGCCGTCTGTGAGGCCCGAATGGGGGACAGTTGGTACGAGGTGGCAAGCTTTGAGCATGGCTCAGGCCGTCATCTGCTTGCCCTCTTGGATGAAGGAATGCTGTCTGGGCGCGGCTGGCCACCAGAGTCGGGGATGAGTGCACGTGCTGGGCAGCAAGAAGCCGGGGCCTTCGGAGCGACGTTCATCACGGAGCCGGAGCTGGCGGCGCTGGCCGCAGCAGACGATGACCCCATCACGCTCCCTGCATGGCAAGCCTTCGCCCGCGTGTATGAGGACGCGGGCGCGGCGGTGCGGGTAGTCATTTGGTTTTTGTAGCCTGGAGCCTATGACCGTTTCAATCGCCTCATCACGCCTGCCACTTCCGGCATCTTGAGGGCCACGGCTAGCAGCAGATAAGCCGTCAAGCCTGCGCCGCCCGCCACCGCCAGCCCCAGCATGCCCGGCAAAATGAATCCGGGTTCGGGCATCAGGCGGGAGATGAACCATGCCAACGCACCTGCCACCGCCGCCATCGGCAGGATACGGGCCAGATGCGAGGCGATCTGGCGCGACGGAAAGCCCAGAGCGCGGCGGTAGAGTAGAGCCAACGCCCCCGCCATCAGAATGCCGCTGAGGGTGGTGCTGACACCAAAGCCCAAGAGTCCCAGTGGCGGCACCAGCAGGCGGTACAGCCCCACTTCCAGCACGAAGCCGATGGCGCTGATGATCACGGCTTCGCGGGTGCGCTCGCGGGCATAGAAGGTTCGCAGCAAAATGGTGACGATGGCCCAGGGCACCAGCGCCAGCGCCCAGCCGGTCAGGATTCCAGTTCCGGCCTCGAAGCGGGGCACATCTATGGTGGCAGTCAAGTTGAACAGGCTGACCGCGTAGGGCGCAAGAACGACCAACAGGGCGCTCATGGGCGCGGCCAGAAAGGTGGTGGTGCGAACGGCCTGCACCGTCAGCGCCCGAAAAGCAGTCCAGTCTTTTTCGGCGGCGTGCTGAGAAAACCGGGGCAACAGCGCCAGCGCGGGCGACACCACGAACAGTCCGTTCACCATCGTAAACAGGGCCTCGGCGTTGGAATAGCCGCTCTGTGTGCCGGGCCGAAACAGCGTGCCGTCGCTGAGCAGGCGGGTCACGTACACATTCAAAATTTGCCGAGCGCCCGCCGTCAGGGTAAACGGAGCCATCTGCCGCAGCACCCGCCCCAGCGCCGGATGCCGCCTCAGCGCGGGCGTGGGCAGCAGCCCAAAACGCCGCAGCGCAGGCAACTGCACCACCAACTGCGCCACGCCGCCAATCAGCCACCCGAACGCCAGCCAGGTGGCCGTATCGGGCAGCAACAGCAGCGCCACGATACTGGCGATATTGAAGGCCACCGGAGCAAAGCTGGATTCGCGGAAATGTTCGTCGGCGTTCAGCAGGCCCATCGCAATGCTGGACAGGCTGATCAGCATCAGGAAGGGCATGACCAGTTGCGTCATGTACACGGCCAGCGCCCGGTCTACGTTGGAATTGGCGGCCAGCAGCAGGTCTACGATCCACGGTGCGGCCAGGATGCCCGCCGCCATCAGCAGCAGGTTCACGGCGATCAGCACGCCCGAGAAGGCGGCGGCCAATGCCTTACGCTCGGCGGCGTCTAGCGTCTTGTATACCGGGATAAACGAGTTGACTAGCGCGCCTTCGGCCAGCAGTTCGCGCAAGAGGTTGGGAATCTTGACCGCCACCGTAAAGGCGTCCAGCAGCGTGTTGCCAAACAAATTGATGATCTGCTGCCGCACTATGCCCGACAGCCGGGAACCCAGCGTTCCGGCCATCACAATCAGGGTATTTCGGCCCACCGACTTCTGGGTTGGTTTCTGGGGAGCTGCATTTTTTGGCCCCCCAACATCGGAGGGCGTACCGTCCTGAAAGTCGATTTGAATGACTGGGGGAGTGTTTTGAGGGTCAGAAGGCGGGACGGTCACACGGTCAACTGTAGCGCCTTGCCGCGTGCCTGCCCTCTCGCACCCTGCCAAAAGCTGTGGTAAACTCCCTCTTGCTTGTGGGGCCATGTGTCCCGGCGGCAGTGCGGAGAGGTGCCAGAGTGGTTGAATGGGTCAGTCTCGAAAACTGAAGTACGGGCAACTGTATCGTGGGTTCGAATCCCACCCTCTTCGCCAAAAGAAGTCCAGCATTGGAAGCAAAGTGCCCCTGACAGATGATGTCGGGGGCACTTTGTATTTGGTTCTTTGGGCTGAGGCGAGAAGAACAAGTCTAGCCACTGCCTAGGCCTTACACTGCGCCTGCTCTCGGCTTCAGCGCTCCCTGCTCCTGCAAATACTCCGCGATCTGCACGGCGTTCAGAGCCGCTCCCTTCAGCAATTGGTCGCCTGCCACGAACAATTCCAGGCCGCCTTCAAACACGAGGCTTGCGCGGATTCGGCCCACTTCCACGTCGTATTTGCCGCTGGCGGTGAGGGGCATGGGGTACAGCTTGGCTTCGGGGTCGTCGCGCACTTCCACTCCGGCGGCGCTCCGCAACAGTTCGCGGGCTTCGTCGGGCGTGGCGGGGCGCTCCAGCTCCAGCGTAATGGCCTCACTATGCGTGCGGAGCGTGGGAATCCGCACAGCAGTACAGGAGATGATCAGGCTCTCGTCGCCCAGAATCTTGCGGGTTTCCCAGGCCACCTTCATTTCCTCTTTGGTGTAGCCGTTGTCCTGAAAGGCGTCGATGTGCGGAATCACGTTGAAAGGAATCGGGTGGGCAAACACGCTGGCGGTGGCTTCCTTGCCGTGCAGCTGCATATGCGTCTGCTCCAGCAGTTCTTCCATTCCCTTCTGGCCTGCCCCGCTGGTGGCCTGATACGTAGAAACGATCATGCGCTTGACGCCGTACTTGCGGTGTAGCGGCGCAACGGCGACCACAGCAATGGCGGTGGTGCAGTTCGGGTTGGCGATGATGCCCTTGTGCCCCAGCGCGGCTTCCCCATTCACCTCGGGCACGACCAGAGGCACGTCTGCGTCGTAGCGAAAGGCGCTGGAGTTGTCGATGACCAGTGCGCCGCCCGCCACCCACGCCGGGGCCAACGCCTTGCTGATGCTGCCGCCCGCCGAAGCCAGAATCACATCGGCGTCGATTGCGCCCTCCGGAGTGGCCTGCACCGTCAATTCCTGGCCCTTAAAGGGCAATTTCAGGCCCGCCGAACGGGGCGAGGCGTACAGTTGCAACTCGCTAAAGTCCAGCGTGCTGTTCTCCAGCACCTTCATCAACTCGTGTCCAACTGCGCCCGTGGCTCCAACGATCGCTACTTTCAGTCCGCTCATAGGTCTATCCTCCCAGAAAAAAAGTCTTGCACACGTCTTCTCGCTCTCCAAAAAAAACCGCCCGACGACTCTTCGCGGGGCGGTGCTGTTGGCTTGAACAATCCAGCAGACCGCCGCTCAGGGGGTAGGAGTTCCCGGAGTGCTGATGGTCTGAGGGGTGGGGCAACGCATGGTTCAACGGTAGCGGCCCGGCGGGTGCAGGTCAAGCGGGCGGGCTAGGGGGGTGGGTCGGTACACTCGCGCCATGCGGTGCATCCCCATAAAGTGCATCCCATGAGGCGCATCCTGATTACGGGCATGTCGGGCACGGGCAAATCGTCGGTGATAGAGGCATTGGCGGCGCGTGGATTTGCCGCCATAGACACCGATTCCGATGAGTGGTGCGAATGGCAGACAGAGGGCGAAGCGGCGGAAACCGACTGGATTTGGCGGGCAGACCGAATAGAGGAGTTGCTCAGCGCCCCACACGGTACCGCACTGTTCTTGTCGGGCTGCAAGTCCAATCAGGGCCAGTTCTACCCATACTTCGACCAGATCGTGCTGCTGAGTGCACCCCCAGAAGTCATGCTGGAGCGGATTGCGGCCCGCACCAACAATCCGTATGGCAAAACGGAAGCCGAGCGGGAACAGATTGTGCAGCACCTGAACTGGGTAGAGCCGCTGTTGAGGGCGCGGGCCACGCTAGAAATCAAGACCTCTGACCTGAGCGTGCAGCAGATCGCGGATCAACTTGCTGCGTTGGTGACTGACTCAGAACGCTGAATCGCTATTTCTTGCGCTTTAAAAATCCCAGCCATCCGGCCTTGTTTGCCAGGCTTTCCGGCGTACTGCGCGGCGTGGCGGGTGCAAAATCTTCCAGCTTGATCTCGGCTTCGGGGTGCGGGGCAGTTTTCCACTGGCCCTCGGCAGTCGCCACCGCCCCGCCAAAGCGCCCAGCGGCGTACAGCGCGTGCAACTGCTCCTGTTCCTCGGTGTTGGCGCGGGGGTCTGCAAGGGCTTCTAACATGGCGAGCAGGCTGTCGTCTTCGCAAGACCAGTGGCCCTGCGTAAAGGTCGCTTCCTTGCCGTAAATGCGGATTCTGGCGGGCATGAACCACTCCGGGCCGGGCGGGCTGACCACCGTCCGGGCAATATGTCAGTTGTGTGACCCCTACAGAATAGCGCAACGGGTCAGTGAGGGAGATGAACTGGGGGTTCGCCTGCCCACACAGCCCTATTTTTCCCCCAACCGCCGCTCGTTCCCGCTCGTCAGCCGCCCGATGTTGTCGCGGTGTTGGTAGATCAGCAGGGCCGACAGCGCAGCTATGGCCAGGCACAGCCACACACTTTGGCCCGTGACCACAGCCACCAAGGTTCCCGCGATGACGCCCAGAATGCTCCCTGCCGATACCAGGCGCGTGAGCCACACCGTCGTCAGAAAAATAACTGCTGTGCCGATGCCCACCACCGGAACCAGCGACACCATCACGCCGAAGGTGGTGGCCGCGCCCTTGCCGCCCCGGAACTGCAAAAACGGGCTGAAATTGTGGCCGATGACGGCAGCGATCCCGCACAGGGCCGCCACGTTTTCACCGAGTCCCAGCCAACGCGCTATCCAGATCACCAGTACGCCCTTCAGGACGTCAAACGTCGCCACGGCCACTGCTGGGCCTTTGCCTGCCGCCCGCATCATGTTGGTTGCGCCGCTGTTGCCGCTGCCTACCGTGCGAATGTCTATGCCGCGTGCGCGGGCCAACCAAGCCGCTGCCGGAAGCGAACCGAGCGCGTAAGAAATCAGGACAGCCAGAACCGCAGTCAGAGTCACGCCCAGAATTGTACGCCGCCTTTCTTTGGAAGCCGCGCTTGGGTTGACAAGGTGACCGAGTTCGGTGTGCCCCGGCTGGGTTCCAGAGTCAGTACACTGCCCCATGATTGCGGCGGCGCTGACGGTAGAGCAGAGGCAACGGCTGGTGCGGGTGGCACGCGGCCAGGAAGACGGCGATCTGGTCATTCGCGGCGCGTCGGTGGTGCAGCCCGCCACACGCGAAGTCTTCGGGGCCGATGTGGTGATCGCAGAGGGCCGAATCGCCGCCTTTGGGCCGGGGTACGGCGCGGCGCGGGTCATTGAGGCACGCGGGGCATATCTGGCCCCCGGTTTCATAGACGGCCACGTTCATATCGAATCCAGCCTGCTGACCCCGGCGGGCTTTGCGCGGGCGGTGCTGCCACGCGGCACGACAGGCATCGTGGCCGAGCCACACGAACTGGTGAACGTGGTGGGCGCGGCGGGGTTGGGCTGGATGCTGGAGGCGGGCCGAAGCTCTGGCCTGCGCGTGTGGGCCTCTGCACCGTCGTGCGTGCCTGCCAGCGAATTCGAACAGGGCGGAGCGGTGGTAGGGGCCGCCCAGATTGCCGAGATGCTGGCCCTGCCCGGCGTGCTGGGGCTGGCCGAAATGATGAACTATCCGGGCGTACTGAATGCCGATCCGGGCGTGTGGGACGTACTGGAAGCGGGGCATAGGACGGGGCGGCGCATGGACGGCCACGCATCGGGGGTGGGGGGGCGCGACCTGCACGCCTACGCGGCGGCGGGCCTGCACTCCGACCACGAGGCCACCACCCCGGAAGAAGCCCGCGAGCGCCTGCGGGCGGGCCTGTGGCTGATGGTGCGCGAGGGTTCGGCGGCCCGCAATCTGGCGGCTCTGCTGCCCGTGCTGAAGGAAGGCCCGCGCCGCGTCATGTTGGTCAGCGACGATGTGAGCGTGGACGAGCTGCTGGAACTGGGTCACCTGGATCGCCTGCTGCGAATGTGCGTGACAGGCGGCCTGCATCCCGCCGACGCGGTGGCCCTGGTCACCTGCAACCCCGCCGAATACTGGGGCCTGCACGACTCCGGCCTAGTCGCGCCGGGCTACCACGCCGACTTTGTGTTGCTCAAAGACTTAGCAGGCTTTGAGGTACTGGACACCTTTGTGGGCGGGCAGGAGGCGCGGGCCGGAACGGGAACGCCGCCGTTGCCGGGCGGAGGCGTGAATCTGGGCGCAGGCTGGAGCACCGCCACCTTCGAGGTTCCTGGCCACTGGCCGGTCATGCAGGTGCGGCCCGATCAGATCACGACGGGCATGGGCGCACCCGGCAGCGGCGACACCCGGCTGGTGGTGGCTGACCGCTACGGACGCGCCCAGCCCGGTCAGACCGCACACAGCACCTGCTGGACGTCCGGCACGGGATTAACCGGGGGGACGTTGGGAATCAGTGTCTTGCACGACGCCCACAACGCCGCTTTTTTGGGAGGCACCGACGCCGACATTCGTGCAGCGGGCGCGGCGCTGGAGGCGTTGGGCGGCGGCGTGGTCGTGGTATCGGGCGGGCAGGTGCAGGCCTCGTTGCCGTTGCCCTATGCAGGCCTGATGACCGACGCCGATCCTCACGCGGCAGCAGCAGGGCTGGGCCAGATCACGGCGGCGGCTCAGGCTCTGGGCTGCACCTTGCCGTACCCGGTCACCACCCTCAGCTTTCTGGGCCTGACCGTTATTCCGGCCCTGAAACTCACGCCACGCGGCCTGCTGGATGTAGGAGCTTGGCAGATGTTGGCAGCGAATGAGGATAAATGAACGAGAGAAGTCTAATTTTTTCGCTTACAGCAGGCTAGACGAGTCTCCGAACAGAAATTTTGTGAGTTGTTTGTGTTGTTGGAGTATCTAAAATGGCGTGAGGTTTTCTACATTCGTATGGCATTCACCGTTTCCAAACCTGATCGCAGCACGACTGTTCTGACGCCTGCCCAAGCGTCACGCGCTTTTTCATGGACTCGCTTTCTCATTTTGCTGGCCTTGTTGCTGATCCAGGTTGGTACGGTCACGGGAGTGCTTTGGGCCAATCGGCGCGGCGGTGAGGCCGTCGTGCAGGCACAGGCCCGCCAAAGCCTGCAACAACTGGTGCGTGTAACCGGGGACAATGCCCGCGCTTACCTGCAAACGGCAGTTCAGATCGTGCGGATTACCACCACGATGATCGCTTCCGGCCAGACCAATACCGCCGATTCCGGCGCACTGGGCCTGACCTTCGGCACTTTGCTGGAGGCCACCCCGCAGCTTGACGCGGTGCTGTTGGGGCAGCCGGATGGCCGATTTGTGTTTGTGCGCCGGGACGGAACGGGGCGCTACTTCAAGGTCATTGAGCCTGTGCCGCAACGCTGTACCACCATCACCTACCTCGATGCGGCGGGCCGCGTCACTTCTCAGACCACGCCCGCCGACTCCTATGACCCCCGTACGCGGCCTTGGTACATGCTGGCGACTTCGCGCCCCGGTCAAATGGTCTGGACTGCACCTTACGTCTTTGCCTCCTCGCAGCTGCCCGGCATTACGGTTGCGGCGGCCCAGCAAGGACTAGATGGCCGCCTGATGGTGGTCGGGGTCGATATGCAGCTCAGTGGCCTGACGCACATGTTGGAGCAGGTGAAATTTACGCCGCGTGGCCGGGCCTTTATTACCGATACAGATGGGAACGCTATCGCCGCGTCTCGGGCGTGGCCGCGCAAAATTCAGGGGCGGGTGCCTGCCCTTACCGAAGTGGGCGATCCAGCCCTGCATGCCCTGCTGGACGGCGGCGGTCTGCCGCGCTTAGAGGGAGAAGAAGGCCTCAGCAGCGAGGTGACGCGGCGCTATCTGGTGGGCACAGAACCTTACGCTGCCGTACTGCGCCGCGTGGAGGTGCAGCCGGGCATCAGTTGGGTGGTCGGCGTCTACGCGCCCGAGTCCGACTTTACCGGAGAACTGAACGGCGTGTTCCAACAACACCTGATCATTATCGCGGTGATGGCCGTGCTGAGCGCCCTGATCGCGTGGCCGCTGGCCTTTAGCGCCACCCAGCCGTTTGCCGCCCTGCAGCGCCAGGCCACCACCGACGCCCTGACCGGTCTTCGTAACCGCGCCAGTTTATTGGCCCAACTCAGCGAGGATTTGCGCCGCAAGGCCACCAATCCCCACGCCGGAGAATTGGGGGTCGTCATCCTTGATCTGGACGGATTTAAGGCTGTGAACGACACGTATGGTCATGCGGTGGGCGACGAGGTGCTGCATGCTGTAGGCGCCAGTCTGCTGAGTGCGGCGCGGGTAGGAGATACCCTTGGGCGGCTGGGCGGCGACGAATTTGCCCTGATCGTGCACGGCGCGACCCGCGAGGCCGTGCGGTTGCGCGTCGAGGGAATCATGCAGGCTATCGTGCGGCGGCCCATGACGGTCAACGATGTCCCGCATCAATTGGGCGCGACGGCGGGACTGGTCTTTTATGATCAGACTGTGGCCGCCCCCTCCAAGTTAGAAGAGATCGAAGAGGCGTCTCACCTGCTGCTCTTGCGTGCCGATACTGCCCTGCTGAGGGGCAAAAAGCGCGAAAAGGGGCGGGTCTGGCTGGCCGATGAACTCGGTGGGCCGACGTTGTTGTAGGGGTGCTAGATTGCTCATATCCTCAGTCCTAGACCCGCAGACGCCCTGAAGTGGCTGCCCCCAATTCAGCGCCGTATCTGTAAAGGCCGCGCCCCGAACAGTTGCGCCCTCAGACCTTCCCGCGCCGTACTCAGCGCCCGGTCAAGCTCTGGCCCCCGCGCCGCTGCCGCACGGAGCCACACTGCGCCGCCTGCCGTGTATCCGCAGGCCAGTTGACCGGGCAGGGCGGGCCAGTCGCTCACTTCTCCACTGCCCACCCACACGCCGCTGGCCGCGTAGTCCCACTCACTCCAGATGCCGGGGGCGCGGGTGTGTTGGCCCGGTTCCACCTTCACCTGATCCAGATACAGCCGCTCGCCGCCGCGCCACACTTCTACACGGCTGCGGTATTCGGCAAAGGCCAACCGCTCGCCCATGTGCACGCGCCCAGAGGACAGTGTTTCGCTCAGGCCCAACTCTGCGCCGTCTTCCAGGTCGGCCCGCACAGTCTGATGAAAGGCGCTGCCCGCGAAGGGCAAGGTACGCTCCGGGTAGTATTCCAGCCGCCCACCTGCCGCCACCGTAAATCGGATGTGCTGCGTCGCCACCGCCCCAGACGGCGAAGGCTGAAGCCGTGTGGCCGACTGCGTCAGGATCAAAGTCTGTGCGCCTGCGCCCACCTCGGCCACGATTTCGCTGTGGTCGCCGCCCAGAACGCCCCCGGTGGGGTTGACCACAAACACCATCAGCGTGCCGCATGGGAGTTCGAAGGGCCGAATAATCATCAGCGGCGCTTTTTGCAGGTCGCGGGTCAGCACGGTTTTGCCCCGCCGTTCTTCAAAAGTCAGGTGCAGCAGGCCGGTGCGGGTGCGTTGGCCGAGAGTCATTCTGAGCGGCTGACCTGTAGGCCAATCCTGGGAGGCGCAACATCTTTGAACAGCAGATCGTGTTCGATCCACGCGATGACTTCGGCCACACCCAGCCCGCGTTTCAGGTCGGTAAACACATACGGCCTCACTGCATCGCCAACCGTTCTCTGCGCGCGTGCATCGGCGTCCATCACGCGCAAATCGGCCCCCACATACGGCGCGAGGTCAATTTTATTGATAACGAGCAAGTCGGAATGCCGGACGCCGGGGCCACCCTTGCGCGGCACTTTCTCTCCGCCCGATACGTCTAACACGAACAGCCAGGCGTCCACCAGTTCCGGTGAAAAACTGGACGCCAGATTGTCGCCGCCCGACTCTATAAAAATCAGTTCTACGCCCGGAAAATCGGTTTCCAGTGACTCCACCGCCTCCTGATTCAGCGACGTGTCCTCGCGGATGGCGGTGTGGGGGCAGCCGCCCGTCTGCACGCCCCGGATGCGTTCGGCGGGCAGCGCGGCGGCAGCGGTCAGGATGCGCTGATCCTCGAAGGTGTAGATGTCGTTGGTGATCACGGCCAGGGCATAACGCTCCCGC
This sequence comes from Deinococcus sp. QL22, assembly GCF_023370075.1. Classification (NCBI taxonomy): domain Bacteria; kingdom Thermotogati; phylum Deinococcota; class Deinococci; order Deinococcales; family Deinococcaceae; genus Deinococcus; species Deinococcus sp. QL22. Next base: position 2,079,608 of record NZ_CP097149.1, read on the forward strand.
AACGTGCGGCACAGCACTTCCAGCAGCGCCGTTTTGCCCGAACCCACCGGGCCACCGACACCAATTTTGAGGGGAGCAGGGGAGAGGGTCACACCGCCCAGTTTGGCGCATTCTGGCGGCGCTGTTCTGGTTTGATAGGAACGTAATCACGCTCAAAATTCATCTGTAGACAAACTGTGGTTGATGGTCTACCCTGTGACCAAAGACACGTTTGACCGAAGCTGTTCCCCTCAGGAGGCTCTATGACCCAGACCGAATCTGCTCCCACGTTGCTGACGCCCACAACCTTACTGGCCCACTGGCAGGGCCACCGCCGTCTCACCCGCCGCGTCATCGAGGCGTTCCCCGAAGATCAACTGTTTAGCTTTAGCGTGGGCGGAATGCGTCCGTTTGGCGTGCTGGCGTGGGAAGTGGTGACGATCTCTACTTACCTGATGAATGCGCTGCACACCGATCAATGGGGCGCGGAAACCATGAGCCGCGAGCCAAAGCCGCAGGAACGCACGGCGCTGCTGGCCGAGTGGGACGCACTGACCGCCCGCCTGGATGCCGAGCTTCCCGGCACGTCGTCCGTGCTTCTGACCACCGAAAAAGACTTGCCTTTTGGCCGCCAGACAGCCACCGCTGCCGCTTTTTACATGATCGACAACGAGGTGCATCACCGGGGGCAGGGCTACGTGTATCTGCGGGCGTTGGGAATCGAGCCGCCACCGTTCTACGTGCGCTGAGTTACCGTGCGCTGAAACTTACGTCTGAAACAGCCGACTCTCTAGCCCTGCCTGCTCACTGGCGGCAATATCGAGAAGCGGAGAGAAGCCGCCCAGATCATCAGGCGTGGCGTGCAGCGCGGCCTCAATGCAGGCCTGCGCTGCGTCCTCTGCCAGCCGTGCGGCCCGTTGCGCGTCCAGCCCGCCCAGTTTCATCAGCCGGGTGGCCGAAGTCACGCGCCCCAGGAGCCACGCACTGACATACGCGGCCACCGCATCGGCCTGAGTCACACCCAGCGCGGCGGAAATGACCCCAAAACTGGTGGCGTGGTGGCGCGTAACGGGCAAGTCAGCCAACTCCTGCGGCCAGAGGTGCAGCGCGGCGCGGCGCAAGTTGGCCCCGACGCGCAGGCTGGCTTCACGCGGCCCCTGTACCAGCTTCAGATGGGTCAAGAGCGCGTCCAGATCGACCAGTTCAGCGGGCGTGGCGGCCCAGGCCAGGGCGCAGGCGGGCGCGTCCTGCCTTCCCCAGCCGTGTGCCAATTGCCCGCACAGGAAGGCGTTGAGGTCTGTGGCTGTGCGAATCTCGCCTCGCACCGTCAGGGTTTCCAGGCCGTCGCTGAAGGCATACGCTCCGGTGGGAAAGGCTGAATCGGAGAGTTGCAGGAGCCTCAGCAGACTCACGCTTCATGCTCCCAACTGCTGCGCCCCAAGAAGGGCCGGGTCTGGCGGAAAAACGGCACGCCCAACCGGGTCAGCAGCAGTTCTATCGGCGCGTCCCACAGCACCAGAAACACCACCTGGTCTTCCAACTCAGCCTCTACGAAATCGCGGTGCAAGTTGCCCACCGCGTGCGCGACTCTGGCGGCCTCGGCCATGCTGCGCGGGGCAACGGCGGCCACCTCTTCCGGCGCGGCGGCCACCACGTAGGTTACGCCGCCGATGCTGTCCAGTACGCTTCCGGGAACCAAAATGGTGCCTGTAGCAAAAGCCAGTTTCAGTTCCACGCCGTCTGGGGCGGTCAGGCGGCGGCGCACCCGGCGGCGGTCCAGGGCAGTCATCGGCACGGCAACGGTGTGAACTGAAGCTGCCGCCAATTCGGCTTCCTCGCTCGCCAACACCTTGCGGCGTAATCCGGTCAGGCGGGTCAGGGCTGCTCGCCCCGCACAAACTCAAACCAGGGCTCCAGCCCCACGCCCCGTTTGCTGCTCAGCTCGATCACCCGCACGCCGGGCCGGGCGCGGTCTATGTTCTCGCGGCAGAGGCTCAGGTCAAATTCCACCGCCTCGGCAATGTCCATTTTGGTGATCACCACCACGTCGGCGGTATTGAACATGGTCGGATATTTCAGCGGCTTGTCCTCGCCCTCGGTGGTCGAAATCAACACCACTCTTGCCGCCTCGCCCAGATCGTAGGAGCTGGGGCAAACCAGATTGCCCACGTTTTCCAGGAACAGTACGTCCAGCGCGGCCAAATCGAAGTGCGGGAGGATGGTCTGCACCATGCTGGCGTCAAGGTGGCAAATGGTTCCGGTAACGATCTGTTCGGCCTGTGCGCCCCACTGCCTCAGCCGGGCCGCGTCGTTGTCGGTGGCGAGGTCGCCTACTGCCACTGCCATCCCGATTTGCCTCCGCAGGTCTTGCAACGTCCGCTCCAGCAGCGCCGTTTTGCCCGCGCCGGGGCTGGACACCAGGTTGATGGCCCGCACGCCAGCCTCGGCAAAGGTGCGGCGGTTTTCGGCGGCCACACGGTCATTGTCCTTCAGGATGTTCTGGCGCACGGCCACGATTCGGGGAGTCATCACAGTCATAGTTCTCCTTCAGTCCAATTCCAGTCAGTCCAGTTCCAGCTCGTCCAACTCCAGTTCATCGCCCTGAAGCAGCGTGGGCGTGGGCAAATCGCAGACCGGGCAGCGCAGGCCGCGCCGCAACTCCAATTCGACGGGGCCGTGCGTGGGGCAGTCTCCGACACCCGGCACAAACACGATGCTCAGGCATGCGCCCTCTAGTGGCGTCCCCTCGGCAGCGGCGGGAAAGGCGGCCTGCAACGCCTCCGGCACCACTGCCGACCATTGCCCGATCCGCACCGTCAGCGCCGAAACGCGCCCGCCGCCGTGTTCCAGCATGGTTTCGGTCGCAACGGCAATCAGGGAAAGGGCGATGGAAGCTTCGTGCATGGGCTCAGGTCAGGCTGCCAGAGAGGGGAGATTCAGGGTCAGCCGCACTCTCCTTGAGATCAGCCAGAGCCTGGACGTACTTATCGAGAATGGTGTCAGGAACAGCCGCTCCATGAAAATTCCCGACGGCCCTTGCCTCTTCAAGCCTATCGAGTGTTTCCAGCAACACCGAATGATCTTGCTGAGGAAAACGCTCCGGTAATTGACAGAGGACAGGCACAGCCACAAAGGTCGCCGGATAGATCGTTCCCTGATCCTCTATTTCCGCCAGGATGTTTTCAAACAATGGAATCTGGTCATTCGTATAGAAACCTTCGGCGGTCAGCATCCAGTCGTAGTCTCCCGGCCCTTCCACAACGACTCGCTCCAGCCATTCGACAAGGCGGGGACTGTGATGGGCACTGTGGGCCAGTAGGTTTAATTCTTGCTCAGTAAAAATAGACATGTGTTTGTTTACCTCAGAACAGGAAATACTTCTGCGCCAGCGGCAGTTCGTCCAGCGGTTCACACGTTGCCAGTTCGCCGTCTACGCGCACTTCATAGGTTTCGGGATTCACGTCTATCTGCGGCGTTCCAGCATTCAGAATCATGTCTTTTTTGCCGATGGTGCGCGTGTTGGCTACGGCGCTGTAGCGGCGGCCCACATCCGGCAGATTGCCTAGTTCCAGACTGATGCCCGACACGAAATGCAGGCAGGTGGCGTCCATTCCGCCCCCGTGCGCGGCAAACATGGGGCGCGGATACACGGGCTGCGGCGTGGGAATACTGGCGTTGGCGTCGCCCATCTGCGCGGCCACCACCAGACCGCCCTTGATGATCATGGCCGTTTTTGCGCCGAAAAAGGCCGGGTTCCACAGCACCAGATCGGCCAGTTTGCCCACTTCGATGCTGCCGACTTCGTGGGCGATGCCGTGTGCAATGGCTGGATTGATGGTGTATTTGGCGATATAGCGCCGGGCGCGGAAGTTGTCGGCCCGCCCGTCTGGAGCGAGTGCGCCGCGCTGAAGCTTCATCTTGTGCGCTGTCTGCCACGTCCGGGTAATCACCTCGCCCACCCGCCCCATCGCCTGAGAATCGCTGCTCATCATCGAAAAAACGCCCAGGTCGTGCAGCACGTCTTCGGCGGCAATGGTTTCGGGCCGAATCCGGCTCTCGGCAAAGCTCACGTCTTCGGGAATGCGCGGGCTGAGGTGGTGACAGACCATCAGCATATCCAGATGCTCGTGGATGGTATTGACCGTAAACGGCATGGTGGGATTCGTGCTGGACGGCAACACGTTGGGCAGGCCCGCCACCCGGATGATGTCGGGCGCGTGGCCGCCGCCTGCACCCTCGGTATGAAAGGTGTGAATGGTGCGGCCCGCGAAGGCCCGGATGCTGTCTTCCACAAAGCCCGATTCATTCAGGGTATCGGTGTGGATGGCGACCTGCACATCAAATTCCTCGGCCACACTGAGGGCGGCGTGGATGGCGGCGGGCGTGGTGCCCCAGTCCTCGTGCAGCTTCAGGCCCAGCGCTCCGGCCCGAATCTGCTCAGCCAGCGGTTCCTGCGTGCTGGCGTTGCCCTTGCCCAGCAGCCCAAAGTTAAGCGGCAGGCCGTCTAACGCCTCCAACATGCGGTGCAGGTGCCATTCACCCGGCGTGCAGGTGGTGGCGCTTGTACCCGCCGTCGGTCCGGTGCCGCCACCGATCATGGTGGTCACCCCCGATTCCAGCGCCGTCCAACACTGCTGCGGCGCAATGAAATGAATATGGGTATCCACGCCGCCCGCCGTCAGAATGTGGCCCTCACCCGCAATAATTTCGGTGCTGGCCCCGATGGTCAAGCCCGCCGTGACGCCGTCCTGCGTCCCCGGATTGCCTGCCTTGCCAATCGCGTTAATACGCCCATTCTTCACGCCCACATCGGCCTTGATGACGCCCCAGTGATCCAGAAGAATGGCGTTGGTAATCACCAGATCCGGCACATTCGGGTCGCTGCGGGTGGCGGTGCTGCTCTGGCCGAGGCCGTCACGAATGACCTTGCCGCCGCCAAATTTCACTTCTTCCCCGTAGGTAGTCAGGTCGCGCTCAATTTCAATCAGCAGTTGCGTGTCGCCCAGCCGCACCCGGTCTCCGGTGGTGGGGCCGTACAGGTCGGCGTAGGCCTTGCGGGAAATCTTCATTCTGCCCCCCTGAATCCGCCCGATTTGGCCCGCTCCGGCGCCCCCTCCCGCTGCTCTTCCAAGTCGCCGCTCACCAGTGCGTTCATGCCGTACACGGTGCGGGTTCCGCCCAGTGGCACGGCTTCCACTTCCCGTTCCTCGCCGGGTTCAAAGCGCACAGCGGTTCCAGCCGGAATGTTCAGGCGCATGCCATACGCGGCGGCCCGGTCAAAGCTGAGGGCGGCGTTCACCTCAAAAAAATGAAAATGGCTGCCCACCTGAATCGGGCGGTCGGCGGTGTTAGCCACCATCAGCACGGTCACGGGTTTGCCCGCGTTCAACTCGATTTCGCCGTCTTCCAACAAATATTCCCCCGCCACCACCGCACTCCTGCCGCCGCGAATCGGGTCATGAATGGTCACCAACTTGGTGCCGTCAGGGAAAGTGCCTTCCACCTGAATATCGTGGATCAGGTCGGGCACGCCGTCCATCACGTCATCCGGCGTCAGCAGCGTCGTGCCCCAGCCCATCAGGTCTTCCACGCGCCGCCCGTCGCGGATGCCTTCCAACACTTCCGCTGTGATGTAGGCCACCGCTTCCGGATGGTTGAGTTTCAGGCCACGTGCCCTGCGCCTGCGGGCCACTTCAGCCGCCGTAAAAATCAACAGTTTGTCGCGTTCGCGTTCGGTCAGTTTCACGCAGGCTCTCCTTGGGAAAAATAAGTCTGTAGACGTCAGCTTATGCCGCCGCGCCTGCATCTTGTTGCCGTGTTTCTAAGCAGGATGCAGCCAATTGGTGACGATGCAGAGCAATGCACCATTTCTGCAACTTGTTGTATTTCATCTGGCAGACATGTTGCATACGCTCAAAGATCAAACTGGCTTCCCCTACAACCTGTCTGCGTTCGTGTCGGGTGTAGGTCGCCGCCATCCTTTATGCTGACTCTCAGATGAGCGCCGTGATTCACCTCCAAGCGTTGGGCCTGACCGAATACGAGGCCCGCGCCTATACCGCGTTGCTGGCGCTGGGCCGGGCTGTGCCTGCCCGTGTTGCGCGGCAAGCGGGCATTCCTCGCCCCAAGATTTACGAAACGCTGGAACGCTTGGAGGGGCGTGGGCTGGCGGCCAAAGTGGGCCAGAATCCGCTGGAATACGCCCCCCTCAGCGCCCGTGAGTATTTGGCCCGCTCGCGCCGATCCTTCGATGACCGCCTCAGTGCCCTAGACCGTGATCTGTCTCGCCTTGCCCCCGATCCAGCCCCCGAAGCCGTGTATCACCTGTACGGCGAGGCTGCCATTCGCAGCCTGTGCGAAGACTTGACCCTGAATGCCCGCCGCAGCGTCTACATGGCTGGAGACGCGGTGCTGGCCGACCGCCTAGAGCGCCTGACTCCACGCGGCGTCGAGCTTCACCGTACGGTTCTGACCGCCCTGCCCAGCATTGCCGCCGCCGGACAACAGGCCTTCTTGTTGGCCCGCGACGGCGAGGCGGCGCTGGTGGCGCACTTTATAGAAGAGGGCGGTGTCGGTGACGCGCACGGCGTGCATACCCACAATCCGGTCATCATCCACCTGATCGAGGGCTACGTGCGTTTGGCCGCTCAGCACAGGGTTTCTGCGCCGCCTGCGCCCTAGGCGGAATGCGGTTTACGCCAGTGGTTGACAAGTTGAGGACTCGCTGTTAACCTAGCTGAGCCTTGAGAGCGGCACAAGAGGCGAGCAAGAGAATACGGTGAGGGGCTGTGGCGCAGCTGGGAGCGCGTCTGAATGGCATTCAGAAGGTCAGCGGTTCGATCCCGCTCAGCTCCACCAAAGTCGGCCCCGCCCAACAGCGGGGCACCTTTTATCCCTACCGAAATGATTGTCCCTGCTAGAATGGCAGTCGGCACCACCCCAAGGCGATGTAGCTCAGCTGGTTAGAGCGAACGACTCATAATCGTTAGGTCCGCGGTTCAAGTCCGCGCATCGCCACCAAGACCTTTAAACCTCGTCATAGACGGGGTTTTTTGTGTTTGTACCAAGCACCTGCATTCGGCTCGGCTGGCAGTGATCGTTTGTTGCCTACTCCTTTCCCCTGCCTCTCTTTCTAGCAGTTCTGGGGTTCCGATATTTCAAGTCTGGCCCGCGTCTTCGCCCCGTATTAGCCGAGCAATGTGGCCCCGCCCCAACTTGCTGCTTTTCCGGTCTGGTCTAGGCTGTCGTGGGCATGACAGAGACAATAGCGGGCGATATGCCGTGCTTTTCCGGTGGTTACCGCGCCCCCTGCGGCCAGCACTTTGGCTGTCGCTTCGCCTACTCTGGTGCTGGCAAAGCTGGGTTGCTCGCGCAGCTTGAGCCCCCGCTCGGCGTTGTGCTGCACAGCTTTGGGGCTGTCCAGATGCGCATACTTTATGGTGGCTTTGTGTATAGGCCTGACCCACCGCGCCAAAGGTGCCGGGCCGAATCGGTTAAGCCATTCTTCGGTCTCAAGAGAGGGAGGGAAGCATATAAAAAACCCCCACATTCTGCTAAGCGGGAGTTCAAGAGATTGGAATTGCAGAGGCTGGCTGCTCCTACAAAATCCGTTGCCCCAGCAGGCTCGCCGCCATGCTCACCATCACCTCGGCGGTCTGGTTCCGCACGTCCAGCACGGGATTGACCTCTACGATATCCATGCTGGTCACGCGGCCCGAATCCGATAGGAGTTCCATCAGCAGGTGGCCTTCGCGGTAGGTCAGGCCGCCGGGAACAGGGGTGCCCACGCCAGGGGCCACGCTGGGATCGAGGGCGTCGGCGTCGAAGGAGACGTGGAGACGGGCCGTATCCGAGAGGCGCTCCTGCGTCTCTGCCACAATCCGCGTGATGCCCAATTGGTCTACATCTTTCATGGTGTAGGCCTTGATTCCGGCCTCGCGCAGCAAGTCACGTTCGAATCGGTCTACGCTGCGAATGCCGATCATCACGATGTCTTCGGGGCGCAGGTTCCAACCGCCGCCCAAGCCCACCAAGTTGGGATCGCCCTGCCCGGTCAGGTGCGCCACCGGCATCCCATGAATATTGCCGCTGGGACTGCTACTGGGCGTGTTGTAGTCGGTATGCGCGTCTACCCAGATCAGGCCCATGCGCGTGCCTGCCGCGTTTCCGCGCAGCGCATTGCCCGTGACTGTGCCCATGCTGACCGAATGATCACCGCCCAATGTCAGCGGAAACACGTCGTCTGGCAGGGCCGCCAAGCGCTCGGCAGTGGTGCGGCAAGCCTGCACAATCGGGTCTAGAAACACCAATCCGCTTTCGATGTGTTTGTCCATCGCTTCGGGAATGGCGACTGGCACGTCTCCGAGGTCGTGAACCGTGTGCCCCAACTCGCGCAGCGTGCGCGACAGGTGAGCATTACGCAGGGCTGAAGCGCCCATGTCCACACCCCGGCGACCCGCGCCCAAATCCATCGGAATACCCAAAATAGACACATTCATACAGACCAGCTTAGAGCCTGGCAGGGACTATGCCTTGCGTCTGCAACAATATTTTCGGCACCTGGGGCTGAATGAGGTGCAGGACGCAGGGACTGAATATTCAGGTGTATATTCATGAGCCTACGTGTGGAGTGGCCGGCGGCGCCAAGTCCATACCCACAGATCACCGTCTTCCGTGTCCCACGCTTGGGCGGTGCGCTCGAAGTTCAGTTTGGTCAGCACCCGTTGGCTGGCAAGATTGCTGGGTAGGGTCTGTGCGGTCACGGTGTTCACGTCTGGGCGGGCTTCTAGGGAGGCCAGCAGCGCTCCCACCGCCTCCGTTGCCAGCCCGCGCCCCTGCGCCTGCGGGGTCAGACCGTAGCCGATTTCTATGGCCCCGTGCTTGTCGGGCCAGCCTTTGGTGCTCAGTTGCCCCACAGCGGTCAGGCTGGCGCGTTCAACGGCCACATAAGCCCCGTCCACCACGTCAGCTCCGCCTGCCAGCAGAACCGCTAACATGGGCAAAAAGTCGCCGGGCCACTCACCGGGCAACTGCACGGTCACCTTCCCATCCGGGCCGTCTACAGCTGCCTCAAACCCAGCTTTGCCTTCCGCCGACATCCGCCGCCACATCAGGGCGCGGGTCAGAGGCGTAAGGAACAGGCGTGGAGTGTTCAGAACGTGCATCATCCGAGGGTACTGGCTGGGTTCGTCCCTCGTCTAGCCTTTATCCCGGCTAGATGCTTGGGCCTGCGAGGGGCTATTCGGCGCTAAACTCCAAAGAACAGCAATTCAGCCTCCGCTTCTGCGCGGCGTTCTTCTTTCTACGGTTGTTCCCCATACCGCCCCGTTTGACCCCATTTTTTCATGATTGATACGCCCACCCCCACCCCTTTCACTCCGCCCGGCGAGACGGCAAGCCCGCAAACGACGCCTCTGGTGTCTGCCGCGCCCACCAAGCGCCTGATGTTGCTGGCCGATTACGTGCATCCGTTCGTGTACCGGGAAGGCTTTCCGCAGGGTGCGCCGTCCGTAGATCTGGTGCTGGCCGCCGGAGATTTGCCGGGGTATTACCTCGAATTTCTGGCGAGTACCCTGACTGTGCCCATCGTGTACGTGCACGGCAACCACGAAAACGAGTACGTGAACGAGGGCGACGGGCGCATTCCACCGCGTGGGGTCATCAGCGCACATGGGCGCGTGGTGGAAGAAGCAGGCCTGAAAATTGCGGGTTGGGGCGGCGCTCCCCGCTACCGCAAAGACGGTGCGGGCCAGTACACCGCCACCGAAGGCCGGGTCGGACTGGGAATGCTGGCGTGGCGGGCCAGGCGCGGCGTGGACATTATGCTGACGCACGCGCCGCCGCAGGGGCCACACGCGGGGCTCGATTACGCGCACCGGGGCTGCGATTCTATTTCGCGCTTTATTCGCCAGCGTCATCCCCGCTTGGTGGTTCACGGCCACATCCACGAGTACGAGGGCAAGAAACAGGATTACACCGACGAGGAAAGTGGCTCGAAAGTGGTCAATGTCTACGGCTACAGATTGTTAGAGCTCTAAGTGACAGGCCCTACTTAAACCCTTGAACCTTAGATGCCGTTCGCGCCCTTAAGCTGATCTGGCACCCCCGCAGAACACCCCCACTGGTGGGCCAAATAGCTTAAGGCGTCTGTACATTCGGCACATGTAACACTGACAATTGACCCCTATACTTGTTCACGGCCCTGAGCGATGAGTTCCTTGTAGTGTTCGCTCTGCACAGAACAGTCTTGACAGACTAAGGGCCGGAGGGAGACGCCCACCTCTGTACCAACGGGCGCGCGAGCGGGCCGGAAGTAGGCCGCGTAGGTGGGTTCGAGTCCCGCTACCCGCCACAAACAGTACCTTTACAGGAGTCCTCAGCGGCTCCTGATTTTTATTGTGGCTCTCCATTGCTTCCGCAGTCGTTCCCAAGCCGCTGCTCTTCACTCTGCGGGGCAGCGGGCGGGTAGCATCGGCCCTATGTCCAGATCACCCTCGGATGCTGCCTCCTCGTCCAAAGTACCTGCGCCCGCCGTGCCTCTTTCCAACGCCGCCAAGTTGCGCGAATTTCACCGCGCTATCGGCTTGAACTTGCCCAGTGTGCCCACCGTGCCGTCCCCCGAGTTGCTGGCCCTGCGCCGCACCCTGATTGCCGAGGAATGGGCCGAAGTGCAGCAGGAATTTGAGTCGTTGAAGACCCGCCTAAACACTGCCGAAGCACTAGACCTCGCACCGCTGGCACATGAATTGGCCGACCTGCTGTACGTCACCTACGGCGCACTAGACGCGCTGGGGGTGGATGCCGACGCTATTTTTACCGAAGTTCACCGGGCCAACCTGACCAAAACCACTGGCCCCAAACGCGCCGATGGCAAGCAACTGAAGCCCGAAGGTTGGCAGCCTGCCGATGTGCGGGCAGTGCTCGTGGGGGCGGAGCAGAGGGAGGGCGTCTAAGAGTCGAGGGTCTAGGACGGACAAACAGCAAAAAGAGGGGTTGCCCCCTCTGCTGGTGTGTTGCTGTTTTTTACAGGTCAGGCTACGAACCTAAATCTGTTCGTCAAAACGGCGTTTCTTCCTCAACTACGGCGACTGCTGGTGCATTGGCTCTTGGCGCGGCAGCCGCAGTTGGCCGGGGACGCTGCGGCGCTGCCTGGGCGGGTGCTGCGGCTGTGCGGGGTGCGCCGCTGGTTGCGCCTCCGGGAACGGCGTAGCGGTCCTGGCGGCGGCCTCCCCGGAAAATCGCCAGTGTCACGTATTCAAATTCGCCGTCGGCTTTTTCGCGGACATGGTCTGGGTCGCTGTTTTTGGCTCCCCGGCTGTACTTCACGGCGGCGGGCAGTTTCATTTTGCGGCTGTCTACGGGTTCCAGTTCGCGGCGGCGGTAGCCATGCCCTTTGTGGTACACCATTTCCTCGCCTTCGGGCGTGGTGTATTTGCGTGCGCCCAACAGCGTCCAATCAAAGTCGGACTCATTGTCGAAGGGAAACTGGTAGCCGCCCGACGGCAACTCGCCGCTCGTCCAGCCCAGGCGTCCGTATTGGCGCTGAACATCCAGCAATTTGTCGGCGCTGTCCACGTCTACCGTGACCCGCGCACCCAGATCGGTAATGAATTCAATATGCAACATAAGACCTCCTGAGATAGCTAACTACGTAAATAACATAACATGGCTAGGGCGGAAATGCCAGAGGTGAAGCGAACATTCCGCTTGGGTGTTGGCCCCTCAAGAGCTGGACGGTTCGTCTGTACTGGTGTCCCGCGCCCGCCGCGATACCGTGCCCAGAAACAGGGCCAAAAGTTCGCCATCTGTGGGGTCGTCCCGCCGCAGTTCTACCCGGTACGTCGCCAAGGTGCGGCCTACCCGTTCTGGCGTGGCAATGGCGTGCAGCACGTCGCCTTCTCGCGCGGCACGGAAAAAACTCAGGTGGGTTTCTACGGCCACCGCCTGCGCCTCCAGGTTGCTGATCACGGCAAAAGCCTCATCCGCAAGGCTGAACAACAGGCCGCCGTGCGCCGTTCCGTGCATGTTCAGGCCCGCGCCCGATACCGTCAGCGCCAGGTGCGTGCGCTGCGGCTTAGCTTGCAATATGGTCATTCCCAGAGTGGCAGCGTAAGTCATTCATGCAGACTAAGCTTTCCGCACAGCTCATAGCTCGGCATTACGAGTCAGGGTGTGCCCCCTTCAATTAAAGGCAGACTTCATGCACCGCCTGAGTTATTTGACGTTATGCTGTTTTCTATGTCGGTGTTTGGTCAGTCATGTCTTTGAGCAATTTTGAGGATAAGTGCGCGGCTTGTTTGGTTTTACCTGGGCAGGCCCTTCAATTAAGTATGGCATTTCAGCCTATTGTTAATGTTCTCACACGTGAAGTGTTTGCCTACGAGGCACTTGTTCGCGGGCCACACGGGGAACCTGCGGCGTGGGTCTTCGATCAAGTCACGTCAGAAAATATGTATCACTTTGATCAGACTTGCCGCGTCACTGCTATTCGTGCGGCGGCCCGGTTAGGAATGCAAACGCGGCTTTCTATTAACTTTTTGCCAAACGCTGTCTATGAGCCTGCTACCTGTATTCGCGCCACCCTCCAAACGGCGCAGGAAGTGGGCTTTCCATTAGAGCGCCTGATTTTTGAGATTACCGAGCATGAATCTGTGTTGAACGAGGCCCGTGTGCGCCGCATTATCGACGCTTATCGGGGCTACGGTTTTGTCACGGCTCTGGACGATTACGGCGCGGGACACGCCACCGCTGGTCTGCTCTTGGCGCTGCGTCCCGACATCGTGAAGGTGGATATGGCCGTTATTCGTAGCCTGGATCAGGATCATTGGCGCTCTAGCTTGGTGGATCATTTGGCCCAATTTGCCGCCAAAGTGGGCCTGATGATCATTGCCGAGGGTGTGGAAACCGTGGAAGAAGCCCGCTGTCTACTGTCGCTGGGCATCACCTATATGCAGGGCTACTACTTTGCGCGGCCCGCCTTCGAAGCCCTGCCGCCCGTACCCGACCATGTGTTCTCGGCCTGCCTGAGTGCCGATTGGGTGGCGAGTGTGGCGGTGGACTGAGGGGCGGGGTGGGTTGTCTAAGGGTCAAGGGTCTAAGGTGGTGGGGCCGGTTCGCCGCTGAACTTGGGGAAAGGTCAAGCCCCGGCTGCTGTGGGTGTGGCGCACGCTAGATTGACTCCGTATGACTGGCCTCCCTGACCCCCTGCTGCGCGAAACGGAGGCGGGCTGGGTGCGCGGCAAATCAGTTGGTGAGGGCCAGAGTTGGGCGTGGCTGGGCATTCCCTACGCGGCTCAGGCGGCAGGTTCTCTACGCTTCCGGCCACCGCAGCCGCATACGGGGTGGGCTGGGGTGCGGGAAACCCATTCCTTTGGCCCCGATGTCCTGCAACCGCTTGACCCCTCGGTCACGCTGACACCATCGGTAGAGGGCAGTCTGCTGCTGAATATCTGGACGCCTGCCCGCTCCGCACCCGCCGGGGGATGGCCGGTGCTGTTCTGGCTGCACGGCGGCGCATTCCGGGCAGGCAGTGGCCGTCTGTACGATGGCCGCGAGTTGTCTGCACGCGGAGAAATTGTCGTCGTGACTGTCAATTACCGCCTGGGGCCCCTGGGCTACGCGAACTTTGGCAGCCTGTTTGCCGATGACCGATTTGCGCCCAATGCCGGGTTTCAGGATCAGGTGGCGGCGTTGCGCTGGGTGCATGCCAATATCTCGGCCTTTGGCGGCGATCCGGCCAGAATTACAGCGGCGGGGCAATCGGCGGGGGCGGCGGGTGTGTCGCTGTTGCTGGGGCACGCGCCCACTGCGCCGTTGCTGGCTGGTGCCATTTTGCAAAGCGGCGGGTTGAATCAGGTCAGCGATCTGGAGAACAGTCTGGACATTGCCCGCGCCTATGCCAACGCTCTGGGTGTACGCCGCGACAATCTGAATTCACTCTGGACACTGCCGCCCCGTGCGTTCGTGGCCGCGCTGCACACTCTGGAAGGCGTGCGGAAACGCAGCCTGAATTCCCGCCCCTTCCTTGACGGCGTGCTGCTGCCTGCCACCCGCGCCGAACTGCTGGCCCGTCCACTGGCCCCCATACCGCTGCTGATCGGAGCCAACCGCGAGGAATATTCGCTGTTCGTGCGCCTGCCAGACCGCATTTTTCAGAAGATAGACCGCACCTATCTGGCCCACAAGCTGGAACAGGAAGCCTCGCCGGAGTGGGTGCTGAGGCTGCTGTCGGCCTATCCCGACACTCTGGAAGGCCTGACGGCATTGGGAACCGATCTGTTCTTTCATACTCCAAACGACGTGCTGGCCGACGCGCATCCGGCCCCACACTGGCGCTACCGCCTGGACTGGGGAACCAAAGTCGCGGGCCTCGGCGCAACGCACGGCATGGAACTGCTGTTCCTGTGGCCGCGCCCCATGGGATTGTCGTCGACCCTGATGCGCGGTGGGCAAGTTCGCCAACGTGCGGCGCTGTCTGAGCGGATGCATACCGCATGGCTGAATTTTGTGCGGGAAGGCAACCCCGGCCCCGATTGGCAGCCCGGCAGCGCCGAAGATCCCAACGTGAATGTGTTGTCGCTCGCTGGCCTGAGTGTGGAATCTGAAGCTGAGCGGAAGCGCCGCACCTTGTGGGGAGACCAAGTGGTGCCGATGCCGTAGCTGACACATGTTAGATTCACCCAGATGCGAGCCAAACGTGATCTGGGCGCGGCACTGACCGGAGCGGCGCTGCTTTGGGCCGGTTCCCAACTGGCGTGGCGCTGGGCTGGACTGGGGTTTGCCCGCCGGGGCCGCAGCGCCACACCCACTGCCGCCCTGATGCTGGTGGGCGGCCCGGATTCCACGGTCACGCCGCCCGTGCTGGACGCCCTGCACGCTGCCGGAGTGAGGGCCACCTTCTTCCTGAATGCCGATGCTGTGGCCCAATTCCCCGATCTGACGCGCCGAATCGTGGAGGCCGGACACGCGCTGGGGGCAGATCTAGGCGGCTCGGCGGTGTCGTTGCCTTGGGCGTTGGCTGCCAAGCTCAAGCAGACGCAGCAAATCATTCGAACCGTTGCAGGCGAAGAAATCCAATTCTTCATGGCTGGCCCGCACGTACCACCGCTCAGTGTCTTGCAGGCCGCCCGCGCTTCCGGTCTGACGCCTGTACAGGGGGAGCCGGTCAGCACCGGATTGCCCGCCCACCTGCCGCAAGGCCGTCTGCTTTCGTTGTCTGGCACAGATTCCAGCACGCTTGCTGCCCTGCCGCCACTCCTGGCTGAACTGAAAGCACGCGGCTACGTTCCCCACCCCCTGCCTTCCCTCCCCGGCCTGCGCCCCGAACATTCCGGCGACCTGATTCCCGACCTGATGGGCGTGGTAGACGTGCTCTATGACCGCACTGGCCGAATCCGGCGCATCGGGGGGCACGCGCACAGCCTGTTCCGGCTGGGGACTGCACCCTATCCACTGCCTACCATCACACTGACCGACCCCACGCAGCCGCAAGGTCTGGAGGTTGCGGCGGGCCAGCGCATAGCCGAATTTCACTTGGACAGCGCCCGTTTGGTGCAACTCGCAGAGCGGCCTGTGGCGGGGCGGCATGTGGTCAAGCACTCCATCCACGATCTCGCTGCCGCCCTGCGTGACGATCCCACCTGGAACACGCTGCCCGCCGTGTTCAGCATCAGCATTTTCTCTGACGTGCTGCGGCTGTACGGCTTTACAGTGGTGGACCTGCCCGCGCCCATGCTGCGCCGCCTGAACTGGTGGTCGCGCACCCTGCGCCGCGCTTACGGTGTGTCCGACCTGAGCCGCCCGCATACGCCCAAGCTGGCCGTTATTTCGCGCACCGAGCTGATTCGGCGCTTTGGGGAACGCAAATAGACGTGGGGGCCGCGCCCACTGGCCTGTAGGCTGGGGCCATGCGTTCCTGTCTGCTGGCCTGCCTGATGGTGTCTTCCTTTGCTGTTGCGGGCGGTTCGGGCGGTGTGCGGGTGCTGCCGCCCACGCCCACGCGCCTGCCTGCTTCGGCCCCGGTGCAACCCGGTCAGGCGTGGGTTCTGACCGGAACCACCGCAGACGGCGAGCAATTCCAGACCGTGCTGAAGCTGAGTGCAGATGCCCCCGAGTTGGACGGTGCATGGACATTTCGCGCAGATCGGGGCGTGCTGCTATACGATTCCGCTGCCCAATCTGTGGTGGCGCTGGATTTGAAAGAAGTGGCGAGCGGTGGGCTGGCGTTGGCGTGTGTGCGGGTGGGAAGGCTGTCTGCTGGGGCAGGGGAGGGCGTGCTGGTTAGCGGTACCGCCCCGCAAGTGGCAGCCCGGCTGGAAGAAGCCTTTGCTGTTGCTAGCGCCACTCCCAATCCGGCAGACCTCGCGGCGGCGATTACAGAACTGCGACTGGGACGCTGCACCCTCACGCCCCAGAAGTAGCGGCCTGCTGGCTTGGCATCCCCTTCATCTTGCCCCGTTTGTAAACATCGCTTGAGCTTGGGCTTGTCTGACCCGTGTGTGCGCCTGCCACACTTGTCCCATGCCAGACAAAGACGACAAGAACAAGGGCCATACCAGCCTTCCCGACCAGTACGACCGCAGCAAAACGGAAGTGCACGAGATCGAGCATGACCGCAAGCCCTCGTTCAAGGGCGTCAATGACCGCGAGGCCAACGCTCCTCGAAACAACGAGCATGAGGGCCACAAGGAAAAGCAGGACGTAGAGGAAGCCCGTTCGGTTCCGGCCAGCAAGCAGGGCTAAATCTCAATCAAGAAGGCGGCGGCTAGAGGATTTGCTCTAGCCGCCTCTTCTTGTGTTGGTATTTAGTTTGACCCCTAGCGAATATCCAGTGGCTCGTACACCCGTTTGCTGGTGCCATCATCAAAAACCAGCGTCCCGATGGCCCCCACCCGCACATAGCGGCGGTCTGCGCGGGCACGCACATTCAGGGGCAGAGTAAAGCTGAGGCTACCGCCCTGCTGGGTCAGTTTGATGTTGCCGCCCCCGCCCGCCGCGTAGGTGTCGCGCCCCGGAATGCGAATCTTGGCGGTGACGCTGCCCACGTAATATTCCAGTTCATATTCAAAGCTGGCGCTGATCAGTCGCCGTCCGTTGGGAACGGTATTGACCCGCAGCGTGCAGGCTGCGCCCTCTCCCAGCGGCAAATAGGCTGTGACGCCCCGGTTGCTGCGGCAAGAAGTAAACGCCCAATCCAGCAGCTTGGGCGCGGCATTGTTGGTACTCGTGGCGGCAGGCCGGGCCGGAGCTGGAGCGCTGTAGTTCGTATAGGTCAGGTCGGCCAGCAGCGCTACCGCCGTCAGTCCGCCGTCGCGCACACACAGGATGGAGCGGGCATTGGGAGCCGGATAGCTGCTGAGGATGCGCTCGGAAGTGGCCCCGTAGCAGGGTTCGATCCGGCCCGTGAAGGCGCTGTAGCCGATAGCCGTGCGTTGCAGGTCGGCAAAGGTGGCGCGGTCTGTGTCGGCGTGAAAAGCGTCCTCGTCGATAAAAATCGCCATCAACTCGATTCGGCCCTGCGCGTCGTCATTCTCGCGGCGAATAAAGGCGCGGTCTCCGGTATCCAGGTTGTAGATCCAGTTCTGGCCGTTGCGGTAAGGCTCGCTGCAACTGTACTGGCGGCAAAACGCGCTGTTGTAAAAGCTGTCGCGGGTGCCCAAAATTCCGGCGGCAGACGTGGTAGACAGCGCCGCGCTAGAGAGGGCCGCCAAGAGCAAGCCCACAAACGGACGTGAGGAATTCAACATGGTTTTACGGTAGCGGGTCAGATAACTGTAGGAGGCCGCATATCCAGCAGATGCGGCCCCCTGTGGTCTGGTTGTCAGCTCAAGCTATAACCCGCTACGAACGGCGCCCGCGCTGGCGCACCTTTTGCCCCGGCACCGTCGCCTGCTTAAATTCCTTGCCCTGCAACTTGGCTTCAATGGCCCGAATCTGGTCGCGCAGACTGGCCGCACGTTCAAAGTCCAGGTCTTCCGAGGCCTGCCACATATCCAGCTCCAGGTCAGTCAGTTGGCCATTCAGGGTGTCGCGGTCATCGCCCAGCGTCACGTTGTCCGGGTCGTCCAGGTTGGCTTCCTCGCCGCGAATCACGTTGCGAATACCCTTCACGATGGTGGTTGGCGTGATGCCGTGTTCCTCGTTGAAGGCGGTCTGTTTCTCGCGGCGGCGGCGGGTTTCTTCCATCGCGCTGTGCATGGCGGGCGTAATACTGTCGCCGTACAGGATCACCTCGCCGTTCACGTTGCGGGCGGCGCGGCCAATGGTCTGAATCAGGGCGCGTTCGGAACGCAGGAAACCGGGTTTGTCGGCGTCCAAGATCGCCACCAGCGAGACTTCGGGCAAGTCCAGCCCCTCGCGCAGCAGGTTAATCCCGATCAGCACGTCGTAATGGCCCAGCCGCAGGTCGCGGATAATCACCTGCCGCTCCACACTGTCGATGTCGGAGTGCATATAGCGGGCGCGAATGCCCTTCTCCAGCAGGTATTCGGTGAGGTCTTCGCTCATGCGCTTGGTCAGGGTGGTCACCAGCACGCGCTCGCCCTTGCTGGCCCGCTCACGGATTCGGCCCAAGAGGTCGTCGATCTGGCCCTGAATCGGCTTCACGCTCACGGGCGGGTCAACCAACCCTGTAGGCCGGATGATCTGGTCAGCCTGATTGTCGCTGTTCTCGCGCTCGAAGGGGCCGGGCGTGGCCGACACGTACACGGTTTGCCCGGTCTTGCTCATAAATTCCTGAAAGTTCAGCGGGCGGTTGTCCATTGCGCTCGGCAGCCGGAAGCCGTAATCCACCAGGGTTTGCTTGCGGGCACGGTCACCGTTGGCCATGCCGCCAATCTGCGGCACTGTTACATGCGATTCGTCAATAAAGGTAATAAAGTCGTCGGGGAAGTAATCCATCATGGTGTACGGGGTATGGCCCACCGCCCGCCCGTCTATGTGCCGCGAGTAGTTTTCGATGCCGGAGCAGTAGCCCAGCACTTTCAGCATCTCCAAATCATAGAGGGTGCGTTCTTTAATCCGCTGCGCTTCCAGCAACTTGCCCACCGATTTGAAGTATTCCAGCCGTTCATCCAATTCCTGCTGAATGGTCACGATGGCCCGCTCTATGTTTCCGGCGCTGCTCACGTAATGCTTGGCCGGATAAACCACAGTGGCGTCAAGATCGGCCAAACGGTCACCCGTGACTGGATGCACCACCGTAATTCGCTCTATATCCTCGCCCCACAATTCCACCCGCAGGGGTTGCTCATCATAACTCGGCCAGATTTCCACCATGTCGCCCTTGACCCGGAAGCGGCCCGGCGACATTTCCAGATCGTTGCGCTCGTACTGCATATTGACCAGGCGGCCCAAGATTTCGTCGCGGCTGATCTGCCCGCCCACCTTCATGATCAGGTTCAGGGCGGTGTATTCGGCAGGATCACCGAGGCCGTAAATACAGGACACCGACGCCACCACAATCGTATCCCGCCGTGTCAGCAAACTGCGGGTCGTGGAATGCCGCAATCGCTCGATTTCCTGGTTGATGGCTGCGTCTTTTTCAATAAACAGGTCTTTTCCGGGCACATACGCTTCGGGCTGGTAATAATCGTAGTAGGAAATAAAGAACTCGACGGCGGCATCCGGAAAGAACTCCTTGAACTCGGACGCCAGTTGCGCGGTCAGAATCTTGTTGGGTGCCATGATCAGGGCAGGGCGCCCGGTTTCCTCGATCACCTTGGCAACGGTGTAAGTTTTCCCCGTGCCAGTGGCCCCCAACAGCGTCTGGGAGCGCAGGCCGGAGTTCAGGCCGTCTACGAGACTGCGAATGGCGGTCGGTTGGTCGCCGGACGGAGTGAATTCAGACTGTACCCGTAGCATCCCCCCAGTTTACGCTTTGGGCGTACTTGGATGGAAGGGGGAACGGCCGCAAAAGCCCTCAGCAAAGGCTAAGTATTGTGGTCTGTAGCTATTGACTGCTGTGCCAGCCAGGCTCCAATCTCGGCGTCTGAGCGCAGTACCACGACTTTAAGGTTCGGCAATTGCGTCAACTCTTGCCGCTGTTGTTGCGCCTGCGGTGGAAACTGCCAGATGTCCAGCAGCAGGGCGCGGGAAGGCCATTTGGCTCCGTCTTGCCGGGCGTGGGGGCGCAGATTCAGGCGTTCTCGCCAGAAGGCCCGCCATAGGCACAGCAGGCGCGGCGGCATCAGAAAGACCACCAGATCGGCGCGTAAGGCCCGCTCCCGCAGGGTGGTACTGAAATTGCCGTCCAGAATCCAGCGTTCGGCGGCTAACGCCTCGGCCAGGCGCTGTTGCCATACGGCAGGTTCGACCTTGATCCAGCCGGGATTCCAGTACAACTCATCCAAATGAATCAATGGCAGGCCAGTTCGGGTGGCTAGTTTTTTGGCAAGTGTGCTTTTGCCTGCGCCAGGGCTGCCCACGATCAGTACGCGCTGGATAGGTAGTTGCTTAGCGGTCATGCGCGGCGACTTGCTCGCCCAATTCTGCCTGAGCCACACCCAAAAACGCCTGTACGATGGGGTCTAGTAGGCTACGAGTGGAATTGCTGCGCTGCCACACTGCCACGATCTCTACCACTGGTGCGCCGTCTACCGGGCGGTATACCACCCCCGGCAACGCCAACCGCTCGAAGAAGGCAATCGGCAGGAACACGCCCACGCCAGCGGCCACCAACGACAACAGCGTCGGGATTTCTATGGCCTCCTGCGTCACGTTGGGCGTAAAGCCTGCGCCCGCGCACCAGCGCATCACCTGATCGAAGTAGGTGGCCCGCAACTGGCGCGGGAAAAACACGAACGGTTCGTTGGCAAGGTCGGAAATCTTGAGCTTGCGCTTGCGTGCGAGCGCGTGACCAACAGGCAGCGCCGCCACCAGCGGTTGCCGCCACAGGGCGCGGGAATCTAGATTGGGGTCGCGCACCGGCAGCAGCATCAGCCCCACATCCACCTGCCCGCCGCGCAGGGCCGCTTCCTGTTCCTGCGCCGTCAATTCGCGCAAATCGACTGACACGTTGGGATACAACTCGCGGAACTTCCGCACGATTTCGGGCAGCCCGCCAAAAGCCAGCCCACTCACAAAGCCCACCGTCAGGCGGCCCACTTCGCCCCGTGCGGCGCGGCGGGTGCGCTCTACCGTTTGGGTGGCCTGCGCCAGCGTCAGCCGTGCACCCTCCAGAAACTCGCGCCCAGCCGGGGTCAGTTGCACGCGGCGGGTGGTTCTCAGCACCAGCGGCACGCCCACCTCGTCTTCCAGATTCTTGATGGAATTGCTCAGGGCTTGCTGCACCACAAACACGCGCTCGGCGGCCCGCCCGAAGTTTTCTTCCTCGGCCAGCGCCACAAAATGCCGCAGATGACGGAGTTCCATGTTAGTTGGGTTCTGTCCCATACCGCAACATGACCGCGCCCGCCGCAAAAGGCTTGGCCTCTATCAGCCGCAGCGCCAAATCGGATTCCAGTCCTTCAAACAGGCGCGGCCCGCCCCCCAACACCGCCGGATGAATCACCAGTAGATATTCGTCGATCAAGCCCGGCACGCCCGCCAATTCAGCCAAGAGAGCAGGCCCACACGACAAAAAGATGCTGCCGCCCGCCAGAGTTTTCAGCGCCGCCAACGCCTGTGCCGGAGCGTCCCGAACCACCGTGCGGTCTGGGCCGTCTTCCAGCGTGTGCGAAAAAACTAGCTTATGCATCTTGTGTTGCAGGGCGGCAAACTCCAGATCGGGCGGCGAAAGTTGCCCTGCATCTTCGGGGTTTTCGCCGCGTGCCACCGCGTCCCACCAGGGCACGATGGCCTCGTACATGACCCGCCCTAGCGCCCAGGTGTCGGCAGTGCGGAACAGGTCATTAAAGGCCGCCGATTCGGGTTCGCCCCAGGCAAATGGCGTCCAAAATCCGCCTTCCACGTTGGCAATCCGGCCATTGAGGGTGCTCTGGGCGTGAAAAATGATTTTTCGCATCTATTCCCCCGGCCTGCTCTATCTCGCCCCCATTCGCCTGCCCAACTCCCTTCACCTACCATTCTAACTGGTGGGTAAGCTGACAATAGCCTGTTGGAAGCGGTGAATGCGGGGGCTTAGACTGCACGTATGACAAACGTACCGCCGAAAGGGCCGCCGCGTGCGGGCCTCCCGCCGCAGGAGCGCGAGCAACTGAACACGGTGGAAACGCAGGAGTGGCTGGACTCTCTGGCCTACGTGCTGGCCGACGGGGGAGATGACCGCGCCGCCCAACTGCTCGAAGACCTCGACCACTACGCCTATTTTCATGGTGCGCCGATTCTGTTCAAGCAGAACACGCCCTACCTGAACACCATCGACGTAGACAAGCAGCCCGACTATCCTGGCGACATCGATATGGAGCGGAAAATCCGCAACATTATTCGCTGGAATGCCGTGGCGATGGTGGTCAAGGCCAACAAAAAGAGCGACGGCATTGGCGGCCACCTGTCTACCTACGCTAGCAGCGCCGAACTGCTGGAAGTCGGCTTCAACCACTTCTTTAGGGGCCACGGTGCAGGCCAAGACCGCGATCTGGTGTTTTTTCAGGGCCACGCCAGCCCTGGCGTCTATTCCCGTTCGTTCCTGGAAGGCCGACTGGACGGTGGACGTCTGGGCCGTTTCCGGCGCGAACTGCAAGCCGAACCCGGCCTGAGCTCCTACCCGCACCCCTGGCTGATGCCCGACTACTGGGAGTTTCCCACCGTCAGCATGGGCTTGGGGCCAATGCAGGCCATCTATCAGGCCCGATACATCAAATATCTGGAAAACCGGGGCCTGAAACCTGCCGGAGACGCCAAAGTCTGGGCCTTTCTGGGCGACGGTGAAATGGACGAGCCGCAGAGCATCGGGGCACTCCGCTTTGCCTCCTACGAAAACCTCGACAACATCGTGTTCGTGCTGAACGCCAACCTGCAACGCCTCGACGGGCCAGTAAGGGCCAACTCCAAAGTCATTCAGGAATTTGAAGCGCTGTTCCGTGGTGCGGGCTGGAACGTCATTAAGGTGGTGTGGGACAGCAAGTGGGACGAACTGCTGAGCAAGGATTACAACGGCGAAATCGTCAAACGCTTCGAACTTTTGGTCGACGGTGAATCTCAGCGGTATGCGGCGTTTGGCGGCAAGGAACTGCGCGAGAAGTTCTTCAATACCCCCGAACTGAAAGTGCTGATCGAGGGCTGGAGCGACGCCGATCTGGAGCTGCTGAATCGGGGCGGCCACGACGTTCGCAAGATTTACGCGGCCTACGCTTCGGCCACCGCGCACAAGGGCAGCCCCACCGTCATCATCGCCCGCACCATCAAGGGCTACGGCCTCGGTGATACGGCGCAGGCCCGCAATGCCTCGCATCAGGTCAAAAAGCTGGAATTTGACGCCCTGAAGAACCTGCGCGACCTGCTGGAATTGCCCATGACCGACGAACAGGTAGAGCATCTGGAGCTGTACCACCCCGGCCCAGACAGCCCCGAAGTGAAGTACACCATGGAGCGCCGCGCCGCGCTGGGCGGCCCCGTGCCAGAGCGCAAGGTGGAGTACCCGCATCCCACCGTGCCCACCGGCGAGTTTTACGAGGAATTTGCAGGCGGGAGCAAAGGCCGCGCCGTCAGCACCACGATGGCCGCCGTGCAGGTCATTTCCAAGTTGCTGCGCGACAAGGAGATCGGCAAATATATCGTGCCCATCGTGCCTGACGAGGCCCGTACCTTCGGTATGGACGCGCTGGTTCCGCGCATCGGTATTTACAGCCCGCGTGGACAGACCTACACGCCTGTCGACAGCGGCTCTCTGATGGCCTACAAGGAATCCAAAGACGGCCAGATGCTGGAAGAAGGCATCACCGAAGACGGCGCGATGGCCTCGTGGATCGCGGCGGGCACGGCTTACGCGCATCACGGCGTGCCGACCATTCCCTTCTTCGTGTTCTATTCCATGTTCGGTATGCAGCGCGTGGGCGACCTCGTGTGGGCCGCCGCCGACCAACGCGCACGCGGCTTCCTGCTGGGCGCCACCGCAGGCCGCACCACGCTGGCGGGCGAGGGATTGCAGCATCAGGACGGCAACAGCCAGCTTCAGGCCTACGTCGTGCCCAACCTCAAAGTGTACGATCCGGCCTTCGCCTACGAACTCGCCGTGATTATCGAAGACGGTATTCAGCGCATGTTCGTCAACGATGAAGACATTTTTTATTACGTCACCATCGACAATGAGAACGAAGTGCAGCCTGCCATGCCCGACGATGGCCGCAGCCACGACGAGATTCGGCAGGGCATCGTGAAGGGCCTGTACCGGTTTCAGCGCAGCCAGAGCAAGGGCAAGCTGAAGGCGCAGATTTTGGCGGGTGGACCGGCCATGGGAGCGGCACTGGAAGCCGCCCAGAAGCTGGAAGCCTACGGTGTGGCCGCCGATATCTGGTCAGTCACGAGCTACAAGGAACTGCATCAGGACGCCCTCGCCGTGCAGCGCCACAACATGCTGCACCCCACCAATGCCCCGCGCACCTCCTATGTGGCTCAGCAACTTAGCAAAGACAACGCGCCCGGCGTCCTGATCAGCGTCAGCGATTACGTGAAGCTCAGCGCCGACGGTCTGAACGGCCACATCGACCGCAAAATCTGGACACTCGGCACCGACGGCTTTGGCCGCAGCGAGGCCCGCGAAGAACTGCGCGACTTCTTTGAAGTGGACACCAAACACGTGATCCTGGCGACCCTATACGCCCTGCTCCGCGACGGCAAGATCAAGGGCGACGTGGTGCAGCAGGCCATCACCGATCTTGGTATCGATCCAGAGCGTGAAAATCCGTTCCTGCGCTAAAGGCGTCTAAGAGTCGAGGGTCTAAGAACGGCTGCCCCACTTCTTTCCCTTGAAGGGGGCGTTGCACAGTAACGGGGGTTCACCCAGAATCTCAGGACAACACCTCCCCTTAGACCCTCGACCCTCAGACCCTTAGACTGTTCCTCTCCTCCATCATCCCCACCGCACCCAAGGAGTCACCCTCATGGCGCAAGAACTGAAACTCCCCGATGTGGGCGACAATATCGAGCAAGGCACTGTCGTTTCTGTCCTCGTCAAGCCCGGCGACACCGTTGCTGAAGGCCAGCCCATCATCGAAATCGAGACCGATAAAGCCGTGATCGAAGTGCCCGCATCGGCAGGCGGCACGGTGGAAAGTGTGGCCGTGAACGTGGGCGACACCGTAAAAATTGGAGCGGTCTTGCTGACCCTCGGCGGCGGCGCGGCGGCATCGGCGGGCGCACCTGCTGAAGCTTCTGCCCCTGTTGCTCCGGCTGCTGAACCCGACCCGGCCACCGTTGCCAGCGACACCGAAACCGCCCGCCGGATCGCGCAGGCCCAGCAGCAGAGCCAGAAAGAACAGGCCGCGCCGCCCGTGGAAACGGCCTCGGCTCCGGCTCCAGCCGCGCCCGCTTCTGCCCCTGCCCCCGCTCCTTCTGCCCCAGCCAGCGCAGGCGCTCAGATCACGCTGCCCGACGTGGGCGACAACATCGAGCAGGGCACCGTCGTCACGGTTCTGGTCAAGGTTGGAGACACCGTGACCGAAGGCCAGCCGGTCATCGAGATTGAAACCGACAAGGCCGTGATCGAAGTGCCTGCCAACGTTGGCGGCACGGTGCAGAGCGTGAACGTGAACGTGGGCGACACCGTGAAAATCGGCGCGGTCTTGTTGACGTTGGGCGGCGGTGCAGCTCCGGCGGCAGCGGCCCCAGCAACTCCAGTTCCAGCGCCAACACAGGCCCCAGCGCAGGGCGACGCGCCCGTGTCCAGCCTCAGCACCGAACGCCCCACGCCTGCGGGTGCGGGTCAGCAATCGCCCGAACGTGCCCAGCCCGCCACGCAGCAGCCCGGTGCCGAGCGCCCCTACAACACGCAGGCCTACGACAACCGCCTGCTCGTGCCCGCCGCGCCCAGCATTCGCCGGATGGCCCGCGAAATGGGCGTGGATATCCATGACGTTCACGGCACCGGAATCGCCGGACGCATTAGCGAAGAAGACGTGCGCCGCACCGCCGGGACGCCCAGTGTTGGTCAACCCAATGTGGGTCAGCCCGGTGTTGCTGCTGCCGCTCAGCCTGCGGCCAGTGCGCCCGCCGCTGCTCCTGCCCAAGTGCCCGCATCTCTGCCCAATTTCGAGAAGTGGGGCACGGTACGCCGCGAGGATATGAGCGGCATTCGCAAGGCCACCGTTCGCAGCATGGCTGCCTCCTGGTCAAGCATTCCGATGGTCACGCACTTTGACAAGGCCGACGTGACCCGCATGGAAGAGGTGCGCAAACAGTTCGGAGCGCGGGTGGAGAAGGCGGGCGGCAAGCTCACCATGACCCACATTCTGATGAAGGTCGTTGCCAACGCCCTGCGCAAGTTCCCCAAATTCGGCGCGAGTCTGGATCTGGGCAACAATCAGGTGATCTACAAGGATTACGTGAATCTGGGCGTGGCTGTGGATACGCCTGTGGGTCTGCTGGTGCCCGTGCTGAAGGACGCCGACCGCAAGAGCATCACCGAAATCGTGCTGGAGCTGAACGAACTGGCCGGAAAAGCCCGTGATCGCAAGCTGAAGCCCGACGAAATGCAGGGCGCGACGTTTACGATTTCCAACCTCGGCGGCATCGGTGGGCACGCCTTCACGCCCATCGTCAACTCGCCCGAAGTGGCGATACTGGGCGTCAGTCGCGGCGGCTTCGAGCCAGTGTGGAACAAGGAAACCAACGCCTTCGAACCGCGCAACATGTTGCCCCTGAGCCTCACCTACGACCACCGCCTGATCGACGGCGCAGACGCGGCCCGCTTCGTGCGCCACATTTGCGAAACGCTGGAAGACCCTTTCCTGATCTCGCTGTAAACGTTCAAGCAAGCAGTCTGGCCCCTGTCTGGTGTGGATGGGGGCCAGACTGCTTGCCTGAATGTCTTTACAGGCCAGCTAACGCCGCGATCTGCCGCGCCGCTCCCGGCCCCAGCTCGGTGGTGTCCAGCACAGGCACGCCAGCGGGTGCGCCGAATGCGCCGCGAGTGTCCAGCAAAGTGGCGAGCAGTTGGGGATTTTTCAGCTTCAGGCGGTCTTGCCGTTCAGGGCGGTCTATTCGGCGTGCCAGTTCCTCACGGTTACAGGTCAGCACAACTGGAACAAACACGGCCCCGCGTGCCTTCGCCAACTCCGAGAGGCTGCCAAACGTCTCCTGCTCTTTGGCCTCTGCGGTCAGGTAGTTGGTGAATATGTGGCTTACCGAGGGCGGTGCGAGGCGGGCAGCCGCCATTACTACCAACCGCACTTGCTCCCGCAGTAGGCTGAGGCCAGCGGGCAATTCATGATGCCCGGTGACGCCGCACGCCCGGAAAATTGGATCGCTTCAGAGGTGGTTGTCGAGCAGCACGGCTCCGGTCTGCCGCTCCAGCAGTTGCCCGATGGTGCGTTTGCCACTGGCCGGTGGGCCGATCAGGTAAAAGAGAGTGGGCATAGGGGGCAGGATACAGACAGGGAGCCCGTTTCTTAAAGCCAAACATCGAACATTTGCCGTTGGGGACGCTGTGTGGGCGTTCGGCAGCTTCCTGAAATCTCGCCCTGTTAAGTTTGGCGTGCTCCGACAGCTCTCCCTCAATTCCGCTCGTCTACTGCAAAAAAAGCCCCGGCTGCTAAACGGGGCTTTCAATTGCAGTCCATATCGTCTCAGTTGATGCTGATGTCTTTGGCCAGAGCTTTGATCTTGAAGCGGGCCATGGCGAGGTTGCTCTTCTCTTTGGAGAGCACGAGATACAGGAAGAGCGTCTGGTTGGGCACGATGTAGATCACGTGATACTGGCTCTGGAGGGTGATCAGAATATCCTCGATCTCTCCCTGAATGCCCAGCATCTGCATGGTCTTCATCTTGGCTTTCACCACTTCGCTGTTGCCTGCAGCGGCCAACTCGAGGTCAAATCCGCTGCCGACGGTGCCCAGGGCCATCCCGCTGCTGTAATCCACGAGGGCGGCAGCCATGATGCCGTCGATGCTGGCGAGGGCCGAGTTCAGGGTGTCTTTTACGTTGGTCATGAGGGTCTCCTGGTGTGCCCAAGGGTGGGCGAGAGGGGCGGGAGTCGTCTCCAAAGATTTGGAGGCCACAGGGGGAGGCGCGTCGGTCGTGGGGGGCGACGGCGCCGCCCTGGGCTTGTTCAGCTGTGCCGTAGAATGTTTGGGCCTCCTAAACATCAGGGCCTCCTCGAGGTCATCGTCCATCAACAAATCTTGTACCTGAATCCCGGGTTGCGCATGGAAGGCCTCATCTCTTTGCTGCATCGCTTCCATCAACAAAGTCGTCAGGGGACGCTGAATCACGGCGGCGTGATTGTGATACGAGCGTTCGAGGCTGATCTCAAGGCCTTCCCAGCCCATGATTTCAAGGGCGGCCGCTTCACCAACTGAACCAGAGGGAGAGGCGTAGGCGTCCACCAGGCGGCCTTGACGGAGGTCTAAACGTCCCCAACGCTCTTTGCCCGCCACCCGAACCGCGATGCTTTTTTGATCCCATTCCATCATTTGCAAGAAACTGGGCAATGACACGCCCTGCAACGAGCCCGTGCTGTGTTGATCCATTTCCCGCAAGATGTTGCGGCTCAGTGCTGCTGAATTGGTGATATCAGCCACCGGAATAGTTCCAAAACGCTCCGACAGCGTTTCCAACTGAGGCAGAGCCTGACCACTGACAACGATGAAAAAGGTGTGGGGCCAGTGTTGTTTGGCATAGTCGAGCAAGCTGATCAGAGAGGCGTCCAGTACGTAGTCCGGGCGAGCACAGACCATCACCACCAACTGGGGAGGTTCTCGGGCGTCTAGTTTTGTCACGTGTTCTGGCGTGTCGAACGAGTGAATTTGCCAGTCGAGGGAATCGGGAACATGGGCGTAGAGGGCGTCAAGCACCACCGAATCAAGGTCAGCAATCAGGAAAAGTGGAGAACGGACATGCTCTGACAGACGGGTTCCTCCTTTGCCCCCGCCCAACTTGACTGCATAGAAGCTTACCTGGCGGTCGAACGCCGCAAGAATAAAAAACGCACTGTCACATATTTATCCACTAAGGGCAGTCGGCTTATATTAAGACCAGTCTGTTTGACCGAGTGGTATGTTGAAGCCATTACACCACCCGGTACAGGGTGTTTCAGGGCGCGGAGATCTGGTAGGAAAGGCGTGCTGGCCGAGGAATCTCTGGCGTGTGCAGGGCTGGAGATGTTCAGACCGCTGGAGTGCCGTGGGCTCCGATGGGTTTCAGCGCCAGACAGAAGCTCGGCTTTGGTGAACATGTGGCTGAACTGCCCTGCTCCCCAGAGCATTTGCCAAAAGATGGTTTCTTTTTGGCCGAGTGGAGCGAGTGAATTTCGTGAGCAATCCATAGAATGGAGCGATCACAAGTCTTTTTTCTGGTCGCGTCATTCGGAAAACTGTTCTAGGCTGAACGACAAAAAACCCCAGCCGAAGCCGGGGCATCCTGAGATGAAATTGTTTATTCCAGAACAGCGTCGTAGCTAATTTCGATGTTGCCCTTCATCACGCGGCTCAGTGGGCAGACTTCGGCGGCCTCGGCCACATGCTTCTGGAATTCGGCGTCGTCGATATTGCCGACTTTGCCGCGCACGCTCAGTTTCATGGCGCTGATCTTGAAGCCCGCGCCGTCGCGCACCATTTCGCAGGTGGCCTCCGTACGCACGTCCTGGGGATCGTGCCCGTGGGCGGCCAGCAGCGCCGAAAGCTGCATGGTAAAGCAGCCTGCGTGGGCGGCGGCCAGGAGTTCTTCGGGGTTGGTGCCCACGCCGTTTTCAAAACGTGTGCCGAAGGAATATTGGGCATCCTTCAGCGTGCCGCTGCCGCTGCTGATGGTGCCTTTGCCTTCGCGCAGGTTGCCCATCCACTGCGCGTTTGCCTTCCGTGCGATATCTGCCATAGCGTCTAGCTTCCCGCTTTTGCCTAGGGCCGTGCATTGGTGCAGTCTTTATCTTCGGGTCATGTGGCGGCGTACACTCGCGTATGACTGCTGAATCTGTGGTGGCCGCCCCCGCGCCCCAATCTTGGACATTCGACGCCCCCGTCAGAGGCTACAAATGGGCCGCCCACACGCCCACCACACGCGGCACCGTGTTGCTGACACACGGGTTCGGGGAATACGCGGGGCGCTACGTAGACCGCTATCACGCCCTGATTCCTACCTTGCAGGCGGCAGGATTCGGCGTGTACGGCTACGACCAGCGCGGGCACGGCGAGTCGGAGGGGCGGCGGGCCGTCATCCGTGCCCACAAGCTCACCGAAGACCACCTGAAGGCGCGGGAAGCCCTGCGGGGACTGCCGGGGCCGCTGTTTGCCTTCGGGCACTCGCTGGGCGGCCTGATTACGGCCAGTAGCGTGGCCCGCGACCCGCGTGGACTGGGCGGCGTCATCCTGTCCAGCCCCGCACTGTTGGTGGGCGCGAACGAACCAGCGTGGCTGAAGCGCTTGGCTCCCTTACTGGCCCGCATTGCGCCCGGCCTCGCCACCACCGACCTTGGCACGGCGGGCCTGTCACGGATGCAGGCTGAGATAGACGCCTATCAGGCCGACAAGTCTATCTATCAGGGCAAGGTTCCGGCCCTGACCGGCGCGTCCATGTTGCAACTCAGCGCCGAATTGTGGGCGCACACGGCCCGCTGGAATCTGCCCACCCTGATCGTTCACGGCACCGAAGACAAAATCACCGACATCAACGGCAGCCGACGCCTGATGCAGGAATCCCCCGCCGCCGACAAGCGCCTCGTCGAAATTGAGGGTGGCTACCACGAACTGCTGAACGACGACTGCCGGGACGAGGTGCGCGGCCTGATGGTGGATTGGCTGTTGGAGCGCACGGCCTAGCCGCCTCAGGCTCCGTAAAACGCAGACTCGATACAAGGAGACGAGGCGGTCAGGCCATCCCCAGCGGAGAACCTGACCGCCTTCCATCACGCCCCGCTCACACCCCAGCCGTTATCTTCCGCCTACCGCAAAAAACGGTTTGTACCCACTTCATCCCCTGTCCCGGAGGTTTTGCTATGCGTTCACTTCTGCCTGCTGCGCTGTCCCTGTCCCTACTGCTCGCCGCCTGCTCTACGGCTCCTCAAGGCACCCCGGAGGCCGTAACCACATCAGGCGGCACTGTGGCTGCCGCTGCCCCCGATACCCGGCCCGCCACCCTGATCCTGGAAGACGGCACGCGCCAGCAGGTGACCGGGATGGTCAGAGACGGCTATCTGCTGCTGGAAGACGACATCATTCTGGCCGACCTGAACGACCTGACGCCGCTGGGAACGTATGTGATCGATACCCGCCTGCGCTGGACGGCCCGCACCATTCCGTATACCTTTGCCAGCAACGTCCCGCAGGCCATTCGTGACCGTGTGGCGCAGGCTGCCGCCACCATCGGCAGCACCACCAACATGATCGTGAAGCCGCGCACCACCCAGAGCAACTACGTGCAGATCACCTATAACACGGGCACCAGCTGCGCCAGCGGCCTCGGCATGACGGGCGGGCGGCAGACCATTACGCTGGCCGACCGCTGCACTACAGGTTCAATCATCCACGAATTTGGGCACACGCTGGGCCTGTTCCATGAGCAGACCCGCCCTGACCGCGACCAGTTCGTGCAAATCCAGTGGAACAATATTCCCGCCGACTGGCAATCTCAGTACCAGATTCGCAGCGGCAGCAAGGGCTACGGCGCATACGACTTCGATTCGATCATGCACTACCCCGCCACCTTCGACGGCAAACTGGCGATCAAGCCGCTGGACGCCTCCATCGACCTCAACCGCATGGGCCAGCGCAACGGCTACAGCCCCACCGACAAGGCCAATATCAACTTCATGTACCCCCGCTAAAGCCCAACACGCTGAGGCAAAACACAGAGTGGGTTCACCATCAAGTGGGGCCAGCAGCGGGGGACGCCTCAGCTGCTGGCCCTGTTCCTGTGTCCTTTCTCTCCAACCTTCAGTCCGCCGCGCCCACCGCTTCCGGCTCGGCCTGCACCACCACTTCATCCGGGCCACCCAGAATATCGGGGTGAATGCCGAAGTCCTGCGCGATCAGGCGGGCCGTCATCTTGGCGCTCATCATCACGCTGGGGGTGCCTGCACCGGGCTGTGCGCCTGCGCCCACCAGATACAGATTCCGAACGTCTTCGCTGCGGTTATGGGGCCGGAAATACGCACTTTGCACCAGCGTCGGCTCTGGCCCGAAGGCGTTGCCCATGTAGGCGTCCAGCGTACCCTCAAAATAGTCGGGCGTGATGTATTCGCTGTGCGTGAGGCGCTCGCGCAGGTTCGGAATGTAGCCGCGTTCCTCCAGAAAGCCCAGCACGCGGTCGACCAGTTTTGGCCCTTCCACATCCCAGTTCAGGCCGCTGGCATTGTGCGGCACGGGCACCAGCGTATAGGCGGCGTGGTGGCCCTCGGGGGCAAGAGTCGGATCGGTCAGCGTCGGCACATGCAGGTACTGGCTGAAGTCCTTGCTCAGCACCTTCTGACCAAAGATTTCGGTGAGCAGTTCCTCGTAGCGTGGCCCCAGAATGATGTTGTGGTGGCGCAAGTCCAGCGGGCGGTCGTTGGGGCCGTCGCGCCGGAAGCCGAAGTAGATGACGAGCAGGCTCATGCTCTGGCGGGCCGCCCGCACCCGCACGTCGCTGTTGACGAGGCGGGCCTGCGGCGGCACCAATTTCAGGTATAGGTTGGCCCAGTCGCCGTTGCTGACCGTGATATCGGCGTGCAGTTCCTCGCCGTCCGCCAGCGCCACGCCCCGCGCCACCCGTGCGCCTGTGGGCCGTTTGACGGGCTTCCCCTTGCCGTCTGTCACCAGCACCCGCTCCACTTCCGCGCCATAGCGAATCTGGCCGCCCAATTCCTCAAATTTCTGAACAAAGGCCCGCACCAACGCGCCTGTTCCGCCCATCGCGTAGTGAATGCCCCAGGTCTTTTCGACAAAGTGGATCATGGCGTAGATGGCGGGCACGCTCAGCGGATTGCCGCCCACCAGCAGGGTCTCGAAGCTGAAGACCTGCCGCAGTTTGGGCGACTGGAAATACTTGCTGGTAAAGCTGAACAGTGTGCGAACCGCGTCCAGTTTCATCAGGTCGGGCACCACGCGCAGCATGGTCGGCATATCGCCAAAGTGCGTGTAGCCCAGTTCCAAAAAGCCGCGCTCGAAGATGGCCCCGGCGTCCTTATGGAAGCGCTCATAGCCTGCCAGATCATCGGGGGCCAGTTCCAGAATCTGGCGGCGGGTCGATTCGGGGTCGCCGTCGTAATCGAAATACGTGCCGTCATCGAAATAGATGCGGTAGAAGGGCAAGATCGGCACCAGTTTCACGTACTCGCGGGTGCGCGGGCCGCCGCTTTCGCCTTCCCGCACGCGCTCTCCCTCCAGCACATGGGCCGGATAATCGGGCGTGGTCAGGGCCGCCCGGTCACGTTTCAGCGCAAACAATTCTTCAATAAAGTGCGGCACGGTAATCACCGTCGGCCCCATGTCGAACACGTAGCCGTCCTCGGTGCGTTTCTGATAGGCCCGCCCTCCGGGAGCGTCCAGCTTTTCCAGAATGGTGGTGTTAAATCCGAGACTTTGCAGCCGGATACCAAGGCTCAGGCCGCCGATGCCGGAGCCGATGATCAGGGCGGTTTTGCGCTGGGCGGGATTGGATGGGGGAGTAGGGGTCATGGGGGGAACCTCTTATGACCGTCAATGGTCAGTGGTAAGTAGTCAGTGGAAAAGCACGGTTGGCACATCATCTAAGTGGACAGGGTCTCAGCAACAACCAAAGCGCACTCCCCCTCGGACTCTTAAACCCTTGTCCCTTAGACCAAAGCCGTAGAGACGCCTACGCCCGCGCCATAAAGCCCCGCAGTTCCCACCACGCCTGCGGCAGCATCAGCAGTTTGCGGGGGCCACTCACGTAGGCGCGGCGGCGGAAATTGTCGAAGTCGGCGCGCTCTAGGTCGTCCAGAATGCCCTCGTAGGCGCGGGCGGCGGTTTGTACCGCGAGGCGGGCGCTGCCGTGCAGCATGGGAATTCCGGTGCGGCCCTGCCTGTACCAGTCGCGGGCCAAACCCGACAGGTGGCGCATCAGGGCGCGGTATTCGGGGGTGACTATTCCGCGCTGCAAATCGGCCCTCGACACGCCGTATTCGGCCATCAGGTCGGCGGGCAGGTACACGCGCCCGCGCTCCAGGTCTTCGCCCACGTCGCGCAGAATATTGGTCAGTTGCATGGCCTGCCCCAGCATCAGTGCGTACTGCAAGGTGCGCTCGCCGCCGCTATAGCCGCTGATGGGCGCGATCATAAAACCCACGACGCCTGCCACCCGGCGGCAATATAAGGTCAGGTCGTCCATGGTCTGGTAGCTGTGGCCGTTCAAGTCCATTCTTAGGCCTTCATGCAGTTCCCCAAAGGCCGAGAGCGGAATCGGGTAGGTCTGGGCTGCCCAAGACAGCGCTGTGTCTATAGGGTGCGTGCCGTCTGGCTGTGGGTCAGGTAAACCAGCAAAAGCAACCTGCATCCGCGCCCACCAGCCGTCCAGCTGGGTCACGGCGTCATAGCCCGTCAGTTCGTCGGCAATGTCGTCTCCGTCGCGGCAGGCAGCGTACACAGCCCACACCGCCGCCCGCTCCTGTGCCGGAAAGAAGCGTGAACCCAGATAGAAGGTTTTGCTGTGCAGGCGCGTCACGTCCCGGCAGTGCGCCACGGCGTCGGCAAGGCACGTCTGGGCAGGTGGCTGGGGGGTGGCGTTGATCGTCACAGGTCGAATTCCTCTCTTTGGTTGAGTCTAGGCGGCCTTCACTCCCAGAACGTCACGCTTTCTTACAAACACGAGCAGGAGGACACAAGCAGAGCAAGAGGAGGGCCCTGTCTTAACGGGCGGCAACAGCCTATACCCACCCTACCGCTTGGTCAGGAGTGGAGGGTCAAGCCTGACACTCAGACTACAAAGATGAAGGCGAGTTAAAAGCGGCGAGTTTTCAGCCGAGGCCTGCTGCCCCCGCCTTTTCGTAGCGCTCGAATACGACTGCGCCGACGTGGAGCAAGTGGGTGCGCTGGCAACCGGGCAATTGCCGCGCCACCCACGCTGGATCATGAAAAGACAAACCGCCCAACGCCGCCTTACTCAGCAGCGTTTGCAGTGGGCCAGCCGTGCGCGGAAGGTACATCAACCACAGTTGCCCACCGGGGCGGGTCAGGCGTGAGAGTTCCTGCAAAAAGCGGGCGGGATCGTTGGTTTCGTTCAGGGTTGCCCCTACAGTCACTCCGTCAAACGATTCGCTGGGCAGGCCGCTGAGTTCCAGATTCAGCATGGCCCAGTCAATTTGGTCGCTGGGTTCGCGCCGCTGCGCCTCTGCCAGCATGGGGGCGCTCAGGTCGGCGGCCAGCACGCGGCAGCCCACCTGCGCCAATACGCCCGCATAAAAGCCGGTGCTGGTGCCTGCATCTAGCCAACTTTGGCCGGGTTGGGGGCGGCACAGGCTCCTAAAAAGCTTGGCTTCCCGCGCCAACCCGAAGGCCTGCCCCCCCAAGAGGGTGAGTGAACGCGCCCGCCACCACGCATAGCCCAGCGCCGTGATAGGCCAGAGATTGCTGCGCTGGGCCACACTTAGGCTGGGGCCGGAGTGTGCGGCAGAGTTCAGGGTTTCTTTGAGGTGACGCGGCAGACTCATACCTTTCAGTATGCTGTTCCCGACAGGCCCGTATGCCCCGCTACCGTATGCACCGGTAAGGGGGGGCCGCATTCCCGGAGGAAGGTATGGAAGAACGCAAGAGTATGGGGGGCGCCATCGTCGACGTGTTCGACGCTGCCGTCACTCTCGTGAAGTCGGAAATCAGCGGCATCGCCCGCCGGGTCGGGGACGTTGCCAAAGCCAAAGGCATCGGCGTCGTGCTGCTGCTGGCTGCATCAGGCCCCCTCATTTTGGGTCTGGTATTCCTCATTCTGGCCGTGTATTTCGGTCTGGTTCGCCTCGGCCTCGGTTGGTGGTCGGCAGCCCTGCTGATCGCGCTGTTCAGCTTCGCGCTCACGGGTGGGCTGATCTTTCTGGGGATCAAACGCCTCGGCGCAGAAGTCAAGACCGACGACGCAGCTGGCCGTCGCAGCGGCCCCATGACCGAAGACGAGATGCTGGAAGCCCGTTATCAGGCCGAGCAGAAGGCGCTGAAAGACGGCCAGAAAACTGAAGCGCGGGTCACGGGTGCGCCCGTAACGCAAACGGCTGGTACGACAGGCGGATACAAGGTAGCCGATACGGGTTCCAAACCTGCCACCTACGTGCCCGGCGGCAAAAGCATAGAAACTCCCGCTGCCACCCAGACCCACAGCACTCCCAAAAACGAACCGGGCCGCAGCAATACTACCGGCGGCGTGGACATGACCCGTGACCCCGATCTGCACACCGCCGGAGAAACCCGCGTGATCTCCGAGAGCGAGGGCCGGGCTACGGTGCGGGTGGAGGGCGGCACCACCACCATCCCCGTCTTTGAGAGCAAGCCCGACGGTGAGGCGCAGGTGTACGGCAGCGGTCTGAACAAAAAGATCGACGGCAGCGATACCCACGAAGACAGCAGCGGTCACGGCAACGCTGACCACAGCGCCGATCATGGCGGCGGGCACGGACACGGCGGTCATGCCCACGACCCCAACATCCAGCACCCGGTGGTCTTGAAAGATGCGCCCGGCATCA
Source organism: Deinococcus sp. QL22 (assembly GCF_023370075.1). Taxonomy (NCBI): domain Bacteria; kingdom Thermotogati; phylum Deinococcota; class Deinococci; order Deinococcales; family Deinococcaceae; genus Deinococcus; species Deinococcus sp. QL22. The sequence continues at coordinate 2,116,296 of NZ_CP097149.1, forward strand.
AGGTCAGCACCACGCCTACCTACCGCGATGAGATGGACAAAGACAGTCTCAATGTCAATAAAAAGGAGAGCTGAGCATGGCCGAGGACCGTTCCTCCAAGTTGTCTGACGCTGACTTCCAGTCGCCCTTGAGCGAGCGTGACGAAAACCGTGCCCGCTTGAAGGCCAGCATCGACGCCCTGACCGAGCAGGCCAGCCTTCAGGTGAACTTGCAAAAAGAGCCGCTGAAAATGCTGGGCGGCGCTTCGGCAGTGGGCGCGGTGCTGGGCATGGTGGTGGGCCGCCAGTTCCGGCGCAGCAAGAAGATTTATGTGGACGCCGCCAGCCCGGTCAAGCACCAGAAGGCCCTGATGAAAGTCCAGAAGGGTCAGAAGAGCAAGGGCGGCGTCGGTAGCGCCCTGATTGCCACGTTGGGCACGCTGGCCGTCAAGACCCTGACCGACAAGGTGATCACGCCGCGCCTGGAAGGAATGGCAAACTCCATGCTGGACAAGGCCGGACAGCCCGTGAGCAAGCCAGCAGCCAAGCCGGGTGCACCCAAAGCCGAGGCAGGCCACGCAGACGCTCCAGCCGACGTGCTGAAGGCCGCCTTGGGGAAACTGGGCATCGGTAAACCAGCAGACCCCACCGAGGCCAAAGCAGAACGTGCCACACCTCTGCTCAGAACTCCGGCTCCGGCCACCCGTACCAGCGCTGTGCCTACCAGCAGCGTGGCTCCGGTCAGCACGGGCGGCGTCGCCAGCTTCATCAAGTCTCACCCCGGCCAGGTGCCCGCGCCCGAGAGCAAAGTCGAAGCCAAAGCGCAGGGCAGCGTGATTACCGAAACCGAGAAGGCAAATCCGAATCTCTGATCGTTAAGAATCACCTTGAAAGCGCGGCCTACCGGATGAAGGGTAGGCCGCGCTTTTCTGAATGTTGGAGAATCTTGCTTGTCTGGTGTTGCTCTCTCCAGCTATGGGACTCGCAGAGGTGAGAAACAGAGAGGGGTACTGTGATAGCAGCGGGGTGAGGCGGCCACAGGGAAGCGAAAAATGCCCACTCCCAACCCAAAACAGGCCCGGCGGATTTCTCCATACCGGGCCTGCTTTCGTTTTCAACCAGTCAGAACTCAGTCCTGCCTGACCCTCTAACCCTTACTCGTCAGCACTTACTCGCTTTTCTGAGTATCGGTTTCGGGGGCTGCCGCTTCAGGAGCCACTACAGGCTGAACGTCTTCCTTCTTGTCGTTGCTCAGGCCGAACTGGGCAAACAAGTCGGCATATACGTCGCCGAGCTTGGTGCTGATCTTGCCGCCCTGAGAGGCGTCCTTCGCATTGAAAGCGTAGTCGCTGTCGCCACGACGGCCACCGCGTCCACCTGCGCCGCCACCCTGACCACCACGGCCAGGAGCGCCGCCGGGGGATGCGCCGAAGCGGTCGCTGCGAGTGCCGCCGCCCTGGCTGACGTAGTCGCGTGGGGGCGCGCCGCCACCGAGGAAGCGGCGACGGCTGAGGCTCGCACGCTGCTCCACGGGGTCGATGTTCAGGATCACGGCCTCAATCTCGTCGCCCTTCTTGAACAGGTCGGCGGGGTTGTTGACGCGGGCGGTATCGAGTTCGCTGATGTGAATCAGGCCCTCAATGCCTTCCTCGATCTCCATGAACACGCCGAAATCGGTCATGCCGGTGATCTTGCCCTTCACCTGCGTACCGGGTGGGTAGCGGTCAGGCAGCGCACTCCAGGGATCATCCGTGGTCTGACGAATACCGAGGCTGATGCGGCGATCCTTGGGATCAATTCGCAAGATGACGGCTTCCACTTCGTCGCCTTCCTTCATGACTTCGTTGGGATGACGCACACGCTTCGTCCAGCTCATTTCGCTGACGTGAACCAGACCCTCAAGGCCCGATTCCAGCTCGATGAACGCGCCGAAGTTGGTCAGGTTGGTGACCTTGCCCGTGACCTTCTGGCCGATGCTGTAGCGGTCTACGGCACCTTCCCAGGGGTCTTGCGTCAGGGCCTTCATGCTCAGGTTGATGCGCTCACGGCCCTCGTCCACGTCGATGACCTGAACTTGAACCTTGTCCCCGACCTTGACCACGTCACGGGGGTGGTTAAAACGCCCGTAGGTGAGTTCGCTGCGGTGAACCAGACCATCGATACCGCCGAGGTTGACGAACACACCGAAATCGGTGATCTCGACGACTTCGCCCTCGAACTGCGCTCCGGCTTCCAGCTGACCAACCGTGGCTTCACGGGCTTTGGCCTTCTGGGCTTCCATGATGGCGCGGTGGCTGATGATCACGCGGTTGCGCTTGCGGTTCAGCTCGATTAGCTTGACCATCAGGGGGTGTCCCACAAAGGGATCGAGATCGTTCACGCGGCGGGTATCCACCTGTGAGGCGGGCAGGAACGCACGAATGCCTTCCACCTGCGCGACCAAGCCGCCGCGTACTTTTTCAAGCACGTCGACTTCAAAGGCCTCGTTCTCGGTTTCCATCTTTTCCAGCACGCGCCAGCCCTTATCCTGATCGGCGCGCTTTTTGCTCAGCACGATCTGGCTGTTGGGCAGGTCTACGCGAACCACGTAAGCCTCGATCTTGTCGCCGGACTTGTACAGCTCCTGCGCTTGCTCGAGGGTCACGGGCTCTTCGCCGATCTGGTTGAGGGGAATGACGCCTTCAACCTTCGCGCCGATGTCTACGGCAATGCCGTCCTGACCGATGAACACGATGGTGCCGTCCACGATATCGCCACGCGAGACGCTCTGGGGTTCCTGCGCCTCACTGGCGAGGATGTCCTCCATGGTCATGGCGGGGTATTCGCGTTCCTCGCTGGGGGCGGGTGCGGCGGGCGTTTCGGCGGGTGCGGCGACCACTTCGGCAGCAGGCGCAGCCTCATTTACAGTGGCCGTATCCGTCGTTGCAGTGTCCATCGCTTCGGTGCCCGTCGTGGGCTGAGTCCCGTCCTGATGGGCGGGGGTCTGGGTGTTGTCTTCCATGAACTCCTGTCCTCCTGTGTGGCGGCACTTGACATACCGTCACCACAATCCTGATACCTGCGCGTCGGCGCGGCAACACCTCAGTGTATCAGAGTGGGGGGGGTACAGCAACCGAATTTTGCGTGTATTCGTGCGCTTAGGGCCGCGTCTGAACGCAGTCCATTCAATGTTTGGTCTATGCGGGCATGTTGCCCGCACACCCGCCTGACGCCTTTCTGATGCTGTGGGTGTTGACGCGTGCCGCCGCGCCCCTTATACTCCCTAACGCTCGTGCGCTGCGTTTGACGCTGTAGGCAGGGCAACTGTAGAGGTCTGCGGGCCGATCCAGTTTTGCTAACGGTGGGGCGTCGTCTAACGGCAGGACTCCGGTCTCTGACACCGTCAATTATGGTTCGAATCCATACGCCCCAACCAACAAGAAAAAGCCTCTGCTTCGGCGGGGGCTTTTTTTGTGTCTGAGACAGTCCGGATGCCTGTCAAAGTAAATTGAAAACGCAAATCACTTTATAAAGTAAACTGTGTCTTGCTGACCATCTCTAAACGTGACTGGTGGTACGCTCAGGCCATGACCAGTGCCCAAAACCCTATCCAAGACCTTGACGTGGTGATCGTGGGGGGCGGCCCCGCCGGATTGACCGCCGCCATCTATACGGGCCGCGCCAACCTGTCCACCCTCATTCTGGAAAAGGGCTTGCCGGGCGGCCAAATTGCCCAGACCGAGGAAGTCGAAAACTACCCCGGTTTCCCCGATCCGATTCCCGGGATGGAACTGGCCGAGCGCATGGTGAAGCAGGCCGAAAAGTTCGGCGCACGCATTGAAATGGATGAGGTGGAATCCATCGAATCCACGCCCCAGCACCATCCGTATATGTTTACGGTGCGCGGCTACAGCGGCACCTACCGCGCCAAAAGCGTGATCCTGAGTACCGGGGCCAACCCCAAGCGCCTGAACGTGCCTGGTGAGGAAGCCTACTGGGGCCGGGGCGTCAGCACCTGTGCCACCTGCGACGGCTTCTTTTACCGCGGCAAAAAGGTGGTCGTGGTGGGTGGCGGCGACGCCGCCGTGGAAGAGGGTCTGTTCCTGACCAAGTTTGCCGATGAAGTCACCCTGATTCACCGCCGCGACACCCTGCGGGCCAACAAAGTCGCGCAGGCCCGCGCCCTGGCCAACCCCAAAATGAAGTTCATCTGGGACACTGCCGTCGAAGAAATTCAGGGCGACGGTAGCGTCAGCAATGTGCGCCTGAAGAACCTGAAGACCGGAGCCGTCAGCGACTTTGCCACCGACGGCGTCTTCATCTTTATCGGCCACATTCCCAACACCGACTTCGTGAAGGGTACGGTCAAACTGCGCGACGACGGCTACGTGGACGTGACCGACGAGATCTACACCAGCGTCCCGATGTTGTTTGCAGCAGGTGACGTGAGTGACCATGTGTACCGCCAGTTGGCGACCAGTGTCGGCGCAGGCACACGCGCCGCCATGAGCGCCGAACGCGCCCTGGCCGCATTGGAACTGGAAACGGTGACAGCTGCCGACTGAGGACGCAGTTGTTGCAGAGGGGAGGCCGGGCCACTGCGTCCAGCTTCCCCTTCTTTCTTCCATCCGGCCGACTTCCCACTCTCTGAGACTTTTGTTACAAACCTGCGTTTACGCTTATTCTGTCTCCATGCTGCACCTCTCGCCCCTCCAGCGGCTGATTCGCAAGGTGCGCGGCTACGCGGGCAAGGCGCTTCGCCTGAGCCGGAGCCTGAGCATTCGCACGGCCCAGCCCGAAGACAATTGGGCCGCCGAATATCTGACGCCCGAAGAAGCCCGCGTGTACGGCGGGATGGACGCCCGTGACCGCGAACATGCCTGCCGTGTGGCCCGCCACCTGCTGCGCGATTATCCCCAAGCCGAGCCAGAAGTAGTGGCCGCCGCCCTGCTGCACGACTGCGGCAAAAGCCTGCGCCCGTATTACGTGATAGAGCGCGTGCTGGTGGGCCTGATTCCCAACCGCCTGGCACGGCTGCTGCCGCCTGTGGGGGCCATCGGCATCCGGGCCAATCACCCGGAATTGGGCGCACAATTGCTGGCCCGCGCCGGAGCAAGGCCGCGTGTGGCCCGACTGGTGGCCCGCCATCATCACCCGGTAGGCGATCCGGATGCCGCGCTGCTGCACCACTACGACGATCTGGAATAGGGGAGAGACCATGGATTCTTTAACGCTTGCCACCCAACGCCTGACCGACGCCCTGGGTTCTGTCCTAGAACGGGGCCGAACCACCGGCATTTTCGCCCTTTCGCTGGGTGGCCCTGGCAGTGTGCCTGCGCTCACCGATCTGGACAGGCCCGAACTGCATCTGGATCTGTGGCCCGGTACGCCCGCCGAGGCGGCGCTTATTGGACTGGGCTACACGCAGCAACCCGGCGGCACGTTCCTGCATCCCGGCGGTTGGCGAGTCGTTGTTGCGGAGGAAGGCACGGCCTGGGCCACCGACCAGGCGGCGCTCCGTGATCTGCTCCTGACTGTGCCCGACGCGGCTCAGCGTTACCGCGCCGCTTTTCTGCAGTCTGGCCGCACCCATGCAGATGCTGTGTTGCTGCCCGATGCTTATGCCTACCATGCTCAAACGGTGGGGTTTGCTCCAGCGCTGTTTGCTGCCCAGACGCTGGCCCCGCTGAACTTGCCCTGGATGCTGGCAGGTGGCTGGGCGCTGGATGCGTGGCATGGCACGGTCACGCGCCCACATTAAGACATAGACGTGACTTTGCCCCGGCACAGGCAAGGCGAAGTGCGGGAAGCGTTGGCGTCTGCAGGATGGCGGCTGGACGCCTGCCGGGCTGGGACGTATCACGCTTGGACAGCTCCGATAGAGGCCCCCGACCACCAGGCCCACGCACGCCATTCAGGGTTGCCCCACGTCCAACTGCTGGATGTGCTGCTCACCGACTCTGATGATGAAACGTGGATTTACCGCCGCGACCCCCGCGTGACCTTGCCAATGGGGCAGGCCCGCCTGATCGGCGCACAGGGCCTGCCCCATCTGGCCCCAGAAGCCGTGCTTCTGTTTAAGAGCCGCACTGCAGGCCGTGATCCCAGAGGCAAAGACCAGCGCGATTTTGCCCGCACCCTGCCCACGCTGAAGACCGAAGCCCGCGCATGGCTGGAAGGTGCCTTACAACTCACGTCGCCGGGGCACGAATGGTTGGCGGCGCTGGTGAATTGATCAGCCTGATGCCCACGAAAAAAACAGCCCTGAGGTCGCCCCCAGAACTGTTTCTCGGTGTACTGCGCTCAGACTTTAATCGTGCTCGTGCATCCCCGCGCTGTGGGCATGGCCGTGTTCCAGTTCTTCGGAGGTAGCGTCGCGCACGCTCATCACCGTCACGTCAAAGTTCAGCACCTGGCCTGCCAGCGGCGGATTAAAGTCCACTTTCACGGTGTCGCCATCCATGCTCATGACCGTGAAGGGCAGCACGCTTCCGTCCTCAGCCTGCGCGTAGTAGGTGGATCCCACTTCAATGTCGTCCTCGAAATCGGCGCGGTCTAATTCATCCACGTTGTCTTCGTCGCGGGGGCCGTAGCCGTCTTCGGGCTGCACCGTCACTTGCAGCGTTTCGCCTGCCGAGCGGCCTTCTATGGCCTGCTCCAGGCCGGGAATGATGTTGCTGTGGCCGTGCAGGTAAGTCAGCGGCTCGCCCGGCTCGCTCCGATCAACGATTTCGCCGTCTACGGTGAGTTGGTAATCCAGTTCCACCACTTTGTCCTGGGCAATCTTCATGGTCATGAGGTCTCCTGTGGCCGCTGGTTCCGGCTCGCCCAACTCCGAGGCGTCAATAGTCAAAATGTCTCGTTCGTCGTCGTGGTCGTGCATTCCGGCGGTGTGGGCATGACCGTGTTCCAGTTCTTCGGGCGTGGCGCCGCGCACCGTCAGCACCGTTACGTCAAAGTCCAGCACTTCTCCGGCCAGAGGCACATTGAAGTCCACCCGCACGGTGTCGCCGTCTATCTCCAGCACCGTAAACGGCACCACTTGGCCGTCCTCGTCCTGCGCGTAGTAGGTCGCTCCGACTTCGATATCGTCGTCAAAGTCTTCCCGGCCCAGCACGTCTATATTGTCTTCGTCGCGTAGGCCGTAGCCGTCTTCGGGCTGCACCGTCACCTGTAGGCTGTCGCCCACGCCTTTGCCTTCCAGCACACGCTCTAGGCCGGGAATGATGCCGTTGTGTCCGTGTAGGTAGGTCAGCGGGTCGCCGGGTTCACTGGCGTCCATAGTTTCGCCGTTCACCCTGAGCTTGTACTCCACTTCCACCACTTTGTCCTGAGTAATCTTCATGCGCTCTCCGTTCCCCCGCTGACTTGCTGCGGGCATTGCCCAAAAGTGTACCCTCTGGGGTGCCTGACTGGGCGGCGTATGGCCGAACCGTGAGAAATTGCATCTCAACTCCTTCAAGAATTCAGCCAGCATAAATCCGCTCTGCCGTATCCTGCCCGCATGACTGCCGCCCGCCCGCCTGAGTTTCCTATGTTCGTCAGTGTGGACGAAGCCCGCCGGATGCTGGCCGCCCTGCTGCCGCCGCCCGAAACCGAGTGGGTGGGTGTGGGGCAGGCGCATGGGCGCACGCTGGCCGAGCCTTTGACCGCGTTGGTCAGCCATCCCAGCGCCACCGAGAGTGCGCTGGACGGAATCGCCTGCCGCGCCACCGATACGCTGACGGCCTCCCAGTCCACGCCCACGCGCCTGCAAGTGACCGGGGAAAGCCGCGCCGGAGTGCCCTTTGCCGGAACGGTTGGCCCTGGCGAGTGCATCCGCATTTACACGGGTGCGCCCATGCCCGCCGGAGCCGACGCGATTGCGCCCGTAGAACAGTTGCTAGACGACGGCCCCGAATTTGTAATGGTGCAGCGTCCCGCCAGCCCCGCCGATGTGCGCCCGGAAGGCGGCGACTTTCGCGCCGGAGAACAGGTCATGCCTGCTGGACTGCTCCTGACCGCGCCGCGTGTGGCGTTGGCTGCCGCGCTCGGCCACGCCCGCATCCCAGTGCGCCGCAAACTGCGTGTGGCGCTCCTTTCGACCGGAGACGAAGTGATCGAACCCGGCCTGCCGCTGCTGCCCGGTCAGGTGTACGACAGCAACCGCATTGGTCTGAGTGCCATGCTGCACGACTCCGGCTGCGAAGTGCTGCCCCTCGGCCACGCGCCTGACAGCCCGGCAGCGCTTCAGGCGGCCATAGACAGCATCGGCGGCGCAGATCTGCTGCTCACCAGCGGCGGCGTCAGCATGGGCAAATATGACTTTATGCGTGACCTGCTGATCGGTCAGGGCCGCGTCTCGTTCTGGAAGGTACGGATGCGGCCCGGTGGCCCCGCGCTCCTCGGCGGCTGGAACGGCCTTCCAGTCTTCGGCCTGCCGGGAAATCCAGTCAGCAGCCTCGTGGTCTTTCATGTCATCGTGCGTCCCGCCCTGACCGGACAGCCCGTGCAGACACTCCGCCTGCGGGCGGCCACACCCTTTCGCGGCATCCCCGACAAAATGGCCTTCTGGCGGGCCAATATCGTGGGCGGCGGGGTGCATGACTACGGCCAACAGGGCAGCGGTGTTCTACGGTCTCTCAGTGAAGCCGGGGCGCTGGTGGTGGTGCCGGAAGGCGGCGGCGTGGCGGTGGGGGAGGATGTGGACGTGGTGTTGCTGTAAGTGCACTGCTTGGGAAGCGATGTGTGGGCTGTAGAACGTGCTAGCCGACTTTTCTGCCCTTTCCTGCCCGCCACACCAGCCACATCAACAGGGGTTGCAGCGGCAGCCTCAGCCACAGCGCCCATTCCGGCAGCGGGCGATAGCGTTCGGCGTTCACGGCCATATTCAGATTGGCGGGAAATACGGTCAGCAGCAGCGCCAGCAGACCCAGGCGTGCGGCGGGGCGCGTGGCCGGATGCAGCAACCCCAACCCGCCCGCGATTTCCGCGGCTCCACTGAGCAGTGTGGCTGTGCGTGCAGGCATCGGCACCCAACTCGGCACGATTGTGTCGAACGGTTGCGGCCGAACGAAATGCATCACGCCCGCAAAAGTAAACAGGGCAGCCAGGAACAGCAGATCAGGCGTGAGCTTAGGCGGAAGCTTCATTCGATTAAAGGCGCGGCAGGGTCACACCTGTTTGGCCCTGATACTTGCCTTTACGGTCTCCATACGTGACTTCGGGGCGCTCGCCTTCAAAGAAAAGAAGCTGCACACAACCTTCGTTGGCGTACATCTTGGCGGGAAGCGGCGTGGTATTGCTAAATTCCAGCGTCACATGACCTTCCCAGCCGGGCTCTAAAGGGGTCACGTTGGCGACTATGCCACAACGCGCATAAGTTGACTTACCCACCGCTACGACCATGACATTATCCGGAATTTTCATGTATTCCAATGACCTTGCCAATACGAAACTGTTGGGTGGAATGATAATTGTTTCTGATTGAATATCCACAAACGAGCGGTCATCAAAGTTTTTGGGATCGACCAGTGCACCGTGGACATTGGTAAATACCTTCCATTCGTCGGCGCAGCGCAGGTCATAGCCAAAGCTGCTGAGGCCGTAGCTGATGACCTGCGCGTTGTCTGAAGTGCGGACCAGTCGGTCTTCAAAGGGCGTGATCATGCCCTCCAGGGCCAGTTGCCGGATGCGCCAGTCGGGAAGAATGCTCATAGGCTGCATGGTAGCGGGTGACGGGTAGGGTGCGGGCGGGCTAGGCTGTGCGGGTGCGTGTGGCAGTGATTTCGGATGTGCATGGCAATGCGTTTGCGCTGGACGCCGTGCTGGCAGAGCTTCGGCAGGCTTCTCCTGACCTGATCCTCAATCTGGGCGATCAGGTGGAGGGGGTGGCCGACCCGGCGCAGGCCGCAGAAGTACAGGCTGAACTCGCTTCCGCCGGGGCGCTGGAAGTGCGCGGCAACAACGAGGAAAAGCTCTGGCCGGAGGGTCGCCGCTCGGCCCTGTCGCGCTCCTTTGGCGAGTGGCTGAGCGGGCAGGTGGACGCCCCCGCTCTGGCACGCCTGGCTGCCCTGCCTCTCACGGTTTCTGCGCTGGACGGCGAACTGCTGGCCTGTCACGGCACCCCCGATAGCGCGTGGCACAGCCTGCTCTGGGAATGGCAGCCTGAAGGGGCAGGCCCGCATGGTCAAAGTGGCAGGGGCTTTTACCGCTCCCGTGACCCGCGCCGGGTGCTGAGGCAGCTCGAACCACTGTATTTGGGGGGGCGGGGCACGGGCGTGGTGGTTTGCGGCCACACCCACCGCCCCGGCGCAACCCGTGTGGGCAACATACTATTGGTCAATGCTGGAGCCGTCAGCGATCAGGTAGATGGCGATCCCCGCGCCCGCTGGACACTGCTGGAGCGGCGTGCAGGCGCGTGGTCGGTGAATTTTTGCGCCGTGCCCTATGACGTAGAGGCCGCCGTGCGCTGGGCCGAAACCCATTCTCCGTTCGGAGCCTTTGTGGGCGGCATGCTCCGCAACGCCACCTTTGATGGGCGCGGAGTGGGGGAGGGGCGTTGACGGGCGAAATACAGGCGGTACGCTGGGGTGAATGAAACCGTTCTCACTCCATCGGAACCCGGTCAAAGCCTGCCAGTCTCTGGCCTTCCTGCTCTGTACGGGCCTGGTTTCCGGCGCGGCGGCCCAGACTCCAGAATTGCGGGCCTGCGGAGGCACAGCGGGCGCTCCGGCGTGGGCGGCGGTACCCGCCAAGGCAGGAGCCATCTACCGGGGCACGGTGGGCACGTTGTCTGTGGTGCTGCAACTGGGTGAGGGGCTGGATGGTGGTGCAGCGCGGTATTACTACGAACGCAAGGGCATCAATATAGAACTGACCCCGTTTCGCAGCGGAGAGAGCCTGATCTTGCAGGAAGAGGTCTGGGATGGCCCAATGGCAGGCCGCGTGGTCACAGGTTGCCTGACGCTGAATCGCCTGACCCTGGACAACAACGCCGCAGGATTCACGGGCACCTGGGCCAAACCCACCGGGCTAGGCACGCTGCCGGTGCGCCTTGCCCCGCTGAATGTCGTGGGCGTGGCCCTGAAGTTGCCGCCTTCCCCCGGCCTGCTGAAGCTGAAGACGGCTGACCCGCTGGCCTTCCTGAAACTGAACCGGGCGTGGACAACGCAGGCGGGGGGCAAAAGCGTGCGCGAGCCGTTGTCGGGCGTGGTTTATCCGCGTATGCCGGGGGCCAGTGCTGGCCTGAACGCCGCCCTGCAAGACCGCGAGCTGGAACACGCCGCCAACGCGCTGGACTGTGCCTACAGGTTGGGCAGCAGCGACATGGCCGAGGGTTACGAACTGAACGCGGCCATCACCTACACGTCGGTTAAATTGATCAGCCTGCGCGAGGATGCCGGGTATTACTGCGGCGGCGCACATCCCGACAATTTCAGTGTCGGCGTGATGCTAGACCGCGCGACTGGGCGTGCCGTGCCCCTGCCGGCCATCTGGCCCAGGTTGACCGCCGCCCGCCAAAAGGCGCTGTATCTGAACCGTTTGCCCGCCGAGGTAGACGCTGAATGCCGCGATGTGCTGCGTGAGATGGGGAGCGAATTTACCGCCCACCTGACCCGTGCGGGCCTGAACCTGACGCCGACGGGCCTGCCGCATGTGGTGGGGGCGTGTGCCGAAACTGTCGTGGTGCCGTTTGCCAGCCTGAAAGCCGATGCCAACGCCCAGGGGGCGTACTACCGCGAGTTCTACCGCTAAGCGCTCTTTCTGACCAAAGAAAAACGCCCCAGCATTGGCCGGGGCGTTTGAGTGCGGGGCTGCGTTTAGCGGTTGCTAGACAGTCGCAGGATAAACAGGAACATATTCATCTTCCTTAGATGGTAGAGATATAGCTGCTAGCTGGTTCTTAGCGTCTATGACAGCATAAAAGCTACCCTACCTGCTTTAGCCTCTTCTGCCCCACGGTAGTCGAGGCTTCTTCTTTTTTGATTTGCCTACAGCGTCATATTCTGCTTTGATGTGCGCTATCAACTGAGATGTTCCGGTCTCAAGCTTGCTGATTTCATCCTTAGTAGCTAACAAACACTCTTTTGCCTCTTTCTGAAGGCTATTCGAGATATCCATTATACTCTCTATCAAATCAGGAAAAGTAATGGCGTTTTCTATACTTTGTTTCTGAAAGAATATATGTATCTTAAAATACAAACTATACAGCTTGTTATGAGTCTCTTTACTGGAGACAAGTAGATCATTTTTGTACTTTATAAAGGGTTCATCATTGAACCAAACAATGCTGTGATTCATTTCAAGGATAATCGTACTTTCTAGGGCTGTGTTCAATCCTCTAAATTCTTCGGAGTTGATCCAGCTATATGTCTTTTCGTCGTATTCGGATGCTATTAATAGTATTTTGTGAATTTGTTCAGCTGGCATAACCTTATTAGCGTGTGCAGCTTCAAGAATCGATATAATATCGTTTAGACTACTCTCGTTCTTCTTGAGGAAGTTAACGTAGGTTTTATTTAACGAGGCGAGAGACTCCATACTTTTGTCTCCAGAAGCTTGTATCCTCTGTCTGTTTAAAGTCTCTTCCTGCCTATTAAATTCCCTAGTCTTGAGTATGCCGTTGTATATGATTGTTAGAAGAACGCCAATAATTGCAGCTGTAGCTGTTGCATAGGGTAATAGGGCTTCTAAGAGTGCTTGGAAGGACACACCCCCACTCTACCCGGCCTAGCCCGTGCTTCCTGCTGCACATGTCCTATGCCCGCTACGCTGGTCATAGTCCATCTCAATAGAGCAGTGTGAGAGTAGATGGTGTGGAAGCGCATAGGAAGGTCATAGAGGCACTATTGATCTCGGCTGAAGTTTACGACGGAAGGTAGCTATGAAGCAGCTGTTTTGGCAGCCGGATATATCGAACGCGCTGCCAACCGACCCGGAGTCGTGCCTTCAACACCTTCAAGGTTTGCGCGCAGAAATTGCCTAAAATATTGCGCTTCACGTAGGCCCAGACGAGTTCAATAGGATTCAGTTCCGGAGCGTATGGCGGCAGATACGACAAGGACAGCCGTGTTTCAGCAGCAACGAAGGCCGTGACGGCCTTCGTTTTATGGATGCTGGCATTGTCCAACACCACCAGGAGATCGCCTGGAATGTGCGTCAAGAGGTGTTGAAAGAAGCGAATTACCTGGGGGCCTGTGAAGGCCCCCTGCTGCGTGTGCTGCAGAAACTGGCCGGCACTGGTGATCGCCCCTAGGGTGGACACCTTGTCCCAACTGGCTTTGGCGAAGACCACCGGAGTCTGCCCACGCAGAGCCCACGTCTGCTTCACGGTGCCTTTCAAACTGAACCCCACTTCGTCGAGAAAGACTAAAGTCGCGCCCGCAGCTACTTTTTTTTCAGTTCCGGAACCGTGGTTTGGATCCAAGTCGCCACGGCTTCTGGGTTCTGTTCCAGAGCGCGTTTATCGGGTTTCTGACGAGAAAAACCTAGCTGGTGCAAGATTCTGCGGACGTGATCGCGATGATGCCAGATGTTGAACTGACGACCGATGACGTCCCTGACCCGGAGCGTCGTCCAACTCACGTCCGGGAAGCCGTGAACCTGCGCCCCTTCGTTGAGGAGGCGCTTCAGCGTCTCCCGTTGCTCTGGGGAGAGCGCCGGCGCTCTCCCCGTAGTGACGGTGGCCTGCAGGGCGTCTGACCCCTGCTGCCGCAGGCGTTGTCTCCAAGTGCGGAGGGTACTCATCGAGACCCCTAGGAACTCAGCCAGCTCTTTGGAACTATGCTGCTGGGTCTCGAGCAGCTGGAGGAAGTGCAGTCGACGTTCTTCAAGTTGAGCTCGCGTAAGGTGCGAGGGTCGCCAATGGTCGGTCACCCACACAATCTATCGTCTTTTACTTCAGCCGAGATCAATAGCAGCGGCATGAACCATAGACAGTACCCTCTCGTAAAACCGATGCTACAGCGGCTGACGGGCTTTCTCCCTTTCACGTATCGATACACCAATTAAGGTACGGGTAGGATCACTACTTTTAGAAATCTCCTAGCCGTACTTTAAATACTCCACCTGGTTACTTGACTGGAATTAATTAAAGACCGGGCCAGGATCGTACCCTAAGGCAAATCTCCTCCCGTACTATAAATAGGCTAAACCAATTAAAGGTCGGCTAGGATCTGGTCTTACGAAAATCTCCTTCCGTACTTTAAATGCACTGCACTAGTTGTAGTGCATCGCTACTTTTGGAAAGTAAAAACCCTAGGTGCGCCGTATAATAGACCTCTTGCGAAAGTCGTGGGCTAAGCTGGTAGCGTGGAGCGAGACCGTCTGACACGCACGCTGAAGATGAACCGCAAGCAGTTTCGTCGACGCACCGGGGTTTCCCCGGAAACGTTTGCCGAGATGGAAGAGGTGCTGACCCTCCGCGAAGGACGGAAGAAGAAATCTGGCCGCCCAGCCGCGCTGAGCGTGGCTGAACAGCTGCTGATGACCCTAGAATTCTGGCGTGAGTATCGAACCTTTGCACACCTGGGTGACGATTGGGGTGTGCATGAAACCACCGTGCACCGCACGGTGCAACGCGTGGAAGCGGCATTGATCGCCAGTGCGCACTTCCAGATGCCCAAGAAACGCGTATTTCAGGAAGCGCAGCTCGTCTATAGCATTGTCGCGATTGATGCTTCTGAGGTCCCGTGTGAACGGCCCAAAAAAAGCAGGGCGGTTGGTACAGCGGGAAGAAGAAGCGCCATACCCTGAAGTTTCAGGTGCTGATGTGCACGGTGACACAGCGCATCCTGGGCACCGCCACGAGTGCTGGGGCCGTTCATGATCTGAAGCTGTTCCGTCAGTCTGGCGTGCGGCTGCCCAACGAGACGGCGCTGATCGGGGACGCTGGATACCAGGGACTCTGGCGGAGCCACGGGCATGCCATCACCACCCATAAGGCGACGCGAGCGTCGCCTCTGTCAGCCGAACAGCGCCAGGATAATCGTGTGCTGGCGCAGACCCGGCAGGGGATCGAGCATGTCATCCGTCGCATGAAAATCTTCCGCGTGTTGAAGGGCGTGTACCGACATCGGCGACGTCGGTTTGCACTCCGGGTTCAGCTGATCGCTGCGCTCTGTAACCTCACCCGCGCACGTCCCGCCTGACTTTCGCAAGAGGTCTAATAGAAGTATGAGATGTACAAAGTACATCCAAAGGAGAAGACATGAAAGAGCAGAGAGTAAACATAAGATTGGACAGCAAACTACTAGAAGAACTCAAGGCATACGCGGCTGCTAACGATAAGGCATACAGCATGGTTATCAGGGAAGCAGTGAGGCAGCACATTAGGGGAGGTAAACAGTGAGGGTCTAGGATAGCCTCTACAATTATTGTAGTAGACCTCTACAGAAAGTGTAGATAACCTCTACAGAAACTGTAGACTATAAAGAAATATAATAAATAAATATTATAAAAAATAATATATAGACTACAGAAAGTGTAGAGGCTTAAGTTTAGAAAAGTACGTGATTTAAGGATTAGGTAAGTAAAGCATATTTAGGCAGATTGACAAAGTATAGGAGATAAGGTAATGACTAAAGGTAAGAATGATGGATTCTTTATGATAGATAACAATGTGGTAGATGGTGGAACTCTAGCGGCTATGAGTGGATCAACAACAAAGATCTATATAGCGCTGGTGAGGTTCAGTAACAGTGGTAAGAGTACGGCATGGCCTAGTTACTCTAAACTGCGGGAATGCGCTGGGTTAGGCAGCGACAGCAGTGTAAAGAAAGGTATTGATGAACTTGTGAAGTTGGGTGTAGTTAGCATGTCGAGTCAAGGTAACAACCTGAAGAGTACGGCTAACACGTACAAAGTGGTAAGTCTGGGTGTAAAGAGTCATAACCCATCGGCGGCTGTATCAACACCTGTACTAACTCACCCTGCTCTATTGGGTAACTCAGTGGACACAACACCTGTGGAGTTAGCTGAGGCGGTAGCAGTAGCACCTGCTGGTGGTGATGGTGAGTCTGCTGAGTGTGCGAATGAAGCTGTAAAAGATATGGATGCTTTGATGATGCTTGCTGGAGAGATTTATGATTTAGCTGTGACGGCTAACTATACAACAATTACGTCTATCGACAAAGATAAGTGGTTAAGTTCATACGAGAGATTAGCTTATGATTACTATGATCAGACAATGCAAGCGCTACAGCAGAGACAACAAAGCCTAATTCTGAGGTTTGCTAACTAAGATTTGATACAACTCAACTATAAGGAGGTGAGTATGAAGAAAGGAAGAGTAAACATATATCTTGATGACGAGACTATGGAGGCTGTTAAGAAGGAAGCAGCTATAAGAGGTGTAGCAGTGAGTCAAGTCATACGAGAGATGATTAGAAGCAGTATTGATGGATAAGTGTTATATAAGATATATGCTTTAGTGGAGGCCTCATTGACTATCCCGTAGGGGTGGGAGGTCTAATTAGATAAACATACTAGATAGGATTAATAGGAGATTTAACATGACTAAGTACAAAGAAGACAACTTTTGTGAAACATACGTAATCGGTATGAAAGTGGAGAATAGATTCAATGACTATCTTGCCTATAAAAAGAGAGAAGTGCTGGAACGTTCAAGTGGCTATCAACCCAAACATGATTTTAGATTTATAGATAAGAATGGTATTAGAACATCTGCTGAAGTAAAGACCTGCACACGTGTATCAAATGATGTACCTATAGAATACGAATCCAGAGGCAAAGCATCAGGAATAGTGTCAACAGAAGGTTTCTATTTTGTGGTGTACTGCATCGAAGATCAGGCATTTTACGTAGCTAAATCTGGTGAATTAATGGAGTGGCTAGATTCAAATCCAAGAAGCTATATCAGCGTCAAGAATACTTCTAACAGTAGTGAAACTAAGCTTTACCTAATAGATAAGTACACATGGAGAGACACGTTTTCGGTCGTCGATTTAACGCATGTGGCTATGCTTGAGAGGGAGGACTTATAGGACGTGAAAGGGAGATGCGCCTTAACAGCGGTATAAACCCACACGCACGCGCAAATATCGGCAAAAATAGAGGATTTCTCCTGAATTCTGCCGATATTTACTGAAATGTAGGCTTGCCTCTTGACAAACCGCCAAAAAAGCGGCACTTTTGGGGTAGGGGTAAGCCGATAACGACAACAGCACAAACAAGAAAAATTCCTTACCGGCCCGTAGGGCCATACGCCGCGCCCCCGGCCCCAGCAGGCCCGCAGCGGTGGAACGAGTACAACCAATACAACCCGTCTATGACAGTGAAAACAACCTGTCGAGGCGGGTCTGTTTTGCTATACCCCCCGGGGGTTGTTTTTCTGGACAGTGTTTTTCCATAGGGGGTAGGAAGTACCCGCGCGTTATTCTGTTTTTTACGTATAATTTGCTTTAATTTAGTCTAAAACATAGCCCTAGAAGCGCATAGCAGCCACCACACGGGCAAGGAGTGCGTGTCAGGCATTCTCTACCATTGGGGATTTTCAAGCCCTTATTTTGGCTTACAGAGGCAACTTCCCGGCTATTCAGACACACCTTGCTCTACTGGAGACGACAAGCGGGCAACGTGCCTTTGCGTGGCATCAACCCACTAGAGTGAGGTTATGAAGGCTGAGATTGAAGTGGTTTATCAGGACTCTACGGCCATCATCTTTGAGTCTGATCTACGGGGCTATCCTAGCCTTGCTATTCAGGGAGACAAACTCGGTCTACTCGCTATCCATGCCCGTGAAGCTTATGAACTCATAGGACAGGGAGAGGTAAATGAAGACAGTCTGTATCTACTGGAACGAGTTGCTGAGACGCTTAGCTACCTCAATGACCTCTACAAACAGTACGGTCAGCGATGATAAGTCGTATTATCAACGGTACATAGGCTGGTACAAGCCATAGATGCCATAGCAAAAGCAGGGGCGGAAAACCCATGCTTGAAAAAGACCTCTTTACTTGTGGCTGGCTTTCCAGTCTTTTATAAATTGCTGATATCCAGACTCAGCTATTTTGCTAATCTCATCGTCAAAGCTACGTTTATCTTTGTATTTACCTCCTTTGGTAGCCATATAGCTTGTGGCATAGTTGTAAGGATTCTCTTTGGTTGGATTACCCTCAAGGAATACAAACGATTCTAAGCGATAGTCATTTCCGAAATCTGAGTAGTCATATGTGACGTAGTTATTCAGATGATATTCACAGTCTTCCTTCTCACCAGGTACAAATCCCATTTCCAATAGCGTATTTACTACCTTAAGAGGCTGTTGAGGAGTTGCATACTCCTCACCTCCAATGGGATAAATCTTGATTGCTGAGATGCTTTGCTTAAAGCAAACATCCTTGGCACTTACATCAGATAGGTTCACGGCGGAAGCACTTCCCATCAGGAAGGCAGCAAGTAGCAGGGGCTTCTTCACCCTCTCAGTCTAGCGAGGCGATATGTCCTTACTCCCACAAGAAGTGGCAGCGTAGATCACCCTGTAGCCCTGTCTGCTGCTGGTGTGTCTATGGTGACGAGGACAGCCTAGAGGCTAGTCATGAAGCCGTCAAGCTGCTGTACCACGCAGAAAATCAATAGGACTTCTTTTAGCAGACTTCTCCGTTCTACCTCTAGTAGCAATTTGCCAGAGAGATACACTATCCGGTACGCCTTCTGCCTTTCTCTACTAAAAGAGAAATACCCTATGCTGTGTAACATGGAAGATGTGAGGACATATTTGATCTACACCCGCGTTAGCACAGGCGCACAGGATGAGAACACTATTGATCTCGGCTGAAGTTTACGACGGAAGGTAGCTATGAAGCAGCTGTTTTGGCAGCCGGATATATCGAACGCGCTGCCAACCGACCCGGAGTCGTGCCTTCAACACCTTCAAGGTTTGCGCGCAGAAATTGCCTAAAATATTGCGCTTCACGTAGGCCCAGACGAGTTCAATAGGATTCAGTTCCGGAGCGTATGGCGGCAGATACGACAAGGACAGCCGTGTTTCAGCAGCAACGAAGGCCGTGACGGCCTTCGTTTTATGGATGCTGGCATTGTCCAACACCACCAGGAGATCGCCTGGAATGTGCGTCAAGAGGTGTTGAAAGAAGCGAATTACCTGGGGGCCTGTGAAGGCCCCCTGCTGCGTGTGCTGCAGAAACTGGCCGGCACTGGTGATCGCCCCTAGGTGGACACCTTGTCCCAACTGGCTTTGGCGAAGACCACCGGAGTCTGCCCACGCAGAGCCCACGTCTGCTTCACGGTGCCTTTCAAACTGAACCCCACTTCGTCGAGAAAGACTAAAGTCGCGCCCGCAGCTACTTTTTCAGTTCCGGAACCGTGGTTTGGATCCAAGTCGCCACGGCTTCTGGGTTCTGTTCCAGAGCGCGTTTATCGGGTTTCTGACGAGAAAAACCTAGCTGGTGCAAGATTCTGCGGACGTGATCGCGATGATGCCAGATGTTGAACTGACGACCGATGACGTCCCTGACCCGGAGCGTCGTCCAACTCACGTCCGGGAAGCCGTGAACCTGCGCCCCTTCGTTGAGGAGGCGCTTCAGCGTCTCCCGTTGCTCTGGGGAGAGCGCCGGCGCTCTCCCCGTAGTGACGGTGGCCTGCAGGGCGTCTGACCCCTGCTGCCGCAGGCGTTGTCTCCAAGTGCGGAGGGTACTCATCGAGACCCCTAGGAACTCAGCCAGCTCTTTGGAACTATGCTGCTGGGTCTCGAGCAGCTGGAGGAAGTGCAGTCGACGTTCTTCAAGTTGAGCTCGCGTAAGGTGCGAGGGTCGCCAATGGTCGGTCACCCACACAATCTATCGTCTTTTACTTCAGCCGAGATCAATAGCCAGTCACGGCAGATTGAGGCCTGTGAGAAGTGGGGTATAGAACACGAGTGGACACGCATAGACCATATCCACGACACCCAAACGGGTAAAAGCTATGAGGCACGTGCTGGTATCCAGAGGGTACTTAGCCTAGTGGACTCAGGGAGAGTCACGGACGTTATCTGCTATAGCGTGGATCGGACAGGTAGAGAGGCTATGGTCATCCAAAGCTTCTTTAGGGACGTGTATTTGCGTGGTGGAAGAATTACCATCATCACTAAAGGTAAGACCTACAAAAGCTTTAACGAGATCAAAAAAGACACACTGTTCGATGTAGCAGTAGCAGAGTGGGAAAGAAGCACCATCGTAGATCGGATGCAAGAAGGCAAGATGTACGCTTTTCTAGAACTAGGAAGCTTTATCTTCGCCCCGCCGTATGGTTACAACATCAGAAGTAAGCGTGTAGAACACGGTAACCAAAAACTCAAGTTTAACTACCTAGATATAAACGAGTATGAAGCGGCTAAAGTACGGCTAATACTCGATAAATACATAGAAACTAGATCTATCATGCAAACTGTGCAGTTGGTAAACAAAGAGGGTATTAAGACCAAGCGTAATGGCGTATTCACTGCTATACAGCTTAAGGACATGCTGCTAAGAGTGGACATGTACGCGGGTAGACCAAGAGAGGAGGTCTATCAGGGTGTGACTCGATACACCACTAGCCCAGCAATCATCACAGGGGTAGTAGCAGACACAGTGAAGGAACTGCTTGCTGTGACTCCCAAGAAGGTGAGAGGGTCAGACCTAGAGATACAGCCGTTCTACAGGCTGATTACCTGTGCTTGCTGTGGGAGTCATGCCAGCGGTAGCGCGGGCTGGAAGCGGGAGAGGAAAGGCACGTATGGCCTTACCTGCGCATCACTCAGGAAGCAGAGGAATGAGGTCAACTTCTTAGGCAAAGTGGTAGACAAAGGGACTGCTTGTCTGTCTCAGATAGCCTTAAACCACTTTATCAGGGCGCTGAAGCAGTTCCTCGTCAACGTAGACATAGAGAACATAGAGACACAGTTTGAATATGAGGTGTCAAAGCAGATCGCACAGCTTAGGCGGATACAGGCTGCTGTATCTAAGGGTGTAGCTAGGCGTGATGAACTCAAGGTGAAGCAGTCTAAGCTAGTCGATGCAACCATCAAGCTTGCTGGTAATGATGAATTTGCTGTGCTGGTAGGTGCTTACTCCGAAGCCCTGAAAGAGATACAGCGTGAGTTGGCACAGATAGACCTTGACGTTAAAGCTGGTGAAGCTGACCTAGCCACGAAATTTAGGGTGTTTGAGTCTCTAGATATTTCGCTGGATGAACTCAACAAGCATGTGACTCAGCCTGTGGTGACTAACCTCAGCCTGTCTGACTTATCGCCTGAGAAGCTAAAAGCGTATGGCGATAGATTTAAGCCAGAGGGAAGCTTGATACAGGAACTCAAGCAGGCAGAGGCAGTGCAGCTACATGCGGCATTTATCAGCAAGCAAGCAGAGGGGATCAAGGCCACTTTAGCCAAGCTATCTGAAGACCTGGAAGCGGATAACTACGATGGGGTAAACCGCACCATGCACAAGCTAGGGCTACGGTTCATGGCTGACTTCTCCGATAGACAGCAAAATACCCGGACAGCATCTATCCGGGTAATGGTGGACTTTGAACCGATTGAGAAGCTTCTAGCCCCTACTGGTGTTAGCGGCTGCTGGACAGTCTCAACAAAAACAGGAACATATTGATGAAGTTGAGGTACAGCGAGAGCGCCCCGTTGATGGCAGCCCGCTCGGCCATTTCGCCCGTAACGCCGCTGAGGGCCATCTTGCGCAGCATTTGCGTGTCGTAGGCGGTGAGGCCCGCGAACAGCAACACACCCACAACGCTGATGATCAGGCTCAGGGTGCTGCTAATGAAGAAGATGTTGATGATCATGGCGATGAACAGGCCGATGATGGCGAACATGAAAAAGCGGCCCATCGCGCTGAGGTCACGTTTGATGGTGAAGCCGATGATGCTCATGACTGCGAAGGTTCCGGCGGTGGTGGCAAAGGCATTGATGACGGCGGCGGGGCTATAGGCGAACAGCAGGGCGCTGAAGGTCAGGCCGGTCAGGACGGCGTACACCATGAACAGCACGCCAGCAAGGGCACTGCTCATGCGCTGCACTAAGCCCGCCAGCACGAAGACCAGGGCCAATTGTGCCAGCATCAGCGGCAGGCGCAGGCCCATGACCTGCATGGCCAGCGTTTCATTCTGGGCCGTGAAATAGGCGACTCCGGCGGTCAGGGCAAGTCCGGCAGTCATCCACGAGTACGTCCTGGCCATAAAGGTTCGGACAACATTTTCCGTTTGTACATTGGTGGTTGGATAGGATTGCATACGCCTTAAGATACGACCTTTATTCCAGAAAAGTTCCCAAAATGCGTGAAGCGGCCTTGAGTCTGACCGGGCAGTTTGTCCTTGCGTTCTGGGCTGGAAGATTTGGGCCAGACGCTCTGAGTCCCTCAACCTTCGTTGTCTGAGGCTGGTGGGCTACAGTCAGGCATGACGATCAATACCGAAGCCGACCTGCAAGGGATGCAGCGTGCAGGACGCGTGGTTGCCGAAACGCTCCGGACACTGAAGGCGGCCATCTGTCCCGGCGTGACCCCCGCCGAACTTGACGCCCTTGCTGGGCAAGTGTTCCAGCAGCATGGGGCCAAATCCGCCCCACGCATGACCTACAACGCCCCCGTCAACGTGTTCATCAGCGTCAACGACGACATTGTGCATGGGCTGCCGACCCAGCGCCCGCTGGCGGCGGGCGACGTGGTGAGCATCGATGTCACGCCGTTTGTAGATGGCTATATTGCCGACGCTGCGGTTACGGTGGCGGTGCCCCCCGCCTCACCAGTGGTCATGCGCCTGATCGAATGTACAGAGGCTGCGTTTCAGGCTGGGATAGCGGCGGCCAGAGCGGGGCGGCCCGTACATGCGATTGGTCAGGCCGTCGAGCACGAGGTCAACCGCCGGGGCTTTACCGTTCTGAGGGAACTGTTCGGGCATGGCGTTGGCCGCGCCATTCATGAGGAACCCAATGTGCCGAACTATTACCGTCCGAGGGACAGAATGAAGCTGCACGAGGGCTTGGTCATCGCCGTAGAACCGATGGTGTCCACCGGGCGCTCACACCGCGTCCGAACCTTGCGCGACGGCTGGACGCTGAGCACCACCGATGGCGGTCTGGCCGCTCACTTTGAACATACCGTCATGATCACCAAGGGCCAGCCCCTGATTCTGACCGCCTGATTTGTTTTTCCCGCTCAGCGCCGCACCAGTAGAGCCAGCGGGAAGTCTTCCAGTACTTTTCCCAGCGCCACCTTGTCGCCGCGCACCCGCACGGTTTGCCCGGTCAGCAGGTTGTCGTAGGTGCCGGGGCGAGGCATGGAGAGTTGGCGGTTGCCCCAGGCTTCTCCCACGGCCCACGGCGTTTTCTCGCGGGTCAGGCTGAGGCTCAGGCGGGGGGCGACGGTGACGGCCACGCGCCCCTTATCCACCCCAGTCGAATCAACAGCGGCCCGCGCAAAGGCCAGCAGGTATTTCCCGGCCTCTATCGGGCGGTAGGTGCCGTGTTGAAACAGGTCGGGATGCTGGGTTCGGGCCTGTAACCCTGCCCAGGTGACCAGCAGTTTCACTCCACCATCAGCGTAGTTGTCCAGCAACTCCGAGGCCAGTTTCAGGCCGTCCGAGCCGTGCCGTTTTTCTATTCGGCCCATCAGGCGGCCCAGACGGGCATAGTCCACCGGGCGGCGGTTGTCAGGGTCAACCAGACTCTGGTTCCAGCCCTCCGTGCCCTGATAGGTATCGGGCACGCCAGGCGCGGTCAGGCGCACCAGCGCGGCGCTCAGTCCGTTCTGGGCACCGTAGGGGCTGATGCGGGCATGCAGTTCTTGCAACCGTTCCGTGTAGCGTTCATTCGCCAGCAGGCCGCGTACCATGTCTTCCAGCGCCGTTTCATATTCCTCGTTGGGGCTGGCCCAACTGGTTCGCAGCTTGGCCTCCCGCGCCGCTTTGGTCATGTACGCCACGATCCGGTCTGGAAAATCGGCCAGTTGGCCGTCCAGCGGATAGGCTCCCAGGATGGTTTGCAGCAGGGTGTAGGTGTCGGGCGCATTGGGGGCGCGGCCCAGATCCAGGTCAGTTTCCAGCGTCCGCAGGAGCGGCGACCACTCGCTCAGGTGCGCCGCCCACGTCTGCGGCATCTCCGAAATCACGCTGATGCGGGCGCGGGTGTCTTCGCCACGCTTGGTATCGTGGGTGCTGAGGGCCAGCATCGCGGCGGGCCAGTGTTCGGCCCGGTCTTTGGCTGCCGAATGAAAAGCGCGGGGCGGCGTGCCGAACAGGGCCGGGTCGCCGCCCACCTCGTTCAGAGACAGCAGGCGCGGGTAGCGGTAGAAGGCGGTGTCTTCAGCCCCTTTGGCCGTCACCGGGCCAGTGAGCTGCTGAAACCGCAGGGCAAAGTCGGCATACGCTTCGCGGGTGGCCTCATCCGGCGCGTCCAGCGTCAGCACGGCCCGCAGGAAGTCGAACACGCTGGCATCCACCGCCCCGCCGCCCTGCCGGGTATGGGCTTTGGCGTCGCGGATGGCGTGGTCAATTTTGGCATTGTCGCCGGGTTCGCGTTCGCCGCCCGCCCGCACATAGGTTCGGTACACTGGGAAGGTGGCGATCACTTCGCGAATAGCGTCACGCAGGGCGCTGAGCGTGAAGTCGCGGTATCGCAGATCGGCTTCGGCCAACAGTGCCAGATGCTCGGTCAGCACGTTCACTTCTCCGGGCAACGACACGCGCTGGATCAGGTGTTTACCCCGGTACAGGTGATCGCCGTAAGAGTCGCGGTCTCCGGTGAAGCGGCGGTAGATGGCGCTCAGTTCCTCGGCGTTGGCTCCTTCCACGAACACGCCGCCCAACTGGGCCAGAAAGTCGTAACCGCTGGTGCCGTGTACCGCCCACGCTTCGGGCAGCCGCTCGCCGGGTTCCAGGATTTTCTCCGCCACGACATAGAGCGGGAGGGTTGATTCGTCCTCTGGCACGCCCAATGCCCGCGCTGCGCCCATCTGGAGCGCCCGGAAATAGCCCGCCGGGTCGAACAGGCCGTCGGTGTGATCGAGCCGCACACCCGTAAATACGCCGTCGGCAATCAGTTCAAACAGCTTGGCGTGCGCCCAGTCGAACACGCGGGGGTCTTCCATCCTCAGCGCCGCCAGATCGTTGATGTCGAAGAAGCGGCGGTAATTGATCTGCTCGGAGGCCACGCGCCAGTTGGCAAGGCGGTAGTTCTGCTCCTGCATCAGCCTATCTAAGCGCTCTGGTTCGGCGTTCACTTCCTGCACGGCGGCGTCCAGCACCTTCCGCACGGTGCCAGACGCTTCGGCCAGCGCGGCCAGTCGCCGTTCCATCACCTCCACTTCTTGGGCGCGGCCCACCCGGTCTTCGTCGGTGAGGGCAGCATCGGTAGAGCGCGGCAGGTTGGACACGCTGCGGGCAATACTCGCCAGTTCGCCGCGAATGGCAGGGGCGGTGGTGGCGGGTAGATGCTCGGTTACGCGCTCCAGCAGGGCGGCCAAGCTGCGCGGTGACATGGGCAGGCGTCGCTCGTAATACCGAAAATGAAAGCGCCCGCCGTCGCGCTCCAGCCGCAGTTCCCGGCGTTCCAGCACCCGCCCGTAGGCGTCGCCCAGCACGGGCAGCAACACCTTGCCCTCCAGCGCCCTTTTCAGGGGTGACCAGGAAATATCGAAAAAGTGCCCGTAGCGGCTGGCCTGCCCGTGCGCCAGCACATCTTCCCAGTAACGGTTGTGGCCGCCCTGAATGCCCATGTGGTTGGGCACAAAGTCCACCACCACGCCCATACCCAGCGCCCGCGCCGCCGCTGACAGCTTGCGCAGGCCCGCCTCGCCGCCCAGTTCCGGGTTGATGCTGGCATGATCGGTCACGTCGTAGCCGTGCGTGCTGCCGGGCGCACTCGTCCACACGGGCGACAGATACACGTCGGTAATGCCCAGCCGCGCAAGGTAGGGGAGAACCCGCCGCGCCGCCGCAAAACCGAAGCCAGGGTGCAGTTGCAGGCGGTAGGTGGAAGAAGGGATGTGAGGGGTGGCCTGTGCGGTGTGAGACTCCTGGGCTTCGGCTTCTGGCAGGGTTTGGGTCATGCCTGCCCGCCCAGCAGCACGGCCTCACCGGGCCGCAGGGCCGCAGCATCCGAGGGGTCAAACTTACTGCGGCCCTCGCTGTGGCGAATCACTTCGGCAGGCAGGTTCAGATTCAGTGTTGCCAAATCCGCTTCCTCCCGCCCCGTGTTCCAGAGCAGCAGGCGCGTTCCGGCGTCGGTCTGGTGGCGCACCCACACCACATCGCCCTCATTTCCAGCCTGAATATTTCGGCGCAAACGCTGACGCAGCACTGGGTCTTCCCGCCGCAGCCACAGCAGGTCACGGTACAGCGCCAGCGTGCGGGCGTGTTCGCCTTCCTGCGCCTCCTGCCAGTTCAGCTTGGCCTTCAGGTGGGTGCCTTTGGCCTGCGGATCCAGAATCTCCTGACTGGAAAACGACTCGAAGGTGCCAAATTCACGCTTCCGGCCTTCCGACACCGCCGCGCCCAGTTCGCCGTGATGGTCACTGAAAAAGGGGAACGGCGCACTGGACGCCCACTCCTGTCCCTGAAACAGCAGCGGCGTCATGGGCAGTGTCAGGAGCAGCATGGAGGCCCCCCGGAACGCCCCGTCCGACACGCGGTCAAGGTGATGCACTCGGTCACCAATGGCGCGGTTGCCCACCTGATCGTGGTTCTGAATGAAATACACAAAATTGGATGCATCAAGGGCGTCGGCTTTCTTTCCGCGCGGCCTGTTTTCCTCAGCCCAGTACTGGCCCTCGAAGACCCATCCCCGGTTGATCACATGTGCCAGCGCCGCTGCCCCGCCCCGGTACGCCGAGTAGTAGCCGTCCTGATCGCCCGTGAGGGTCACGCGTACCTCATGGTGGAAATCGTCTACCCAGATGCCGTCCAGGTGGTACTCGGTGACCAGTTCGGGCAGGTTGCGGTAATCCTCGGCCAGCAGCAGGTGCGTGCCGCCCAGCTTGTGTACCTCCTGCGCCAGCTCCTGCAAAATATGCACTTCCGAGTCGTCCTGCATGGCCTGGGTGGCGTCCAGTCTCAGGCCGTCAAAGTGGTAATCGCGCAGCCACATGCGGGCATTCCCGGTGATGTAGCGGCGCATATGTACCTCGGCGTAATCCAATCCCGCTCCCCAGGGACTGGAAAACCGATCCGTAAAATAAGACGGTGCGTAGACGGCCAGGTAAGCTCCATCTGGCCCAAAATGGTTATACACCACGTCCAGAATCACAGCCAGGCCCAGCCCGTGCGCGGCGTCTATAAAGGATTTCAGCTCTTCGGGCCGCCCATACGGGGCGTAGGGCGAATACAGAGCTACGCCGTCGTAGCCCCAGCCGCGCTCGCCGGGAAAGGCTGCGATAGGCATCAGTTCGATGGCGGTGATCCCCAGTTCTGCCAGGTAGGGCAGGCGTTCCTGCGCGGCGCGGTAGGTGCCTTCCGGGGTAAAGGTGCCCACGTGCAGCTCGTAAAACACGCAGTCTTCCAGCTTCAGGCCACGCCAGTTGGTGTTCACCCACTCGTGTTCTTCCACGTTCACCACTTCGGCTTCGCCGTGAACGCCATCAGGCAAAAACTGGGCGTAGGGATCTGGCCGGGGCACGCCGTCCAGCAAGAAAATGTAGCGGGAGTCGGCGCCGACAGGCAATTCAGTTTCAAAAAAACCGTTGCCCTGTGCTGGCATAGGGTAGATTTGTCCGTCTACCCGCACCTCGACTTGCTGGGCGGTGGTTGTCCAGACCCTGAAGCGGGTTCCGCCCCCAGGAACAGGATGAGCGCCGAGGCGAGAAGCGTGGGCGGCAGTTTCGGGGAGGTGCGCGTTCAGATTCGAGTCAGAATTCGGGGCTGAATTCGGTTGGGTCTGGTCAGAAGTGGTCATGGTCAGTCTCCTTGAGCAGGCCCGCCTCACGCCAAACAAATTGCTACAGCCAAAAAGACCCGGCGTGAGCGGGCGACGGATCAGCGTAGGAACCGCGCGCCTGACAACAGTGAGAGCAAGGTAAAGTCGGCTTGCCGCTTTCGGAGATTCACCGGAGAACAGAAGCGAGAAAAGAATATTTCGCGCAGAAACACAGCAAAGACAAGGGCAGACCCACACCCGGCAGCCTGCCTCTGTAGTGTTAAGCTTAAGCGCGTTTACACCGGTAGAGCTTGACGCTTCGGCCTTTCAGGGTTGTCTCCTCGCCAGCCTTCACCATCTCCCCGGCGTGGTCGTCGCTGGTATCCAGCAGCAATTCCCACTCGCCGCAACTGTCGAGGTCAGGCAGTTTGAAAGGCAGATCGACATAGGTTCCCGAGAGCAACAGCAGGAGGTCGTCGTCGCGCAGGGGATTGCCCTCAGCGTCCACGTCATCCAGCCCGTCGCCGTCCAGGAACATGCCCAGCGATTGGGTCTGGGGGTTGTACCAGTCCTCGTCGCTCATCTGCTGGCCGTCGAAGCGCAGCCACACGATGTCACTCACGTCTTCGCCGCGAATGGTGCGCCCGCTGAAAAACTTGCGGCGGTGCAGCGCCGGGTGCGCCTTGCGCAGCGCGATCAGCTTGCGCGTGAAGGCCAAGAGTTCCTCGTCGATGTTGGCCCAGTCGTACCAACTGATCTCGTTGTCCTGGCAGTAGGCGTTGTTGTTGCCGCCCTGCGTACGCCCCAGTTCATCGCCGCCCAGAATCATGGGTGTGCCCTGACACAGCAGCAGGGTCGCCAGCAGATTGCGCTGCTGCTGGCGGCGCAGGGCATTCACTTCCGCGTCGTCAGTTTCGCCCTCCACGCCGCAATTCCAGCTCTTGTTGTCGTTGTGGCCGTCCTGGTTGCCTTCCCCGTTGGCGTCGTTGTGCTTCTGGTTATAGGTTACCGTGTCGCGCAGCGTAAAGCCGTCGTGGGCGGTCACAAAGTTGATGCTGGCATACGGCTTGCGCCCGTCGTTCTGGTACAGGTCGCTGCTTCCGGTCAGGCGGTAGCCGATGTCGCGGGCCAGTCCGCCCTCGCCCTGCCAGAAGGCCCGCATATCGTCGCGGTAGATGCCGTTCCACTCGGCCCAGTTGACCGGGAAGTTGCCCACCTGATAGCCGCCCTCGCCCACATCCCACGGCTCGGCAATCAGTTTGACCTGCCCGATGATCGGATCCTGATGGATGATGGTAAAAAAGCCCGAGAGCTGGTCGACTTCGTGCAGGCCGCGTGCCAACGTACTGGCGAGGTCAAAGCGGAAGCCGTCAACGTGCATATCCGTGACCCAGTAGCGCAAGGAATCCATGATCAGTTGCAGCGTTTGCGGATGGCGCACGTTCAGGCTGTTGCCGGTGCCCGTGTAATCAAAGTAAAAGCGCGGGTTTTCGGCCACCAAGCGGTAATAGGTAGGGTTGTCGATGCCCTTGAAACTCAGGGTCGGCCCCATGTGGTTGCCTTCGGCGGTGTGGTTGTATACCACATCCAGAATCACTTCTATTCCGGCGGCGTGCAGCGCCCGCACCATGTTCTTGAATTCGGGTACGGCCCCGGCTGGGTCGCCCCGCCGCGCCGCCGCCGAATACCGTACATCGGGGGCAAAGAAGCTGAGGGTGGAATAGCCCCAGTAGTTGGTCAGGCCCTTGTCGAGCAGAAAGGGGTCGTCGAGGTGCTGATGCACGGGCAAAAACTCGATGGCCGTGATGCCCAGGTCTTTGAGGTATTTGATGACGGGCTCGGTGGCCACGCCCGCATAGGTGCCGCGCAGGGCTTCGGGCACCTCAGGGTGCGTCATGGTCAGGCCTTTTACATGCGCCTCGTAGATCACCGACTGGTGAAAAGGCACGTTGGGCTTGGTGTCGCCGACCCAGTTGAAGCCGGGATCGACCACGATGCCCAGCGGTGCGCCGCGCTGTTCCCCGGTCTGCATCACGTCGTCGGAGCCGCCCGGCACGTAGCCGAACACGCCTTCGGCAAAGCGTTCGGTGCCGTCCAGCGCCTTGGCGTAAGGGTCGAGCAGCACCACGTTAGGATTAAAACGCAGGCCTTCTTCGGGGGCGTATTCGCCGTGCACACGGTAGCCGTAGCGTTGGCCGGGGTTCACGCTGGGCAGGTAGCCGTGCCATACGAAAGCAGTCTGTTCCCGAATCGGAATGCGGGTTTCCAGGCCCCCTTCATCGAACAGACACAGTTCTACGTTCGTGGCGTTTTCGGAATACAGGGCAAAGTTGGTGCCCTGACCATCCCAGGTAGCCCCCAGTGGGTAGGGTTTGCCGGGACGAATCTTGGGCGGCGCTGAGGCCTGATCGGACTGTTGTGGGTTAGAAATCGCGGTCATAGTTTGGCTCTCTTTTCTGGGCCGAATACTGTACCCAGAGAGGGGATATGGATGGGATTGATCAGGGGAAGCCACTGAGTTGTCTGCTGGGCTGCCGTCTGGCTTGCCGAGTGGCCGTTCAGCAAATAGCGCCCCAGCACAGGCACGTCAGGGCAACTTTTACCCTAGTGGAAACGTTACCAGAAAGCTTTTTTGCTCTCATAGGGCAACCTTACACAACGCTCCATTCTCAAGAACATCTCAGGAGCCTGCCTAGACGTTTTAGGGGTGGGACGGGGAGGCGAGGGTGGGTAGGCTTTGGGTGGAACTCATCTTCTGTGCCCAACAAAAAGGCCCGCCGAGGCGTCTTGCCCCGGCGGCTTAATTTGGAGCGTTGAGTGGCTGCGTGGATGGGCTCTAGAAGCCGAGATTGCCGCGTGGCCCCATCAGGCGGGCCAGTTTTTCGGGTGTCCAGAGTTCGTAGGTGTACATGGGGTACTGGCGCTTAAAGCGGCCTACCTTGTCCCACACTTCCCGCGACTCAAAGGGCACCACCAGCAGCAGCCTGATGACGCTGTCTTCGGCGTCGTACACATAAAAATCAAAATAGAACGACTGCTCGCCGCCGCGTTCGGTAAACAGTGGGAAGGCAAATGGACGGTAGCGCCACGCCTTGTTCTTGTCGGTCAGGATCTGGGCGGCCACACGCTTCAGGTTGCTGTCGGCAAACGTCAACAGTTCTCCGTCGCGGTCTTTGAACGTTTTGGCAGGGTCGGGCGCGTCCAGTTGCACCCGCTTCAGCTCTGGCAGCGCCTTTTTGCCATTGATTCTGGGTGTAGGGCGGCGGTTGGTGGTTTTGGAAAACCCACCCTGCGAGAAGCTCCGCCCGCCTTCTGAACGCTGTGCGCCCCCGCTGCGTCCGGCTGGAGCGCGGTCATCGCTGCGTTCCTCGCCGCTGCGGACGTCTCCATCTCTGGCGTCCGGGTCACGGCTCCCCGCCCCGCCCCGCATTCCGCCGGGTCTGGAGCCTGTGGGCCGCACCCAACCAGACTTGGTGCCCGTTTTGGTCGACCTCAACTTAGAAGGCCGTGCGCCCGCTTTGGCCGCTCCTGCTTTGGCCTTCCCACCTGACTTGGCTGGCCCGACTTTTACGATGTCAGTTCGGCCAGAGCTGGAGGTGGGTCTGCCCGAATCTGGCCGCCCCGAATCCGTGCGGGCCTCGGTCTGAGAAGGTCGACTTCTGGCGCCGTCTCTCTCTCTGGCTGGGCCTGCTTTTCCTGAACCTGCCGCTGAGCCTGACTTAGAAAAACTGTTTTTTGCGCCGAAGCGTGAGGCACCGGCGCGGGCGCTCCCTGCCCTCCCCGTGCTGGTACTCTTGCCGCTTCCGGCGCTACTGATTTCACTGCCGCGTGCAGTGGTGCGCTCGCGGACAGGGGTGGTGTTTTCGCGGGTTGCCCCGCCCCGCCCCTGTGCCACATTGCGTTTTGGGGCGCGTCCCCGAGATCCCTTCTTTGGCCCCGTCATCCGGCCAGCATAGCCTAAAGGCGGTCAGTGGTTGGTGGTCAGGGGCCAGTGGGAACAGATGAGAGGTCAAGGATTGCCCCTGACCTCTGCCGTTGTTATTAAATTTTAGGAAATTTAGGCGCTGTGGTAGTGGTGGAAAATCAGATGTTTGCCCTTTCCACTCACCACCAACTGTTCTTTTTACTTCGCCAATCCCCGCACCACGCTCAGATCCACGAACTTGTTCAAATCCGGCACGTCCCGCGCAAAGCCTGCTTCTTTGTTCAGCTGCGCGTATTCGGCCAGCGTTTTCAGGTTGATCTCCCAGGTGACGCGGGTGCGCGACAGGGCCTTGAACAGTTCGGCGGTGTTGGGGCGCTTGCCCGTAAAGCTGTAGATCTGCTCGGCAATCGACTTTTGTGCCCCGGCGTTGCTGCCCTTAATAAAGTTGATGGCGGCGAGGTGACCCCGCAGCAGATCCTTCACCGCTTCAGGGTTCTGCGCGGCGTATTTGGTGTTCACGACCAATACGGTGGTGGTGTAGTTGCCGCCTTCCCAGATGGCCTTTTCGTTGGCGATCAGCTTCGCGCCCTGCGTTTCCATCACTGCGCCCCAGGGTTCCTGCACCAGCGCGGCGTCCACCTGTTTGGCGGCAAAGGCGGCGGGCATGTTGGCCGGGTCAATGGGCACAATCGTGACATTGCCGCCCTCATCGGTGGCTTTCAGGCTGTTCTGGTGCAGCAGGTGGCGCAGGCTGATGTCCTGCGTGCTGCCACGTGTGGGCACGGCGACCTTCTTACCGCTCAGGCTCTTGACGCCCTTCCAGGCCACGTCGCCGCGCCCCACCAACACGGCTCCGGCGTTGGCTGCGCCTGCCATCACCTGAATCGGCACGCCGCGCATAAAGGCGTTCATGGCGGGGCCGGGGCCGACGTAAGCCGCGTCAATCGCGCCCGCTGCAAAGGCCTCGTTGATCTGAGAACCGTTGGCAAATTCCTTGACCACCAGTTTGACGCCGCTGCCCAGTTCTTTCTGAAACAGGCCGCGCTGCACGGCCACCAGTCCGGCGGCGTGGGTCACGTTGGGAAACACGCCCACGCGGAGTTCTTTGGCCTGCTGTGCGCTGGCCTGGGTTCCCAGCACAGGGGCCAGCAGCGAGAGGGTCAGGAGGGAGAGAGGAGCAAGCTTCATGAGGCACAGAATAGCAGATAAGTTGAGTAAGTTTGTAAACTAGTAGGACTTCTGCCCGCCTTCATAGGTCATTTTGCTTCCCCTCCCTTCCCGCCCATCCGCCTACAATCGGGGCGTGACGGTTGCCGCTTCTAATCTTGCCAAACTCCTGCCCGCTGCCCCGGTGGGCAATCTCGTGTTGCTGCCGCAGGTGGCGCGTGCGGCCCTGTTTTCAGCCCACAACGGCCCCGCCGTGCTGCTGACCACCCCCGACCGGGCGGCCCTGTACGGTTCGGCGGGCGTGCTGGGCGCACCCGTGACCGTAAATCCCGGCTTGCGCGACTGGGACACCCGCCACGAGCATGTAGTGCTGGACGTGAACACGGCGCTGGACTTGTTTCCCGCCCGCCCAGACGACCACGCCCTGAGCCTGCGCGTGGGCAACAATTATCCGCGTGAGGAATTGCTGGCCCGTCTAGAACGTCTGGGCTACGAGCGCGATGAGGAACCCGGATACCAGTTGCGCGGCGACACCGTAGAACTGCGTCTGGAACCCGGTGCAGGCGTGCCAGCCGACGCCGAAGCGGTCTGGATTCGGGCCGAATTCTTTGGCGACGAGTTGGACACCCTGCGCCAATTGGTTCCCGGTGAGATGACTGGCGACAAGATCAAGGACTTTGTGCTGGAGCCCACCGCCGACTACCTGACCGACGTGAAATGGGACGCCACACGGCTAGAACTCTTACCGGGCCGCGTGTTCTTGGACGCCCCAGAGTTCTACGCGTCCTCGCTTGGCCCCCTCACCGATGTGCTGTGGACGCGCCTGCGGGGGCGCGAAGTCACGTCGTTTGGCCGTGCCCCGCTGGAACTGACCGACTTCGACCTGGGCCTGACAGTGCTGCCGTTCTACCGCGCCCGCCTGAGCGACCTGGAGCGGGACATCACCGAGTGGCGCGGGGCGGGCTACCGAGTCCTGATCCTCGTGCGCCATGACCGCACGGCGGCGTATCTGGCCGACAAACTGCTGAACACGCACGAAATCCCTTGGCTCAGCATTCCCCGCGTGCCGGAGGGCGGCCTCGGCTTCCTGCGGGCAGCGGGCGAGGGCGGCTTCGTGATTCCCGAACACCGCACCGTCGTTCTCACTGAAGACCTGATCTACGGCTTTCAGGGCGGCAGTGCGCTGCGCGGCAAGCGGCTGAACGGCAAACCCGTCACCGACGCGCTGGGCCTGCATGTGGGCGACTACCTGATTCACCCTGAACACGGCATCGGGCAGTTTCAGGGCCTGGAGACGCGCACGGTGCTGGGCGTCACGCGCGATTACCTGAATCTGGATTACCGCGCAGGCGCACGCCTCAGCGTTCCAATAGAGCAATTGCCTGTGTTGCGGCGGCATCCCGGCACCACCGACGACCCGCCCGTGCTGAGCAGCTTCGACAAAAAGGACTGGGCGCGGGCCAAAGAGCGGGCACGCAAAAACGCCGAGGAAGTGGCCGGAAAACTGCTGGTGCAGTACGCGGCCCGGCAGGTCACGCCCGGCAACAGCTTTCCGCCGCAGCCGGAGTGGGATTCGGTGGTCGAGGCCAACTTCAAATTTGAACTCACCGCCGATCAAAAAACCTCATTAAAAGAAACCATGCGCGATCTGGAGGCTCCCAACCCCGCAGATCGCCTGATTTCCGGCGACGTGGGTTTCGGCAAAACCGAAGTGGCCCTGCGTGCCGCCCACCGAGTGATCGGGCACGGCAAACAGGTGGCGATCTTGGTGCCCACCACCCTGCTGGCCGAGCAGCACACCTCTACCTTCGTCGAACGCTTCAAGAGCCTGCCCGTGCGGGTGGAAGGCCTGTCGCGCTTTACGGGCGACAAGCAGGCCAAAGCGATTCTGGGCGAGCTTGCTGCGGGCAAAGTGGACATCATCATCGGCACGCACCGCCTGCTCAGCGCCGATATTCAGTTCAAAGACCTGGGCCTGATCATTGTAGATGAGGAACACCGATTCGGCGTAAGCCAGAAGGAAAAACTGCGTGCCCTGCGCGGGATGCCGGATACAAAAGACGGCAAACTGGACATCCCAGAGGGAACGAAGGCAGTAGATACGCTGGCGCTCTCGGCCACGCCCATTCCCCGCACGCTGTACATGAGCATGGTGGGCCTGCGCGACATGAGCAGCATCCAGACACCGCCGAAGGGCCGCAAACCTATCCAGACTATCCTCGCGCCCTTCGATCCGGTTACCGTGCGGGACGCCATCCTCTCGGAAATCGAGCGCGGCGGCAAGGTGTTTTACATCCATGACCGCATCGCCTCCATCGGCGCACGCAGCCTGTATCTACGGAACCTGATTCCCGAGGCCCGAATTGGGGTGGCCCACGGGCGCATGAACGAAGAAGAATTGGAAGAAATCATGATGGGCTTCGAGCAGGGCGCGTTCGACGTGCTGGTGTCCACCACCATCGTGGAAACTGGGCTGGACATTCCCGAGGCCAATACCATCCTGATCGAGCGCAGTGACCGCCTCGGCCTCGCGCAGCTCTACCAGCTTCGGGGCCGGGTGGGACGCCGCGCCCAGACTGCCTATGCCTACCTGTTCTATCCGCCGCGCATGACCGAAAACGCTCAGCGCCGCCTGTGGGCTATTGCCGACCTGCAAGACCTGGGGAGCGGGCATTTGCTGGCCGAAAAAGATATGGAGATTCGCGGCGTGGGCAACATTCTGGGCGAGGAGCAGCACGGGCACGTGCAGGCCGTGAGCATCGACGTGTACACCGAGATGCTGGCCGAAGCGGTGGCCCGCCTGAAAGGGGAGAAGACCAAAGCGCCTGCCAGCGTGTCCATTGATCTCCCCATCAATGCCCGCCTGTCGCCCGAATACTTTGCCACGCCGGAAGGGCAGCCCGACGACGAGGCCCGAATTGCCGCCTATGGCCGCCTATCTGAAGCCCGCACCCTCCAAGCCGTGAGCCGTGTAGAACGCGATCTCCGCAAGAAGTACGGCCCGCCCAGCCCTGAAGTTCAGAACTTCATCGACCTCTCCAAACTCCGGATGACGGCCCTCGCCAAACGCGCTCTCAGCATCGGCGAAACCATGACGCACCTTCAGATCACCTTTGCTTACAAGTCGCTGGATTACGACGCGGCAGGCCTGCGGAATTACCCACACCGCACCGAAGTTCAAACCTTTCCGCCCAGTGTCAAGCTGGAAAAACGCGGGATTAAGCCCGACGATTACGCCCGCACTCTGATTGATCTTCTAGGCTATTTCGGCTGATTGTTACCTACAGGCTGAGCTTTAACATCCTCTTCACGTCTATCATATAACTCCATTATTTCTCAATGTTCCCTACAGTTTGGGTTTAGATATGGGGCCTTTGCAATCGGTTTCATTTAAGGTTTGTGGCATGACGCTGAACGCTGATGCACTTTCACACCGCCTGAGTTGGCGCGGTGTCTTCGCTGGCCTGGTAATGGGCCTCGTTTCTACACTCACTATCGTCGCTCTGGGAACCGTCATCACTGCTCTGACAGGGTTGACGCTGTCGGGCGTGGGCATTGCCGCCGCCATCTGGACAGCCATTGCCGCCCTTGTCGGCGCATACGTGGCAGGCCTGACCGCAGTCCGGGCCAGCGCGCCCACCACCCGCAACAGCGACGGCATCGCCGCCATGACCCACGACGACGCCACCTTGACCGGGCTGGTCACGGCGGGTCTGCTGATCCTGCTGTCCACCCTGTTCGCCCTCAACAGCGCCAGCCGCCTGATCGGAACCGCCAGCAACGTGGTGGGCAACGTCGCCAATGCTGCGGGCAACGCTGCCGGAGCTGCTGGAACGGAAGTCGCCCAGAACGGTGGGGGCGTCACCAGCTTCCTGAGCGGCATCAACGAGGACGACATCAGCGAACTGATCGCCTCTAACAGCGACGACCTGAGTGAAGAGCAGGTAGACGCCGCCAGCAACGTTGTGACGGGCATTTTCCGCCGCGCCCAGTACGACCTCGGCCAGCAGGATCTGGGCAACATCACCGACTTTGCCGCTGCCCGCGTGACCGCCATCAAGAACGCCCTGACCGGCGACCAGTTCGTGACCCGCTTGGAGCGCCAGGGCCTCAGCAACGCTCAGGCTCAGGAAGTCCGTACCAGCGTAACCACCGAAGTTGACCGCCTGGAGAAGCAGGCCGCTGACGTGGCCCAGGCCGCCGAGCGTACCGCCCGCACCGCCGCCAGCACCGCCGGTTGGGGCTGGTTGTTGGGCGCCGGCCTGACCCTGCTCGCCAGCATCTTCGGTGCCCGCAGCGCCGCCACTCACCGCGTCGTGCCCGTGACCACGAACACCACCCGCCGCTAAGTACAGCCTCTCACTCCTCGTCTCCAGCCGTCCGGCTCCGCCCCGATTTGGGATGGAGCCGGATTGTTTTGGGTCTTGGATGGTTTGGGGACTCTGTTCTTTATGCTGTAATCAGGCAGTGGCTGAAACACTTTGGTGATGCACAGGCTGACGACGTATCACCGCCACCTCTTCAGATTATTGTCGATTGATCTGTCTTCCCTACCGCCCTTCCCGCGCATGTTCCAGCAGTTCCCCGGCGATTTGCAGGGCGGCGGGGCCGAGAGGCGAGCGTTCCACGCCGATTAACGTTGCCAACTTGTCGCGGCGCACGCTGCTGATAAAGCCCCAGCGTTCCAGGTCGCTGCGGTGGGTGCGGGCGGTTTCGTCGCGCAAGAGGCGCACGGCTCCGTCGTAATAGCCGGAGTTGAAGGCAGCGCGGGCACGCTTTTCCTGTTCCAGCAGGCCCAGACCTCGTGTTGCCAGCAGCACCCGCCGCGCCTCGGTCTCGCCGCCAAAGCCGTACAAACTGTCCAGGGCATACACCGCTTTGGGAAACCGCAGACCCGCTGTGCTCCGCCAGGCGTGAGGGAGCCGGATCTCAAACTCGGGCCAGGTGTGCGAGTGCGTCAGCAGCGCGGGATAAAGCAGATTCAGGGCCACGTCGCGGGCATCGGCCAGGGCCAGCAGTTGCTCCTGCACGCCGTGGCCGGGGCCGGTGTAGGTGGCGTGCGCGGTATTCAGGCGCTCTGTGGCGCGGTGCAGCAACTCCGAGCGCCATGCGGCCAGTTGCGAGGCGTTCAGGTTCCATAAGGTGCGCTGAATGCGGCCATAGAACCCGGTGGGATCGTAGGCCACCCGGCTCGTTGCCAGCAGGGCCAGCGGCGCTTCCTGCCGGGCGGCGTCCCAGTCGCGCCATTCTTCCAACTTTTCGTAGGGCCAGCGGTTCACGGTAATTCCGGCCCGCGTTTCGGTCTGCGCCGACAGCAGGCCACGCTCGAAGGTCACGAATGTGGGCTGGCTGCCCGCCCAGGCGTTTTCGGTGC
Source organism: Deinococcus sp. QL22 (assembly GCF_023370075.1). Taxonomy (NCBI): domain Bacteria; kingdom Thermotogati; phylum Deinococcota; class Deinococci; order Deinococcales; family Deinococcaceae; genus Deinococcus; species Deinococcus sp. QL22. Next base: position 2,154,557 of record NZ_CP097149.1, read on the forward strand.
CGAAGCTGCCCGCCTGAGCTACCGCCCGCACCTTCCGGTCAGAAACGAGGCGCTCGCTGATCCGTTCTGGAGTCAGTCGCTCGCCTGTCCAGCGGTCTGCGGAACCTTCTTTGTCTTGTCTTGCTTGTGTCACGCCTGCCCCCTGACTCTCAGAATAGGCGGCGGGCGCGGAGAAAACCGTAAGTCGCGTTTTGGTCGGAGTTTTCTAAAGAAGGGTGACGATCTCAGCCTGCCGCGAACTCTGCAAATTCGTAGCCGTAGCGTCGGCAAAACTCGTTCAGCCGTGCCAACGTGTCTGGGTCACCGGGCAGGCCCTGCAACGGCAGGCGTCCTGCCGCCGCTTCCTCAAAAAACTGATCCATGCCGCCCGGCGAAAACAGCAGCAAAAAGTGCGCCGCCTCTGCCCCCAGATTGGACGGCTGATGCACCGCCCCACGCGGCACGAACACACAGGCTCCAGCAGGCGCGTGAAAGGTCTGGTCGTTCACTCGAACCTGGAGTTCGCCCTCCAGCACATAAAAGGTCTCATCGTGCTGGTGGTGGATGTGGGGGCGCGGGCCGGGAGAACCGGGGGGCATCACGTTGTCGTGCAGGGTGTACGCGCCGCCCGTGAGCGCGGTGGGCAGCTTCAGAACCATCTTGCCGCCCACCGGATTAAGCAGGGCTTTTCCGCCGTCTGGGGCGATGAATTCACCATGAGTCTGGGCTGTCATACGGCCTCGCTCCGATTCCCGAACATCCGCAACACCACCGGATGCTCGTCCATCTCTGCCAGCCCGCATTTTTTGCCACTCGCTCCGCTTGGATTCGTCTTCGACTCATCGCAATGGTTTGTCATACGGCCTCGCTCTGCCCCTGGCCGGGAAGTCGTGCGGCGCGGCAGGAGTCATCTCTTATCATGCGCCTCCTGACGACGGAAACACCTACTCCGTTCGCTCTGCCCCAGTTTCCCCATGAGCGTCCTGCAATTTGCGCCAGCGTTCCGCTACCCGCGCTTCCCAGCCCTCGCCGGTGGGGGCGTACAGGCCCAACTGCACGCCGTCTGGTAGGTAATCTTGCTCAAAACTCCCCTCTGGGTCGTCAAAATAGTAGGCGTAGCCTTTGCCGTAGCCCTGCTGGCGCATCAGCCCTGTGGGGGCATTGCGCAGATGCAGGGGCACAGGTAAGGTTTCGCCGTCCCGCACAGCGTCCAGCGCGTTTTTCCAGGCCACATACACGCTGTTGCTTTTGGGGGCCAGCGCCAGATACACCACGGCCTGAGCCAACGCCAGATCGCCTTCCGGGCTGCCCAAAAATTCCACCGTATCGCGGGCGGCAATGCACAGGCGCAGGGCTTGCGGGTCGGCCAGCCCGATGTCCTCGGCGGCCATCCGAACTACGCGGCGGGCCACGTACATCGTGTCTGCGCCGCCCTCGATCATGCGGGCCAGCCAGTACAGCGCCCCGTCCACGTGGCTGCCGCGCACACTTTTATGCAGCGCCGAAATCAGGTTATAAAAATCCTCGCCGTTTTTGTCCATCGCCGGAAGATGCTTGCCAAATGCCTCGGTGATGGCTTCGGGCGTTACGGGATCGGCAAGGCTGGCGGCCACTTCCAGCGTACTCAGGGCGCGGCGGGCGTCGCCTTCGGCCAGGCGGGCCAGCAGTTCCAGGGCTTCGGGCTGGGCAGTTACTCCCGGCAGCCCGCGTGGGTCAGAGAGGGCGCGGTCTAGCAGTTGCCGCACTTCTTCCTGCGTGAGCGCCTGCAACACCAGGGTACGGGCGCGGGAACGCAGGGCCGGATTCACCTCGAAACTGGGATTTTCGGTGGTTGCGCCGATCAGGGTCAGCAGGCCCGATTCCACGTGCGGCAGCAGGGCGTCCTGCTGGGCCTTGTTGAAGCGGTGAATCTCGTCCAGAAACAGAATCGTGCGCTGGCCCCGGCCCCGCAGGCGTTCGGCTTCGGCGGTGGCCTCACGGACGTCCTTCACGCCCGCCGACACTGCCGAGAGCGGAATAAAATGCGCCCCGACTTCGCCCGCCAGCAGGCGCGCCAGCGTGGTTTTCCCCACCCCCGGCGGCCCCCACAGGATCAGGCTGCCCAGGCGCCCCGACGCCAGCACCCGCGTCAGGGGTTTGCCGGGGCCGATCAGGTGGGACTGCCCCACCACTTCGGCCACCGTGCGGGGGCGCAGGCGTTCGGCAAGGGGCGCGGGCGGGTCGAACAGGGTCACGCGCCGGAGTGTAGCGGGGCGCGGGCGGAGGCAAGGTGGCGAAAGGTGGGAAGGCGACTAGGTTGACGGGTGTCTAAGGGTCGAAAGGTCTAGGGTCCAAGGCGCAGATTGACGGCGCTGGGTGGTGGGGCTGCCCTTCCCATCTTTCCCACTGCCCCCACTCCACCAACATGCCATGCTCTTACGCATGACCTCTGCGCCTCACGACTCCGCGCCAACCCATCCCAGTTCAGATATTGCCGAAGCCTACATCCGGCTGGCTCACAGCATAGACGCCCACCTGGAGGGCTTTGTGGACGGCTACGGTGGCCCGCCGCAGTGGGCTGACCGGACGGTGCGCCAGCCAGCCGATTTGAGGGCCGAAGCTGAAGCGCTGCTGGACGCTGTGAATAGAGTAGAAGACACGGCCCGACGTAACTTCCTGACCGTGCAGGCGCGGGCTATGCACACCCTGACCGGAATGCTGACGGGCCAGCAGTTGCCCTACGCCGAGGAAGTGCGCGGCCTGTTCGACATCGACCCCGTGCGGTCAGAATTCGGTGTACTGGACGAAGCTTTGGCAGCGTTGGATGCGGCTTTGCCCGGCAGCGGCAGCCTACTGGAGCGTGAAGAAGCCTTGCGGGCGCGAGTCGCCCTGCCCAAATCAGAAATCTTGCGGGTGGCCGCGCCGATTCTGGATATCTTGCGCGAGCGCACCAGGCAGCGTTTTGGCCTGCCAGACGGCGAGAACTTTTCCATAGAACTGGTCAGCGACAAACCCTGGGGCGGCTACAACTGGCCTTTGGGCAATCTTCAGAGCCGAATAGACATCAACACCGATTTGCCTGTGCTGCTGCCCACCCTGCCCGATCTGCTGGCGCACGAGGGTTACCCCGGCCACCACACCGAACACGCCACCAAAGAGGCCAAATTGGTGCGCGGGCGCGGCTGGCAGGAACACAGCATTCAACTGCTGAACGCGCCCGAATGCGTGGTCAGCGAAGGCATTGCCGTGAATGCCCGCGCCGCGCTGATGTCGCGTGAAGAACAGGATGAGTGGCTGACGGGTGATCTGGCTGTTGTGGCGGGCCTTGACCCCGACGACATTCGCGCCTTTCAGCACGCCAGCCTTGCCCGTGAGCAATTGAAGGGCGTGTCCGGCACGGCGGCCCTGATGCTGCACGCAGACCGTCTGCCCGAAGCCGAGGTGCTGGACTTCCTGATGCAGTACAGCGTGGCCCCGATTGAACGGGCACGCCAGAGCCTGCGCTTCATCTCGCAGCCCACTTTTCGGGCCTACATTTTTACCTATAGCGTGGGCGGCGAACTGGTAGAGGGTTGGATGAGGCGGCAGGGCAGCGCAGGATTTGCCCGCCTGCTGAACGAACCCCTGACGCCGGGGCAACTGCGGACAGAAGTGGTTTAAAGCAGACCATGATCCCGGAGGGCTGCCTGTGCGGCCCAGTACCCCCCCATGCCGTGAATCCCCCCACCGGGGGGCGTGGCGCTGCTGCACAGGTACACGCGGGTATCGGGCGTGCGGTACGGCGTGGGCGTGGGCCGGGGCCGGGCCAACAAGCCCCACAGATCGCCTTTGCCACCGTTCACGTCGCCTCCCTCAAATACCGGACTGAGTGCCTGAAGTTGGCGGGCATTGGTCGTCGTGCGCCCCAGAATCAGGTCACTGAAGCCGGGGGCGGCGCGTTCGATCTGCGCTTCGATGGTGTCGGCGTAAGTGTCGGGCGTATTCGGCGGCACATGGGCGTAGGCCCAGAAGGTGTGCTGGCCTGCCGGAGCGCGGGAGGGGTCGAACAGCGTGTGCTGCGCGGCCAGCACATAGGGGCGTTCGGGCAAACTGCCACGTGACACGGTGGCTTCGGCCTGTGCGATGGCTTCCAGCGTGCCGCCCAGATGCAGTGTGCCTGCCCGCCCCAGCGCCGGATCGCGCCACGGCACCGGCCCCGACAGCGCGTAATCCAGTTTCAGAATGCCGCTGCCGTAGCGGTAGCGCCCCAGCCAGCGGCGGTAGGCGGGCGTGGCCGCGTTGCCCAGCAGGTGCAGCAACACACGCGGGCTGGAATCCACCAGCACCACGCGGGCGGGGGGAATAGCTTTCAGGTGCTCCACGTTCACGCCCAGTTGCACCTCGCCGCCCAAAAAGCGCAAATACGCTATGAGTGCATTGGTCAAACTCTGTGCGCCGCCGCGAGGAAACGGCCAATTCACCGCGTGGGCCAGCGTACCCAGCATCAGGGCCGCCGCGCCTGTGCCGGGAACCGACAAAGGTAGCGTGCCGTGTGCGGCCAGTCCAGCCCACGCTGCACGCGCTTCAGGAGTCTTTAGAAGTGTGGCCCCCAACGTGGCAGACGGCACGCCCCGTAATCCAAAGCGGGCCAACGTGAGCGGGTGTTTGGGCAGCCGGGGCAGGGGCCGCAGCACATCGTCCAACATGCCTTCCCAGCCTGCCAGCATCGGCCCGAACAGCGTGCGCCAGCCTCGCCCCCCCGCGCCCAAGCTCTCGGCGGTGGCGTCCAAACTCTGCTCGATCACCACGCCCCGTCCATCTTCCATCACATGCCCAAAGGGGGCAGGCGGCGTGATCCAGTCCAGCCCGAAGGCGTGCAGCGGCCAGTTCCGAAAGGCGGGCGAGGCCAGTCCCAGTGGGTGAATGGCGCTGCCCACATCGTGCGTGAACCCCGGCAGGGTCAGCGCCGCGCTGCTGAGGCCGCCGCCGGGTTGGGCGTTGCGCTCCAGCACCAGCACCCGCCACCCGGCCCGTGCCAGCGTGACCGCTCCGGCCAAGCCATTCGGCCCCGACCCGATGACGATGGCGTCCCATTCGGCAGATTTGGGCGCGGCGCTGGCGGTGGGGGGCATGGGGGGAGTGTAGAGCGTGGGGAGTGGGGCGGGTTGAGTCTGGGGTCAGAGTAAATAAATCCCTAGAGAAAACTCCCATTCCCTCCGTGTATGTTCCTCAGATCGGAAGCAGCGGTAAACCGCCTGAACTGGAAGTGATGTCGGAATTGGGAGAGGAACGGGGCGGCGGTACTCCTCTGCAAGCTCATCAAAGGCCGCAGCATCGTTGAGTACATAGAGGCTGGGTGGTTCCGAATCCTCGCCCAAGTTCGTCCACAATGCGTCTGACCAAAGGGTGAGATCGTTGCTTTGGCCCAGCGGTAGATAGAGAATCGAACGCCGGGAATGGGCGTCGGGTGCCAATGTATGCAAATGCCGATGCGCCCGCTCAAAGACGGCCAAGCAAATATCAATCACCTCGGCCCCACGAAGACCATGACTCCACCCGACATCAAGGGTATTTATGTGCGCGGTACTGATTGGCTCCGCCTTGTAATTCACTATAGAGAGCCAATGTGTAAGAGTATCGGGCATCGCTGACTGCATTCTACGGGCGCACGAACCCCAGCCCCTCACCCTCAGACTCATCCGTGCCCCCGCTCCAGCACGCCGGGCGCTACACTCGTTCCCGTATGGCCCCACGAGTATGCCGTTAGAGATAGGCGCGACCATCGCCGCCCGCTACAGCCTGCGTGCCCTCTTGGGCGAAGGCGGCAGCGCCCGTGTGTTCCGCGCCCACGACGCGCTGCTTGACCGCGAGGTGGCCGTGAAGCTGATGCACGCGCATGTGCCTGACTCTGACCGGGCGCGGTTCCTGCGCGAAGTCCGGACGCTGGCCCGCCTGACGCATCCCGGCGTGGTTCCAGTTCTCGATCTGGGCGAGGAGGACACAGGTCGCCCCTTTTTCACCATGCCGCTGTTTACGGGCGGGCAAATTACGGCGCTGGGGCCGCTGGAAGACGCGCCCGGCCCGCTGGCCCGCTTTCTCACGGCGGCGGCTTTCGCTTCCCGCGCCCTGCATTTCGTGCATTCTCAGGGCATCGTGCACCGCGACCTCACGCCCGGAAACATCCTGCTGGACGGGGCTAGCCTGCCGCGCATCATGGATTTCGGGCTGGTCACGTTGACCGAGCAGACCCGGCACCTGACCCGCAGCGGCGTCACGCTGGGCACGCCCGCCTACATGGCCCCCGAACAGGCCAAAGGCGTGGGCGTGGAACCCCGCAGCGACCTGTATGCGCTGGGCGCGGTGCTGTACCGGGTGGCGTGCGGCAGTCCGCCTTTCGTGGGCGACTCCGACCAGAGCGTGATGTTTCAGCATGTCTACGAGGCTCCCAAAGACCCACGTGAATTGAATCCTGCCGTGCCAGACGCCATTGCGCGGGTGCTGATGGCCCTCTTGTCCAAGCGCCCTGAACACCGCCCGGAAAGTGGCGAGGCGTTGGCGCACCTGTGGGCGCTGGCCCGCCGCGACGTGTGGACGGCCCATGCGCGGGGCCAGTACCGGGGAGGCCGCGCCCGCACCGGAGAACACCCCGACGGCCCCGCCCGCGTAGCCAACCTGCGCGAGGCGTGGAGTGTGGCCCTGCCCGGAGAGGTCACCTGGCCCGCCGCCGTGGTGGGCGAGGGCGACCTCGTGGCGGTGGGCACCCGTGGGGGCCAACTCGTGCTGACGCACGCTTCTGGGCGGCCTTTTGCCACCTACGCGGCCCGCGACGAGGTGACCGCGCCCGCCACGTTTATAGGGCGGCATGTGCTGTACGGCGCGTGGGACGGAACCCTGCGCCGCGTGCAACTGTCGGACGGGGCAGAGGTCTGGAAGCACCAGGCCCGCGCCGAATTTACGGGCGCACCGACCCACTGGGCAGGCAAGGTGCTGGCCGCCAGCCGGGACGGACACCTGCACGCCCTGGACGCCCGCACCGGGGAGCTGGCCTGGGCCTACCGCGCAGGCGGGCCAGTGGCGGCCAGTCCGCTGGTGTGGGCAGGCGCGGCCCTGCTGTGCGATGAAAACGGCTGGCTTCATGCCCTGGACGCCCGCACCGGAAGCCCGCTGTGGAAGGTGGAAGTCGGCACGGTTCACGGCACGCCCGCGCTGCTGCCCACCGCTCCCGGTGAGGCCACGCTAATCGTCGCCACCTGGCCCGGAGAGATTCACGCCCTGCACCTCACTATTCGGGGCGGGCGGGCGGTACTGGGTGGGCCAACAGCGGGTGGCTCTACCTTGGCGGCCTCTGACCCTATCCTCTGGACATACGATCTGGAAGATGAAATCTGGGCCGCGCCTGCCATCGCCCGCTCATCGGTGGTAGCGACGCCCGCCGATCTGACCCACATTTCGGCCACCCCTCCCGCAGGCCTCGTGACCGGCGGCATCGTCATCGCGGCGGGCTGGGGCGGGACGGTGCGTGCCCTGCGCCTCGCAGACGGCGAAGACGTGTGGGCGCACACTTTAGAGGGCCGCGTGACCGCCAGTCCGGTCATCAGCGCGGGCCTGGTTTTTCTGGCTTCGGAACTGGGCGAACTGGTGGCGCTTGATGTGCGAACCGGAGAAGTGCGCTGGAGCCAACGCGAAACGACGGGCGTGCAGGCCACGCCCCTGGCCGCCGACGGCACGCTCTACGTGGCTTTTATGAACGGCACACTCAGGGCGTACCGGGGGGATTAGGGAAGGCGTCAACGCCCTGACCATTCCCTGACATTCCAGTGACGCCCGCCTGACAGTTCACCTTCAGGCTGTCAGGCATGAAGAAGACTTTCTTGGGCCTCGCCCTTGTTGCAACCGCGTCGTTCGGCACCGCTTCCGCTCAGGGCAGCATCACAGGCGCGGGCGCGAGCTTCCCCTTCCCCCTGTACTCCAAGATGTTTGCCGAGTACAAAGAGAAGAGCAGTGTCAGCGTCAACTACCAGTCGGTGGGCAGCGGCGCAGGCCAGAAGCAGATTCTGGAGCGCACCGTGGACTTCGGGGCCAGCGACAACGCCATGAGCGACGAGAGCATGAAAGACGCCCCCGCCAAGTTGCTGCAAATCCCCACCGCCATCGGCGCAGTCGTGCCCGCCTACAACGTCCCCGGCGTCACCACGCCCCTGAAGTTTACGGGCAAGGTCTTGGCCGACATCTACCTCGGCAAGATCAAAACCTGGGGAGACAAGTCGATTGCGGCCCTGAACCCCGGCGTCACCATTCCGCCCCTGCCCATCACGGTGGCCCGCCGCAGCGACGGCTCCGGCACCACCTACGTGTTTGCCGACTACCTCGCCAAAGTCAGCAGCGAGTGGAAGAGCAAAGTGGGCGTGGGCAACAGCCTTCAGTGGCCTGTGGGTACGGGCGCACGCGGCAATGACGGCGTGGCCGGAGTCGTTAAGAGCACCCCCGGAGCCATCGGGTACGTGGAACTCGTGTACGCCAAGCAGAACAAACTGACCTTCGGCAGCGTGCAGAACCGCGCAGGCAAGTTCGTGGTGGCCGACAACGGCCCCGCCGCCGCCGCCGCACTGGGCGTCGTTATTCCCGCCGATACCCGCGTCAGCATCACCAACAGCGCCAACGCCGACGCTTACCCCATCGCCAGCTTTACCTACGTCATCTTCTACCAGGATCAGAAGTACGGCAACCGCACCGAAGCGCAGGGCAAGGCGCTCAAGAACCTGCTGACCTGGATGATCACCACCGGCCAGCAGTACAACGAGCCTCTGGACTACTCCAAGTTGCCCACCAATGTGCTGAACAAGGCCAAGGCGTTGGTCAACTCCATCAACTACGGCGGCAAGAAGCTCTAAGCGGTCTGTTCCACTCCAGCTGAACTTCCACGGGGCGGCCTCGCGTATGGGGCCGCCCATTGCTGTGCCTGCACACGGAGGAGCCATCCAGCCTTGTATGCCCAGTTTTTCACGCCCTGACTTGGCCCTGACTTTAGGCGTGTGAACTGTTCTCATATGGAGCCTTCTCGTCTGGACTCAAGCTCAAATTCTGACCTGAATTTAGGGAGCCGGACGTTTCCTCACACCGACCCGGAGGGGTCTAGCCGCCATGATTGAACCTGCCCGCCGTCCGCCGTCACGTGGTGCCCTGTCCAGTCAGGGAGACCGCGTGTTCCAAATCCTGATTTTGGCCCTTGCCAGCATCATCGTGCTGATTTTCGTGCTGAGCCTGTACCAGTTGGGCAAGGAATCATTGCCCGCGCTGCAACGCTTCGGCTTCAGCTTCTTTACCGAGCGCACCTGGAACCCGGTGGCGGGCACGTACGGCGCGGCCACCATGATCGTCGGCACCCTCGTGACCAGCCTGATCGCCCTCGTGATCAGTGTGCCGTTGGCGGTGGCCAGTGCGCTGTTCGTGGCCGAGTACGCGCCCAAGTGGTTGGCGAATCCGGTGGGGTACCTGATCGAACTGCTGGCCGCCGTGCCCAGCGTGGTATACGGCCTGTGGGCTTTGTTCGTCATTGCGCCGCTTCTGGCCAAATGGCAAACCGCCTACTTCCTGAATCCCGACAACTTGGGCACCATTACCCGCTGTAACGAATTGTGGGCCAGCCAGCAGACCAACTTGCAGTGCTTCTTCGTGCCCAGCGGCGCGGGCGGGCGCGGCTTGGCGCTTGCCATCATCATCCTGACGGTCATGATTTTGCCCTACACGGCGTCGGTGGCCCGCGACGTGATCCGGCTTGTGCCCGCCGACCAGCGCGAAGCCATGTACGCGCTGGGCGCGACCAAATGGGAAGTCATCAGCCGCGCCATCTTGCCGTATGCCCGCGCCGGAATCCTGGGCGGCGTCATTCTGGCCCTGGGCCGCGCCCTCGGTGAAACGTTGGCCGTCGCCATGGTCATCGGGGACAGTCAGGAAATTCTGAAAAGCTTGTGGGGCGGCTCCAGCACGATGGCCTCTGTGATTGCCAACCAGTTCGGAGACGCGCAGGAGGCCATTCACCGCTCCAGCGTGGTTACCCTCGGCCTCAGCCTGTTCTTCCTCAGCGTGATTGTCAACTACGTTGCCCGCCTGATCATCGCCCGCCTCACGCCCAAAGGCATTCAATGATGAGCACCGCACTTTCGGCTACGGCCAAGGCCAACGCCAAGCTTTCTCCGGCACGGCGCATCCAGAACACCATGATGGGCGGCATTATCTTGCTGGCAACGCTGGCCGTCGTCGCGCCCTTGATCCTGATTTTCCTGTATCTGCTGCGCGAGGGCGTGGGCGCACTGAACGTCGACTTTTTTACCAAAACCCCGGCCCCGGAAGGCGAAACGGGCGGCGGCCTGCTGAACGCCATCATGGGCAGCATCACGATGTTGGCGATGGCCAGCGTGATCGGTGTGCTGGTGGGCGTGGCAGGCGGCATTTTTCTGGCCGAGTACCCGCGCCACCCCCTGATGCCCACCATCCGCATGATCAGCGACGTGCTGGCGGGCATTCCGGCCATCGTGATGGGCCTCGTGGCTTACGGCCTGATCGTGCTGGTCTTCGGCTTCAGCGGGCTGGCGGGTGCGCTCGCCCTCGGCTTCCTGATGATTCCCATTGTCGTTCGTACCACCGAAGAAGTGCTGAAGCTGGTACCCCTGAACGTGCGCGAAGCAGGGCTGGCGCTGGGGCTGCCGCAGTGGTTGGTCATCATGCGAATCGTGTTGCCTGCGGCCCGCGGGGGCATCATCACGGGCGTCATGCTGGCGCTGGCCCGCGTGGCCGGAGAAGCTGCGCCGCTGCTGTTTACAGCCTTCGGGAACCCCAACGTCAACTTTGACCCCAGCAAGCCCATGAGTGCGCTCCCCCTCGAAATCTACCGGGGAGCCACCAGCGCCTACGACGAAAACCAGCGCCTCGCCAAAGCCGGAGCCTTGCTGCTGATCCTGCTGATTTTCGCCACCAGCCTGCTCGCCCGCTACGCCACCCGCCAGCGCAAGTAAGGGGGAAAGGGTTGTCTTCTGACCTTCCTTAGACCCTAGACCGTGAGACCCTTAGATCTGCCCCCACAACCTACCTACACCCCACTCCAAGGAGTCCCCATGACCGCTGCCCCCATCCTCACCGCCCACGACGTCAATATTTTTTACGGCACCAAGCAGGCCGTCAGAAACGTACATCTGGAAGTCCAGCGCGGCTCCGTGAACGCCCTGATCGGCCCCAGCGGATGCGGCAAAACCACCTTCCTGCGGGCCATCAACCGGATGCATGACCTGACCCCCGGCGCCCGCGTGACCGGCAAGATCATGCTGGACGGCGAAGATGTGTACGGCCCCGGCGTAGACCCGGTGAACATGCGCCGCCGCGTGGGCATGGTCTTTCAGAAGCCCAATCCCTTTCCCACCATGAGTGTGTTCGACAACGTGGTCAGCGGCCTGAAGCTCGCAGGCATGCGCGACAGCAAGCGCCTGATGGAAGTGGCCGAACGCAGTTTGCGCGGCGCGGCCCTCTGGGAAGAGGTCAAAGACCGCCTGAAGACGCCTGCCACTGGCCTGTCGGGTGGACAGCAGCAACGCCTGTGCATTGCGCGTGCGCTGGCCGTGGAACCCGAAATCCTGCTGATGGACGAACCCACCAGCGCCCTTGACCCCGCCAGCACCGCCAAAATCGAAGATCTGATGAGCGACCTGAAAAAGGTCACGACCATCATTATCGTGACCCACAACATGCATCAGGCCGCCCGCGTGAGTGGCACCACCAGCTTTTTCCTGAACGGCGACCTCGTGGAACACGGCGTCACCGATCAGATTTTTACCAGCCCCCGCGACGAGCGCACCGAAGCCTATGTGACCGGGCGATTCGGCTGATTGCCCCAGTCCTCAGATAGGTTTCAACCCCGTCCGGTCATCACGCTCGGCGGGGTTTTTACTGTCCCGGTGGTGTGTCCAGATTGGCTGGATGATCTGACCCGCACATCACAACCCGCTACGATACTGCCAGCATGACGGCAGGGGCGGCGTGACAACCAAGATCGATGGCGGCAAAGAAAGCAGCGCGCATGTAACCAGCCGCTTTCTGCGAATGCTCAGTATTACGCTCGAACAACTGGACGCCGTGCGCGACGCCAACGACCGGGCCGAATTCGCGGGCCTGACGCTGCGGGCCAAGACACTGGAACGTGAAACCGACGCTCTGGAACGCGAGATAGAGGACGCTTGCCTGCACGCCTTTGCACTGGGCCTGTCTGCCGAAGAACTGGCTTTTCACCTGTTGGTCTTCCGCAGCCTGACCAATCTGGAGCGCGTGGGCGACTACGCGTTTACGGTGGCGCGTGATCTGGAGGCCTTGGCCCCCCGCACCCGCAGCGCCACCCTGCAAGACGCCCTGCCGCTGGTGCGCCTGCTCTCGGAAATGGTGGAGCGGCTGGCTTTCGCCTTTGCCGAACGGGATTTGCCCGCTGCCCGCGAAGTCATGCGGCTGGACTTCGAGCAAGTTGACGCCCTGTACGAGCAGATGCAGCGGGCCAGCCTGACCCGCCTGCTGGAGCGCCCCGAAGACACCGAGGTGGCCCTGACCGCCGGACGCATGGCCCGCAATCTGGAACGCTTGGGCGACCATCTGGTGAACGTGGCAGAGCGGCTAGAGGCGCTGGTGCTGGGGCATTTCCCGGATATTGATAGGGCGGGTTAGGGGAGCGCAGTGTGGTGTTTTGCCCTCGCCTCTGTGGGACTTGCAGAACTGCGAAGCAGAGGGGGCCACCAGGGAGTGAACCCGCCCCAAACATAAGATTCTTCAAGATTCCACCGATGTTCTGTTTTAAACTGCCCCACATGACCCAAACCCAACCCCCCGCAGCGGAATTGCCCCGCTGGCGCACCGACGACCTTTACAGCGGCCTGACCGATCCCCGCTTTGCCGCCGACCTGACCGAGTTGCGCGGGCACGTGCAGGCGCTTGAAGCTCTCTTCGATTCAATCGGCGTCAGGAAGGCTGGCCCCGCCGCCACGCCGCAAACGCTGGAGCCTGTGCTGAATGGCCTGAACGAGCTTTCGCTCCGGCTGACCGCTGTGCGGGCCTTCATCACCGCGTTCGTGACCACCGATAGCCGCGACGCCGAGGCACAGCGGGCGCAGGGCGACCTGACCATGCTGACGCTTCCGCTGGGGCCGCTGCGTTCGCGCCTCACGGCCTGGCTGGGCGGGCAGAATGTGGAGGCGCTGCTGGCCCAGTCCGAAGTGGCCCGCGCCCACGAACACCTGATTCGCCGCGCCGTGGTATACGCGCAGCACCAGATGTCGCCGGATGAGGAAGATCTGGCGGCCCGCCTGCGTCCCAGTGGAGCGGGTGGCTGGAGCAAGCTGCACGGCAACGTGACCAGCACCCTGAGAGGCGACTTTCGGGGCACGAAGTTGCCCGTAACGGCCCTGCGAGCGCTGGCCACCGACCCCGACGCCAGTGTGCGGCAAGACGCCTACCACGCCGAAATTGCCGTCTGGCAGGATGCGGAAGTGGTGCTGGCCGCCGCCCTGAACGGTGTCAAGGGCGAGGAAGGCACGCTGGCTGCCCGCCGGGGCTTTGCTGACGCGGTGGCCCCCAGCCTGCTCACCCACGGCATAGACCGCGAGACGCTGGACGCCATGCAGGCCGCCGTAGTGCGCTCCTTTCCCGATTTCCGGCGCTACTTTGCGGCCAAAGCGCGGGGCATGGACAAGCCCAAACTGGACTGGTGGGATCTGTTCGCCCCGACCGGGCGCAGCGAAACCGAATGGACGTATAGCGCGGGCAAAGCGTTCGTGGAAAGCCAGTTCCGGGCCTTTTCGGGCAAATTGGGCGACTACGCAGCCCGCGCTTTTGAGGGCGACTGGATTGACGCTGGCCCCCGCGACGGCAAACGCGGCGGGGCGTTTTGCATGGGCTGGCAGGGCGCAGACAGCCGCATTCTGATGAACCACGACCCCAGCCTGGACAGTGTGTCTACGCTGGCGCACGAGCTGGGGCACGGCTACCACAACATGCTGAAGGCGGGCCGCACGCCCCTGCAACGCGAAACTCCCATGACGCTCGCCGAAACCGCCAGCATCTTCTGCGAAACCATTATTCAGAATGCGGCGCTGGAGCAGGCCACGGGTGCCGAGCGTCTGTACGTGCTGGAAACCCAGTTGCTGGGCCACGCGCAGGTCGTCGTAGACATTCATTCCCGTTTCCTGTTCGAGCGGGCCGTCTTTGAAAAGCGGGCCGAGCGCGACCTGACCCCGCAGGAGTTCAGCGACCTGATGGTGTGGGCGCAGCGCGAAACCTACGGTGACGCCCTCGCCACGCCGCACCCCTATATGTGGGCCGTCAAGCCGCATTACTACTCCCTATCCTTTTACAACTACCCCTACACCTTTGGCCTGCTGTTCGGGCTGGGATTGTACGCCCAGTACGTGCAGGCGCGGGCGGGGGGACAGGAAGCCGAGTTTCAGGCCCGCTACGACGCCCTATTGGCAAGCACAGGTCAGGCCGACGCCCGCGCCCTCGCCGCCGGATTCGGAATAGATCTGCACGCGCCGGAGTTCTGGGAAGGCAGCTTGGATGTGATTCGGGGCCAGATTTCGGCGTATGAGGAAGCGGTCAGCGGGCAGTAGAACGCGCTAAACAGAAAGTGGATCGTAGATCGTGGTTTGACTCTTTCCACGATCTACGATCCACCCTCTAGAAGTCATCCGGAAATTCGACGCAGCAGGATGAGGATGCAGGCCAGCTGGACAAAGCCCAAGAAGTTCTGGGCTTTGCGCTCGTCGCGGGTTCGGACTCGGCGGAACGATTGCAACCAAGCGATGGTTCGCTCAACTTTCCAGCGCCGCTTATAGCGGCGCAGCGGTCGTCCATCTTGCGTTTTGTGTTTCCGGTTCTTGCGATTTGGCGCGATCATTTCAATCCCCAGCGTGGCCAGTTCTGCATCCAGAGGGTCGCTGTCGTACGCCTTGTCCCCAATCAACCGGCGTGGGAAGTCCAAGCCGAAAGACGCCTCCAAGGTGTCGTGAACGAGAGTCACTTCACTGGGGCTAGCTGAGACCGTGTGGACAGCAAGCGGCAGACCGCTCGCGTCCACCATCAGCATGATTTTGGTGCCTTTGCCCCTCTTGGTGGGGCCGACATCCGAGCCCCCTTTTTTGCGGCACTGAACGTGCCGTCAATGAAGGCTTCCCGGAGATCCAGCAATTCCTGTTCCTCCAGCAACTCATAGAGCTGCCCCAGAACGTTTGGGAACACGGCGCGCTCATTCCACTCTTGAAAACGCTCGAAACAGGTGGACTTGGGCGGGTAGTCCGGCCGGGGGAGCCGCTCCCACTGCGCACCAGTACGCAGCACCCACAGGATGCCTTCGAGCAACTCTTTGTCACCCCGCCGCGGACGACCGCGGCGGGTCCGCTTCTGAGGAGGAGGTAATAGCGGGGCCAGAATGGCCCATTGCTCGTTCGTCAACCGCATCCATTCAGAATGCCAGTCGTCATTGCCCCGCTACCGTAACCAATTTCCGGATGGTCTCTACACTTCCTACCTCACTTTCACATTCTGATCAAACCAGGTCAGCACCCGCTCCTTACCAAACGGCCACAGGCTCAGGCCGTCCAGCGTCACCGCCCTGTGGGCCAGACTCGCGGCTTCCTGCACAAATTCTGGCAGGGGGCCGTGATTCTTGGGCGTGGCGTTCCAAGTCGGCGCGTCGTAGGGCAGGCCCGCCAGTTCTGCGGCTCGCTCGATTCCGGTGTGCAAGTCGCCCAGTTCATCAATAAGACCATGTTCTAGGGCGTCCACTCCGCTCCAGATGCGGCCCCGGCCCAGTTCGTTCACCCGCTCCGGCGTCAGCTTGCGGCCCTGCGCCACCCGCGACACAAAGCGGTCATACACTTCGCCAATCCCGCGCTCGATCAAGGCGCGTTCATCGTCGCTGTAATGGCGTGACGCCGAATACATCAGGGCGCGGTCATTGCCCACCCGCTCCGGGTTCAGGCCGTTGCGGGCGTTGAATTCCTTCAGTACAGGCTTGCCACTGACCACGCCGATGCTGCCGGTCAGGGTGTACGGCGAGGCCACGATGTGCTTGGCGTGTGTCGCCACGTAATAGCCACCACTGGCCGCGTACTCGTCCATGACCACCACCACGGGCTTTTCACTGGTCGCCACCTCACGCCAGATCAGGTCAGAGGCGAGGGCCGAACCGCCGCCGCTGTTCACGTACAGCACGATCGCTTTGGTCTTGTCATCCTGCTTGGCCCGCTTCAGGGCCGCCGTGACCGTATCCGACCCGGCCATCGGGCCGCCCAGGAGTGGCAGGGGAACTGGGTTGTTCCGACTCTTGCCCGGAATAATCGTGCCGATCAGCGGAATAATGGCAATGCGGCCCGCTTTGGCATTGCTGGGTTTTTTGGGCATAAACAGGTCAAGCACGGCGGCCATCGGACGGGTGCCGGGGCCGACCAGTTCGTCTTCATAGGCCACGCGGGTAATCAGGCCCGCATCCAGCGCCCCCTGTGCCGAGGTCAGGTCGCCCGACAGCCAGCCGCGCGCCCGCTCCTCGGTGACGCCCCGTGCGGCGGCCAGATCCCGCGCCCACGCACCTTCCATGCCGTGGATGTACGCGCCCAACTGTTCGCGGTTGGCCTCATCCATATGATCCTGAGAAAAGCGGGTCAGCGCGGCCTTGTACTCGCGGATTCGCAGGTTCTCGAACTCTATGCCGTGCTTTTTCAGGAACGCTCCGAGGAACGTGGATTCCACCGCGAAGCCGCCCAGCATCACGTCTGCCGATTCGGGGGCGGCAATTTCCTGTGCGCCGCTGGCCGCGATCAGGGCCGTCATCGTCAGTTGGGGCAGGTGGGCCACCACCCGTTTGTCCTGCGCCAGCCGTCCCAGAATGCCGCGAACCGCGTGGGCTGTGGCCGGAGCCGCCGTGAAGCCGCCAAAGCGCACCAGTACGCCGTGTAGCCACTCTGCGCCGCGCAGTTTTTCCACGCGGGCTTGCAGCGCTTCCAGCGTTTCGGTGCGGTTCAGCAGGGCGGCGAGTGGGCTGGCAGGCTGCCGCGCCGGGTAAGCGCCCTGCAAATCCAGCACCACCCAGGTGGGCCGCGTGACGCCGCTCGGCAGGGTGCTGTCGGTCTTGTTCAGAAACGGAATATTCAGGGGAGCCATATCAGCAAAGTACGCGCTGAGCATGAGATCAGTTCCCGTGCGGGGTGATGGCCTGCTGGACGCCTGTGTCTTCTCAGACTCCCAACAGTGCTGTTGCCTGACCCTGCATGTCGGTTTGACCGCTTTCATCTGATGTCCCACTCACCCCAACGGCTGACCTGCGAACATGGAGGAGGTGTTTACTGGAAGGAATGTGAAAGGAGCATCCATGCGGAAAGTGATCGTGACTGAATTTCTGACTCTGGACGGCGTGTACGAGGAATCAAGCTCGTGGCAAAAGGAGTACAGCCCAGACGACGGCCAGTTTAAATATGATGAACTCTTTGAAAGTGGCGCTTTGTTGCTGGGCCGAAAAACCTACGAGGGTTTCGCTCAATATTGGCCTACGGCGCCGGGTACCGGAGCATTTGGCGAACGAATGAACCTCCTGCCGAAGTTCGTGGCGACGACCACCCTCACTTCCCTGGAATGGAACGCGACGCCCCTCGGAGGGGACGTGGTGGCCGCCGTGAAGGAACTCAAACGGCAGGAAGGCGGCCACCTGCTCGTGTACGGTAGCGGCACCTTTGTCCAGACGCTCCTGCGTCACGGTCTCGTGGACGAACTTCGCCTGATGGTTTTTCCTGTCGTGTTGGGCAGCGGCAAACGGTTGTTTTCGGAAGGCAACAGACTGGCTCTCAAGCTTGCCGTTTCCAAAAACCTCGGCGCGGGCGTGATGCTCCTGATCTATCAGCCTGTTGACTCAGAGCCGGTGGAAGGGGGCCAGAAATCGTAGGCCACCCACTCATCATTCAAGGCTTGGCCCCAGTCGGCTTTCGCCCCAGCCTCGTTCCCATTGCTTCGGCCCGTGAAATCAGCACTTGGGCGGCGTCGGACGGCAGGTGGGCTTCGGCGGAGGCGCGAAACAGGGCCAGCCAGCGGGCCAGATGCACCCCGCGTACCCCCAGCGGCGCGTGGATGTGGTTCAGGTTGCCGCGCCAGTGCTGGCCCCCTGCTTGGGTCGGCCCCCCCAGCATCGTGACCCAGAAGGCGGTGACGGCCTCCAGGTGCGCTTCCCAGCCGGACACGTGGGCGGCGAAGATGGGGCCAAGTACCGCATCGGCCCGTGCCCGCGCATAAAAATCGGCCAGCAGTGGGCGGAGTGCGGCCTCGCCCCCAATACTCTCCAGCGGCGTGGCAGGCGTGCGGGGGCCGGGAGTTTTCAGTCCGGTCAGAAATTCCAGTTTCAGCGGGTCAGGCAAGGTTCCTCCGGCCCAGGCGGTCACGGTTCCTGCCCGCCACAGCAGCGGCGCACTGCCCAGCCAGCGTTCGGCGTGGGCGGTGCGGGGGAGGGCCGCCCATTCCTCCACCGTGCTTTCCCTGCCTTCTGCCTTTGTCCCAGCCTGAATCGCCGCTCCCAGCACCCGGCCTGCCAGTGCCGCGCCCGTTCCCCAGGCCAACACAGGCAAGCCGCCCCGCACCGCGCCCGAAACCAGCGTCAGCAGCGCCCAGCGATCCGGTCTGTGCTGCACGTCGCGCACGGGTTGGCCGTCATGGGGAACCAGCAGGCCCGCCGCGTGAGCTAGGGCGTCGGCACTGGCAGGCCGCACCGTCCAGCCGTCCCAAAGGTTTGGCAGGGGAGAGGTGGTCAGCAGCAGGCGAGAATTCACGGTTCACAGCATAGGCTTCTGTATCAGCAACAAAAAACCCGCCGGGAGTGGCGGGTCAGGTGGGGCTGGTCTGTCTTCAGTTCAGCGTCTTGATGTAAGCGTGTATATTGGCCACTTCTGCGTCGCTGAGCTGTTCGGGCGAGAAGCGGGGCATGGTAGGGGCCAGTTCCCGGTCAGGGGTTTTGCCCTCACGCAGCGTCAGCTTGAACTGATCCAGCGTCCAGCTTTTGGGGCCATCGGCAGTGTTCAGGGCCGCGCCGATGCCGCCTCCACCTTGTGGGCCGTGGCAGGCCGCGCAACTGCTCACAAATTTGGCCTGTCCCGCTTCCACATCGCCTGCTTCGGTGGTCACGGTGGCGCCCGTGGACGACATTTCGCCGGGTGGGCGACCCGATTCGCTGCCCTCGTTGGCGGTAGTATTTTCTCCGGCCTGTGCGCCTTCGGTGGTGGCAACGGTGGCGCTGTTATTTTCGGTCTGGCCGTTCTCCTGGTTGCCCGTGGCCGCGCCCTGGCTCCCCGCCACCGCGCCGTTCGGCCCGGCCTGCTCGCCGCCCTGGTTGGGGGCTTTGGCATTGCCCTGAGCCTCGGCGGAGCCTGCCGCGCCTGTGGCCGTACTCGTGGCACTCGGCGCTTCCTCGCTGGGCACCGATCCGGCGCGTTCTTCCTGGTCGCCCGCGCCGCCCTCGGCCTTTGTTTCTTCATGGTGAGGCGTGGTGGCGATCTGATACGCAGCGTAAGAGCCGCCCAGCGTCAGGGCCAGCAGCAGCGTCATGGTGACGGCGAACGTGTTCTTCATAGGCCCACCCTACCATACGGTCAGGGGGCGTTTGACTGTGCCAGGCAGCTTTTCGGGCCAAACGTCCGGGCTATCTTTCGGGTCGGTGAAGGGGCCGCCAGAGGGCGTGAGAATGGTGTGGTCACTGGGCTACACGGCCCGCCACAGGCAGGCAAACACACAGGGCAAACGCACACAGACCGGGCAAGCATGCCAGTATTCAGGTTGATGAGGTGCCGGTGTCCCGTGATTCCGTATGCTTTAGGCTCCTTCCCATGAACGACGATCCAAACCAGGATTTTCCAGCGCAGTTCGCAGCAACCCAGGCCACAGCGACACAGGGTACAGGTTGGGCGCGGGCCACTATTTTTGGCGAGCAGGAAGGCCGGATTCTAGACCGCCTGGCCGCCCTCGACCCCGACCTCATGGCCTATATTCGGGACTTTGCCTACGACACCGTGTACGAGCGTCCGGGCCTCGACCTGAGAACGCGGGAACTGTTGGCTTGCACCCTGTTGGTGGGATTGGGCAGTCCGCCGGAACTGCGAACCCACCTGCGCGGCGCACTCCGGGCCGGGGCCACCGAAACAGAAGTGCGCGAAACGCTACTGATGTGCGTGCCCTATCTGGGGTTTCCGCGTGTGGTGGCCGCCTTCGAGCAACTGCGCCTGCTGCTGACAGGAAGCAGCAAAACGCCCCCAACCGAACAGGCAGGGGACGCTGAATAACAGGGGCTAGATAACAGTGCGCCAGAGCTAAAGCTTAGTAGGCCACTTTCAGGCCGACACGGGCCTTGAAGACCGTACCGGGGCGCACGAAGCGGTTGTCGATGGCAGCATATCCAGCGTCATCGGTGGTGAACGAATCGGTGGCGCCATTGCTGTTGCTCACGCCGATGGTGGACTTGAAGTACTGCTCGACGCCGAGGTCGCCCACGATGCTCAGGTTGCCTGCAATAGCGTAGCTGGCCATGACGCCCGCGCCGATGCCGAAGGAGGAAGCGCTGTAGGTGGTGCTGCCGGTTGCACCATAGTCTTCAGTGGCTTTGAACATGCCGTAGCGTCCGCCTGCGTACAGGGTGGCGTCGGTGCCGGGGGCCAACTCGCCCAGGCTGTATGTGCCGTCTACACCTACGGTCACGTGGCTCCCGTTTTCAGTCGCTGCGCCCGACGCCTTGTAAGAGCCGAACGTCCCTACGCCCAGATCGCTGCTGTCGTTGATGGAATCGCTGGGGTTGGTATACGAGGCGCTGACCTTCACGCCCACTGGGCCGAGCAGGTTGGGGCTGTGTACAAATACGCTGCCACTCAGGCCGCCTGCGTAACCGCCCGTCAGGCCGAGTTCTACGCCGCTGAGGCTCTGTGCGCCCGCTGCGCCCGTCATCATGCCTGCTACCACTGCCGTCATCAGGATCTTCTTCATGGGTGTAGCCTCGCCTACCAACATGAGCCGCCCTCATGAACGGTGTCACGGCAGCTTTAGAAACGGGACAGGTCACCGTCAGAAAAGAGACAGAATCTACAATAAGTCCCAGACTCCAATCAGGAAAAATGATGTGCAGCACAGCACAAATCTAAGCCAGATCCAGACCGGAATGAGCAATGCACACCCTGTTGATGCTGCCTTTATGTCTACTCCACAAACCCAGACTTCTGAGGGCCAGAAGAATCAGGCCCGCGCAAACTCCAGCACAGCAGCGTGAGCCAACCCACGAGACTGGGCGACTTTCCATGCACCGCGTGCATCTCCGCGCCCGATCTGGGCCATGAATGCAGCGTCGCGGGCCAGCGTGGTCAGTA
Source organism: Deinococcus sp. QL22 (assembly GCF_023370075.1). Lineage (NCBI taxonomy): Bacteria > Thermotogati > Deinococcota > Deinococci > Deinococcales > Deinococcaceae > Deinococcus > Deinococcus sp. QL22. The sequence goes on from NZ_CP097149.1 coordinate 2,175,901, forward strand.
CCCAGAAGTCTCCCCAGGCCTCCAGCCCCCACTGCTGGCGCATGGCTTTGGCCGCCGCCGCCCACACGGGTTCGCTGAGGTGTTCCAGCGGGGCGATGTAATGCACCTCGCCGTCGGTGCCGGGGGTGCGGGCCACCTCGCGGCGGTATTCCTCGCGCTCGCGGCGGGGCATGTCGTCCCACGTTTCGGCGGCGCAGTAGCGGGCAGGCAGGGCGCTGAAGGTGTCGCGGCAACGGGTGGGGCGCACGTCGTAGCGCGAGCAACTGCCAGTCTCCCGGTTCAGCAGGGGGCAATACCCGACTTCGCGGCGGTGACGGTCTACGTAGGTGTCGTCGTCGGGGGCGCTGCGGGCGTTAGAAATGACGGCGCGGGCGTGGGCTTCCATGCGGGCGGCCTCCGTGTCGGTCAGGGCCTGCGCAGTCACGAGGGCTTCGGCCAGCGATACCCGAATGGGCATATTGCAGCAGCCAAAGCAGCCCGCGCCGCAAAATACGCGCCCGCCCCGCTGTTCGTACCCTTTCAGCCACGCGCCCGACTGCCGGGTATAGCGGGCATAGCCGCGCTTCACGGCGTCTGTGACGGCAGCGTGAGGCAGGGCAGGGCCAGCCGCAACCGGGCGGGAGGGGGGGGAAGAGTGGTGCGTCATCGGAAGCAGCCTAGCGCGGGTATACTGCGGCTACCGTGTTCCGACGCCCACGCCAGCCGCAGACGCCCACCCCGGAACCCCGGAAGATAGGCACAACGCCCTCTGCCGAGGCTCCGGACGCCACCCGCATTCTCTCGGAGTTGCTGGCCCGCCCCAGCACCGAAGGCATTCTGGAAGGGGCGCTCGCCCACGCCGCGCTGCTGCTGGGCGGCCAGACCCACGGATTCGCCGTGTTGCGGCGGGGCCAAGACCGGGTGGTGGCCGTCTTCGGCTATCCCAAAGCCCTGATCGGCACCGCGCTCAGCGGCCCCTGGGCCAGTATGCGTGCCCGCCTGCTGGCCGATGGATCGCGCGAACTGTACGAGATGAACCCGCCCGAACTGCACGGCATTCTGGACGATGCCGGGATGCGTGAGGTGCCTGTGACGCTGGTGATCCCCTTGAGTGACCGGGGCCGCAATCTGGGGGCCCTGGTGTTAGACCGTATGGTGGCCGACCCGGTTTCGCCCACACAGATGGAAGTCGTGTCGCGCTGGGCCACTGCGGTGGGGCCGCTACTGGGCATTCTGGATTCCCGCGACGACTGGCGGCATGCGGCGCGGCAAATTACGACGGCGCTGGTGGAAGCCGTGGAAAGCCGGGAGTTTGATGCTCTGGGACACGCACAGGCTGTGGCCGACGTGAGCCTGAAATTGGGCCGCGCTGTGGGGCTGGTCGAGCGCGAACTCGAAGAACTCTGGTACGCCGCCACCCTGCACGATCTGGGCAAGATTCACGGCGAACAGGGCCACGCGATGGTGGGGGCCAATTTCCTTCACGGCGTGCCGCATCTGGCCGAGGCGCAAAAGGCCATCCGGCACCACCACGAACGCTGGGATGGGCAGGGCGAACCCGACAAGCTGACGGGCGAAGATATTCCACTGTATGCCCGAATCTTGGCCGTTGCCAACGCTTATGTGCGTGTGGGCGACCTGGAGCGCCTGCGTGGGCAAGCCGGAAAGGGTCTGGACGCCCGCCTGCTGACGGTGCTGGAGAAGCTGCCGCAGTGAAGAAAAATCCCGCCCAGTCGCAGACGAAACCGAGTGGTACGAGTAGGAACAGAAGCAGGCGTACGGCGATGGATGGCAGGCGTCCTCTCCTGCGGAGCTGTACCAGATATGGGCGTCCGTTCTGCCTCACAGAGAGACAGACGGCGGGTTTTCTGTCTGGCTTGGCATCAGAGCCTGCCTACCAGCAGCCCAATCGCTCTAGCCTAGCGGGCCTGAACCCATGACCCTGCGCCCGAATCCGAACACTGACGCCGACGCAAGCAACGAGGCCACCAGCCACCGGTTCCCCGTATTAGAAGCCCGCTTTGGCCGCCTGACCCCAATGGACGCCGGAATGCAGAGCCGCGTGTATGCCACGCCTGACGGTCAAACGGTGGTGAAGGTGTACCGCAATCATCAGGGCGAACACCGCCTGGAGGCAGACAATATGCGCCGCGCCGACATGGGCGCGTGGGTGCTGGACGCCGTGGAAGCCGACGGCGTGGAGGCACTGATCATGCGGCGGTTCGCGGGGCGTCCCCTGACGGCTGCCGATGTGCCCCGCGCCCTCCCCCGCCTGCGCGAAATTATCGGGGCGCTGCATGGGGAACGCGCCGGACGGGTCGATCTGCGCCGCGTTCGCGAACGCCTGCGCCGATTCCGCAGTGCGCTGGCCGCCTATCCGCTGGACGATCTGTTCGATGCCGTAGAAATCCCGCTTGAAAACGGCCTGCTGGATCAACCCGCCGCGTTTTGCCATCTGGACATGTGGCACGACAACATTTTGATTGGGTCTGGTTTAGCGGCAACAGGCCAACCCGAAGTGCTGGTCATAGACTGGACGAAAGCGGGCTGGGACGATCCCCTGCGCGATCTGGCCCTGCTGAAAACGGGCACGCTGGATTTGCTGCCGCCCGATGAAAGTCTGGACGCCGCCCTGACCTTCCTGCCCGACCACGCGCCCGCCACCCTGACCCGTTACCGTGCCTACCTTGCCATGACCACCCTGCACGACTTGTACTGGTTTCTGATGAACGAGCCGTATGAATTCGAGGGACAGCGTGATCAGAAATTGCCCAGAGCACGGCATGTGCTGGGGCGATTGCCGGGCTAAGCCAGGTGAACCAATCCATTAAAATTGGCATCTGCCCTGTCGGGACACCCGTAATATTGACGATCCCTTGTCAGTCACTTCAGACTGCGGGCTCTGCTAAACTTGAACCCAGTCTAATTTGCCATGATGTAGCCTCGTCTCTGGAGTTCTGAACACCGCTGCCCCCGGCAGCATTTCCCCAAGTGATCCATACAGGAGAACCGATGAATATTCTGACCCTTGTCCGGCAAGTTCCGGATGCCGAAGCCCGCGTCAAAGTCTCTGGCAGCGCGGTCGACCTTGAAGGTACGACCCTCGTGATTGACGGCATGGACGAATACGGCGTGGAAGAAGCCCTGCGCCTGCGCGAGGGCGGCGCGAATATCGAGATGATTACGGCGCTGGCGATTGGCCCCAAGCGCAACGAAGACGCCCTGCGAACGGCGCTGGCGATGGGTGTAGACCGCGCCATTCACGTAGAAACCGATGAGAAGCTGGACGCTGTGAGCCTCAGCCGGGTGGTGGCCCAGATCGCGCAGGCCGAGAATGCCACGCTGATTCTGGTGGGCGGGCAGGAAGCCGACTGGGATTCTCAGGCGCTGGGGGCGGCCACCGCCGAACGTCTCGGCTGGCCCCAACTGACATGGACGAACGAGCTGAAGATTGAGGGCGAGAGCATCAGCGGTCGGCACGATGTGGACGACGGCAACGAGAGTTTCAGCGCCCCGCTGCCCGCCGTGGTGACCACGCAGCAAGGCCTGAACGAGCCGCGTTACCCCACGCTGCCCAACATCATGAAGGCCAAGCGCAAGGAGCTGCGGAAAGACACGCTGGATACGTATGGCGCGGCCAACACCGTGCGCGTGGTGAATGCCGAAATTCAGACCCGTGCCCGTATGAACCGCGTGATAGACGGCAAAGACCCGCAGGCCGCCGCCGAGCAACTGCTGGACTTGCTGCGAAACGAAGCCAAGGTTCTGGCGTAACGGCCCTAAAGGAGAACTGACCATGAAACTGATCGTTGCTGAACATGCAAGTGGCAAGCTGACCAAGGCCACGCTGGAAATGGTGGCCGCTGCCCAGAACGCGGGCGGAGAAGGCCCCATAACACTGCTGGTGCTGGGGCAAAATGTAGCCGCTGTTGCCACCGAAGCCGCGCAGTATGCCGAGCAGGTGTTGGTGGGAGACAGCGCCGCGCTCGCCGCCTACAACCCCGAAGTGTGGGCCGCCGCCGCCGCGCAGATCGCGCAGGAAGGGGAAGCCAGCCTCGTGCTGATCGGTGGAAGCCGCAGCGGACGCGAATATGCTCCCCGTGTGGCCGTCAAACTGGACGCGCCGTATTTGGAAGATGCCACCAGCCTCAGCGTGAATGGCGAGACCGTGCAGGCGCAGCGTTACACCTACCTGGCCCGCGTGACCGAAACCGTTGAGGCCAGTGCCCCCACCGTCATCGTGACCGTGAAGCCCGGATCGTTTGCGCCTGCCGCCCCTGCTACTAGCACTGGCGCCGCCGCTGGCGAGCAGTACGACGTGGAACTGGAATTGCCAGCTGCCCGTACCCAGATCACAGGCCGCAGCGTGGAAAAAACCAGCCGTGTGGCCCTCACCGAGGCCGACGTGATCGTGACGGGCGGGCGCGGCGTGGGCAGCCCCGACAACTTTGCCACCTACGTAGAAGGCCTTGCAGACCGCATCGGTGCAGGGGTGGGCGCGACCCGTGCCGTGGTGGACGCAGGTTGGCGGCCCTACGCCGAACAGGTGGGCCAGACCGGGAAAACCGTGCAGCCCAAAGCCTACATTGCGCTGGGCGTTAGCGGAGCCGTGCAGCACCTCAGCGGCATGGGCAAAAGCAAATTCATCGTGGCGATCAACAAGGACGCCGAAGCCCCGATTTTCAAGGTGGCTGATTACGGCATTGTGGGCGACGTGAATCAGATCGTTCCCGCATTGATCGAGGCTGCCAAGAAGTAAAGATCAAAAGCTGAAGCGCCGCCTGTCCTGATGGGGATGGGCGGCGTTTTTGGTTGTGTAATTCAACTCCTTCACCCTTGGCTTGCAAAGCTCCGCAGGGGAGGGGTGAGTGAGCAACGCGAGTGCCTTTCCTTAGACCCCAGACCTTTGGCCCCTTAGACGATCCCTTCTGCGGGGTTGCATCCCCCTGACAACTTTATGGTTAGACTAGGCAGGCCATTCCAATTCGCCCCGGCCTTCGCTGGCCGACCCCGCACTGCACAAGGAGTTTTATGCTGCCTTCCAAGCTGATGCCGTTTGCCGCCGCTGCCCTGACCCTGACCTTGGCTGCCTGTACACAGGCCACCACGCCCGCCAGCCTCGGCGACTATGCCAGCCGCCCAGAGTTGCAGGACGCAGAGAGTCAGGCGATTCTGGCCCGCTACGGCAACGATCCGGGCCTGATAGACGCGCTTCAGCAGGCCTACGGCGAGAAACCCACGCAACTGAGTTTGCCCACCGCACCCGCCCTGACAGGACTTGACGTTGCGAGTGACCGCCTCGCCTACATCAAGCGCACGGGCTGGGGCAGCGTGGGGAATTACAACGTGCAGTACGCCACCCATGCTTTCACTGCGCAGTCCTACTCCTACCTAGATTGGGGACGCGACGGCTGCTCTGCGCCCGACGGCCTTGGCCTCGGCTACCGCGAAGATTTCCGGCCCGCCTGCAACGTACACGACTTCGCCTACCGCAACCTGAAGGTCTACGAGCGCACCTCGGCCAACCGCCTGACCAGCGACGAGGTTTTCCAGACGAACATGAATATCATCTGCGCGGCCAAGAGCTGGTACAAGCGCCCCGCGTGCTACTCGGCAGCTTATGCCTACTATCAGGGCGTGCGGGTGGGTGGGGACAGCAGCTTCTAAAGAGGGTCTAGAACGTGGGGTGTAGGTGATAGGGAGGGTGCAAAAGCCTACAACCTACTTCCTACAGCCCACAACCCCACTCTCAGCGGCGCTATCGTATCGGCATGGTCACAGTCGTTTCTCATCCGCTGGTGCAGCACAAACTTTCTCTGATGCGCGACGTACAGACGGGCGTCAAGGAATTTCGGGAACTGGCTGCCGAACTGAGCCTGCTGCTGGCCTACGAGGCCATGCGCGACCTGGAAACCGTGCCCACGCGCCTGCACACGCCCATAGAAGAGGGCGAATTCCCGATGCTGAGCGGCAAAAAGCTGGCATTGGTGGCTATCTTGCGGGCCGGATTGGTCATGACCGACGCTATCGTGCAGCTTGTACCCGCTGCCAAAGTGGGGCATATCGGCCTGTACCGCGACCCCACCACGCTGCAACCGGTGGCCTATTACAACAAACTGCCCACCGACATTGCGGAGCGCCGCGTGTTCCTCACTGATCCGATGTTGGCGACTGGTGGCAGTGCCAGCGCCGCCATCGGGTTCCTTAAGGAAGCGGGGGCGCAGACCATTAAGCTGATGTGCATTCTGGCCGCGCCCGAAGGCATTGCGGTTATTCAGCGCGACCACCCGGAGGTAGACATCGTGGTGGCCGCTGTCGACCCGCGCCTGAACGATCACGGCTATATCGTGCCGGGGCTGGGCGACGCCGGAGACCGGATTTACGGGACGAAATAAGCCGCGTGGCCCGCACCGTCAACCCTATTCAAGACCGGGCACGGCGTTCGGCGCTGGAAAAGGCCGCGTATCTGGCCATCTATGAGCGCGGCTATGCGGGGGTCACGTTGGCCGATATTGCCGCTCATGCAGGCGTGAGCCGGGGCACGCTGGTCTATCACTTCGGCAGCCGCGCCGGACTGCTAGCCGCCGTGATGAGGCGGTTTACGCGCACCATAGGCGTCGCCACGCGGCGTGCCCTGCGCCAGGCCCAAACACCCGAAGCCAAGCTGACCGCCTTTGTGGAAAACCAGTTTTACGGCGTGCAGAACACCCGGCGCTTCTACACCGTGTCGCTGGACTTTTTGGCGGCGGCCACCCGCGACCCGGCTCTGATGGCGGTGCAGCGGGATTCCCTGCAAGACACCCTGACGCTGGATCTGGAACTGGCGCGGCTGGCTGGAGAGGAAGGCGCAGAGCGGCGGGCGCGGCAATTGCGGGCGCTGGTCGAAGGCCTGAGCGTGCGCTTTCTGGCCGACCCCGAACCCGATTTGCAGGCCTACCGCGATGACTGCCTGGCCGGGCTACGGGCCATTTTGGGTGGCGAGAGTCAACCGCTTCCCTGACCGCCGCCTCAAGTCCACCCGACTCCTGCTCTGGCATTCAGCAAAAAAGACCCGACACTTGGGCCGGGCCTTCTCTGCGGGTCACCTTATTTCAGTGCTTTGATGACAGCTGGCGTCAGGTCGGTGGTCTGCGAGTTGGCGTAGACCACAAGGCCCGTTTTGGCGGCGATACTCTGGTCGAGTACCACGGTAAATCCACTGGTTTTGGCGACCTTGGCGACCGTCGCGTTCAACTTGGTTGCCAGCGGTGCAAAGGCCGTATTCAGGCGCGATTGGTAGCCGTTCTGGGTGGTTCGGAAAGCCTGCTGCGCCTTAACCAATGCCTGCTGATCGGCGGCTTTGCGGGACGCGGCGGCCTTGACCGCCAACGCCTGAATACTTTTGGTTCGGGCGGCCAGATCAGCCGTCACATTGGTATTGAGTTTCAGGTAGGTGGCGCTGTTGGGCATGGCCTTTACAGCGGCCTGTACGTTAACGAAGCCCACCCGTGAACGGGACTGTTGGGCGTGCGGCACTGTGACCATCAGGGCAAAAGGGAGAAGAAGCAGAGTCAGTTTAGGATTCATGTGTACCTCTGGAGAAGGGAAGGCGGGCGCAAAGAACAACCCCCGCCTGATGCGGGGGTGGGCAGGCTGACCCCGCAGGATCAGGGCTGCTGGCTCAGGGCTTCAGCGCCTTGACGGTGGCGTCGGTCATCTCGGCGGCGGGGTCGGCGTAGACCACCAGACCACTGTTCTTGGCAACGTTGCGATCCATGACCACGCCGAAGCCGTTGGCCTTGGCTACTTTGTCGATGGCGGCGTCAACGGCAGTTTCCACAACAGCAACTTTGGGAGCCAGTTGCTTGTCATACTCGGCGGCCTTGGCCTGACCGGTCTTGACGAGTGTTTCACGGCTCTGCTTGTCGGCGGCGGTGGCCTGCGAACCTTTGGCGTCAATGGCCTGAATCTGCTTGTTAATCCCACCGAGTTCAGTGTCAGCCGCCTTCTGAATTTTCTCGATTTCAGGGTTGGAGGGATGAGAGGTCAGCAGCTTTTGCACGTCTACAAAGCCGATTTTCTGGGGAGTGGTCTGGGCGTGTGGCGCGAGCGTACCGAGACCGAAGGCGGCGACGATAGCGACTGGGGCCAGTGCTTTGGGGGACAGGAACGATTTGGCGGAAAGCTTCATGATTTGCACCGTATCATGCTCATTTCTGAGCCGAATGAAGGCCGCCGTAGCCGGTTCACATCTCCCGTCAGAGAGGCGTCAGACCAGGAACGTCTCTCTGACGGCTCTGGGCAACGTAAACTGGTTCTTATGCTGGTACGCGACTGGATGACCCCTGACCCCATCACTGTGATGCCCGATACCCCCGTGATGGACGCCCTCAAGATTTTGAAGGAACGTGGCTTCCGGCGACTGCCTGTGATGCAGGACGGCCAACTGGTCGGCATCACCACCCGCAAAGACCTGAAGGACGCCGTGCCCAGCAAGGCCACGACCCTCAGTGTGTGGGAGCTGAATTACCTGCTGAGCAAACTGACGGTGGCCGAAATGATGGCCCGCCCCGTCATCACCGCCTCAGAGAGCGAATACATGGAGGACGCGGCCCTGCGGATGCAGGAACATGCCGTGGGCGGCCTGCCTGTCCTCGACGACTTTGGGCAACTGTGCGGCATCATCACCATCACCGATGTGCTGCGGGCCTTTACCAACATCATGGGCCTGCGTGAAGGCGGCAAACGCCTGACGCTCGATATGCCCGACGTGCCCGGCAGCCTTGCGCGGGCCACCCAGGCCATTCAGCCCAGCAACATCATCAGTGTGGCCACCTACCACAAAGACGCTGAACATGAAAACATCGGAGCAGGCCGCCGACGATTTGTGATACGGGTGACGGGCGAAGGCGTGCGCGACGTGCGGGCAAGGGTACGGGCCGTAGGAATAGACGTGCTGGACTGAGCGAAGTGGGGAAGGCAATTCGACCTGCCTTCCCCACTCCTGCAACAACAAAGCTGTGATAACGAGCTGTGATAAATGAAAGACCCGCCTAGCGCGGGTCTTTTTGTGGTGGGATGTGTAGGACTTGAACCTACAACCCGCTGATTAAAAGTCAGCTGCTCTACCAATTGAGCTAACATCCCTTCTCTGTTCCCGCTGCCCGTGTTGGGCTACGTGTGGCAGCGGGAATGAGTATACGTATGGTGGGTAGTTCTGTCAAATCTAGGCGGAAGGGCTATCGAATAGGGCTAGACCCTCAGCGTTTGAGATTGCGCGGCATGGGCGGCATTTTTTGGGGGAATCCACCTCTGCCTGGGCCTTTTCCGCCGGGGCCACTCATGCGGCCCAGCATCTTCATCATGTCCTTCATCTGCTCGTGCATTTTCAGAATCCGGTTGATGTCCTGCACGGTATGGCCGCTGCCCGCTGCGATGCGCTTGCGGCGTTTGCCGTCAATGATCTTGGGATTGCGCCTCTCTTTCAGGGTCATCGAACTGATCATGGCGTCAATGCGCTGAATCTGCGCCTCGTCGACATTGAAGCCTTCGGGCAGGGCGCGGCTCATGCCGGGAATGAGCTTCAGCAGGTCGCCCAACGGCCCCATCTTGCGAATCTGGCGCAGTTGTACCAGCAGGTCTTCCAGATCGAAGTCGCCGGGTTTTTTGACCTCCATCGCTTTCAGGTCGGCCTGCTGGGCACGTTCGATCAGGCCCAGCATGTCGCCCATGCCGAGGATTCGGCCCGCCACGCGGTCTGGGTAAAACGGCTCCAGTCCGGTCAGCTTTTCGCTGGTGCCTGAAAAATAAATCGGCTTTCCAGTGACGCTGCGGGCACTTAGAGCCGCGCCGCCGCGTGCATCGCCGTCCATCTTGGTGATGATCAGACCCGACAGATTCACGCGGGCATCGAAGGTTTGGGCCACGTTCAGGGCTTCCTGCCCCGTCATGGCGTCCACCACCAGCAGCGTTTCGCTGGGCTGCAACTGGCTTTGCAGGTCGGCCAACTGATCCATCAGCGCGGCGTCTATTTGCAGGCGGCCCGCCGTATCCACGATCACCAGATCACGGAAATCTTCTTTGAGGTGAGCGTCCAGCCGGGCCCGCGTCTGCTGGGGGGTTTCGCCGTCGGCCACCTTCAGCACGGGCACGCCCACCTGTTTTGCCAGCACTTCCAATTGGTCGCGGGCGGCGGGGCGCTGGGTATCGGCGGCCACCAGCAGCACGCGGCGGCCTTTAGCCTTGTAGTGGGCGGCCAGTTTGCCCGTGCTGGTCGTCTTGCCCGCTCCTTGCAGGCCCACCATGAACCACACGTTGCCTTCGGTTTTCAGGGTCGGCTGTGCCGCTTGCCCGCCCAGCGTCTCGATCAGTTCGTCGTGCACCATCTTCACGATGGTCTGGCCCGCGTTCAGGCTGCCCAGCACGTCCTGGCCCACGGCCTTTTCGCTCACGCGGGCCACAAAATCTTTGGCCACCGTAAAGTTCACGTCGGCTTCCAGCAGTGCCATCCGAATCTCGCGCATGGCGGCCTTCACCTGCGTGTCGGTGAGTTTGCTCTCGCGGCCCACCCGGTCAAGGATGTCCTGTAACTTGTTGCCCAGCGCCTCAAACATAGCGTGAGGCTACCACGCAGCCGGGGCCAGCTTTGTTGTGCAGGTGGGACAGGGTATAGGCGGGATAGATTGCCGGGGTGGGCAAATTGGTCAGAGACAGTATCCCGGCATTGGTGGGCGCGGGCGCAGTGGCGCGAGTTTTGGACGCAGACGAGTATGCAGTTGCCCTGCAAGCCAAGTTGAATGAGGAAGTGGCGGAATATCTGGCAGCGCATGACCCGGAGGAATTGGCCGACGTGCTGGAGGTCTTGCACACTCTGGCCGCCCTGCACGGCCTGACACCCCAGGAATTGGAGGCAAAGCGGGCTGCCAAAGCGGATGCACGGGGCGGTTTTGGTGGACGCGTCTGGATGGAGTTCTGACCTGTCCCGCCATGCCTAACGCCCGTTAGGTTTCCCGCGCTACCCTAGACCCATGACTCCAACCGATTCCACCCACAACCAAATTTCATGGCTTGCCGTGCCCACTGAAGCTGACGTGCCGGAAGGCGTGCGGAAGCTGTGGAGCAAAGCGGAGGCCAACGTCGGATTCGTGCCCAACGTGTTCCGCGCTCAGGCCCTCAACGGCGAGCAGTTCTTGGCGTGGTGGGGTTACTTCAACCTGCTGCTGAACAAGGAAGGCTTTCTGACGCCGCTGGAGCGCGAGATGGTGGCGGTGGTGGTCAGCGGCGCGAACCGCTGTATTTACTGCGCGGTGTCGCACGGGGCGGCCCTACGCGAATTCTTGCGGCAAGCGGGCGAGAACCCCCACACGGCAGACCTTGTGGCCGTGAACTGGCGACATGCCAGCCTCAGCCCCCGCAGGGCCGCCCTGTGCGCCTACGCCGAGCGCCTGACTCTGCATCCGGCAGAGGTGACCGAAGCCGACTTACAAACACTGCGCGACGTGGGCCTCAGCGATCAGCAGACTTTGGAACTCGTACAGGTGATCGGTATGTTCAACCTGACCAACCGAGTCAGCGGCGCACTGGGATTCTTGCCCAACGCCGAATATCACGGTCAGGGGCGGTAAAAGCAGAGACTAATACTTATAGAATCCTTCTCCGCTTTTGCGCCCCAACAGCCCCGCCTGCACCATCTTTCTCAGCAGCGGTGAAGGCCGGTATTTGTCGTCGCCTAGCCCTTTATGCAGCACTTCCATAATGGCAAGGCAGGTATCCAGCCCAATAAAATCGGCCAGAGTCAGCGGCCCCATCGGGTGATTCATGCCCAGTTTCATGATGCCGTCAATAGCCTCCGGTTCGGCCACGCCCTCCATCACACACTGAATAGCTTCGTTCAGCATGGGCATCAGGATTCGGTTGGATACGAAACCGGGGAAATCATTGCAGGTCAGCGGTGTTTTGCCCATCTGTTCGGCGGTCTGAATGACTTTTTGCGCCGTTTCATCGCTGGTGCTGTGGCCGCGAATGACTTCTACAAGCGCCATCAAGGGCACCGGATTCATAAAGTGCATCCCGATAAACTGTGTAGGGCGGCCTGATACACTGGCGAGGGCCGTAATAGGAATGCTGCTGGTATTGCTGGCTAAAATGCCTTCTGCCTTCACGATGCCCCCCAACGTGCGGAACAATTCGGCTTTGATGGCCTCGTTTTCCACGATGGCTTCCACCACCAGATCGCTGTCTGCAAAATCGGTCAGATCGGTGCTGAAGCGGATGCGGCCCATAATTTCGTCGGGCGTTTCGGTCAACTTGCCTTTTTCGTGCAGCTTAGCCAAGCTTTTTTGAATGGTGGCCCGTCCACGTTCCAGAAACTCTGGTTTGACATCCTGCACGATGACGCTAAAGCCACTTTGCGCGGCCACCTGTGCAATGCCCGCGCCCATCTGTCCTGCGCCTACGACTCCGAATTTCATTCCATGGCTCCTTGTGGGTTGTCTAAGGGTCTAAGGTGCTGGGGCGGTGGGTTTTTGGGCGACTAGAGCGTCTAGCATCGCCTTTGAATTTCGTAGACCCTTTAGACTTTCTCTATTCCACCAACGCTACCCCGTCCAATTCCAGCGCCTTACCGCGCTTCACGGGTGTAAACGGCGTGTAGCTGTATTCGCTGCACCCATTGATTACAAATGGATCATCCTTGAACACATCTTCCAGTTGCGCCTGATTGTCGGCATGGGCCAGCAAGATTCCGCCTGTGCCGTCCAGCATCCGGCCCGACACCAGAAACAGCCCACTGACATAGTGCTGATCCAACCAAGCGCGGTGTAGCGGCGTTACGGCGGCCAGTTCGTCGCCTGTTTTGAGGTAGCGGCTTTGGATGATCCAGAGGGTGGGAGCGGTCATAACTGGAGTTTACGGGGCGGGAAGGTCTAAGGGTCAAGGGTCGAATGGTCTAAAAAAGGCAAAGGCAGTATGGGACACTCTTTCTGATCGCTCTGTCCACCCAAAAATCCACCGCCCCAGCACCTTAGACCCTTCGACTTGCCCCTACACCCGCCGAACCGCCAATGCCAGCCCATTGCCGCCGCCCATGCACAGGGTCGCCACGCCCGTTTCCTTGTCCTGCGCCTTCAGTGCGTGCAGCAACGTGACCAGAATGCGTGCGCCACTTGCGCCAATCGGGTGGCCCAGTGCCACCGCGCCGCCGTTCACGTTCACGCGGGCGGGGTCAAGGCCCAGTTCCCGGCTCACGGCGAGGCTCTGCACGCTGAAGGCCTCGTTCAGTTCCCACAAATCCACATCGCCCACGCCCATGCCCAGATTCTTCAGCAGTTTTTGCGTGGCGGGCACAGGCGTCATCATCACCCATTCGGGGGCCATTCCGCCTGTCGCATACCCAGTGATTTCGGCCAGAGGCTTCAGCCCATGCGTGGCGGCGGCGTCTTCACTCATGACCAGCAGGCTGGCCGCGCCGTCGTTCAGGCCGGGGGCGTTGCCTGCCGTGACCGAACCGTCTTTGCGAAACGCGGGCTTCAGGCGGCCCAACGTTTCGGCATTCGTATCGGAGCGGGGGCCTTCATCGGCGTCTACAATGGAGTCACTCTTGCGGCCCTTCACAGTCACGGGCACGATTTCTTCGGCAAAGCGTCCGGCCCCCTGCGCGGCAATGGCTTTCTGGTGGCTGGCAGTGGCGTAGGCGTCCTGCTCGTCGCGCGTAATGGCGTATTTGTCGGCTACGCGCTCTCCGGTCAGGCCCATGCCCTCGTCGTTGATGGAGCACCACAGGCCGTCCTGGGTGTTGGCGTCCAGCACCTGCGCGTGGCCGAGGCGGTAGCCTTTGCGTGCGCCCGGCAGCAGGTGCGGCGCGTTGCTCATGGATTCCATGCCGCCCGCCAGCACCGCCGATTGGTCGCCCGCCCGGATGCTCTGCGCGGCCAAAATCACTGCTTTCAGGCCGCTGCCGCACACTTTGTTGATGGTCAGCGCCCCCACCTCGTTGCTGAGGCCCGCCGCCAGTGCCGCCTGCCGCGCCGGGTTTTGCCCGCAGCCTGCCTGCACGACCTGACCCATGATCACTTCTTCGATCAGTTCGGCAGGAATTCCGGCCCGGCGCAGGGTATCGGCCAGCGTAATGCTCCCCAGTTCTACCGCCCGTACCGATTCCAGCGCCCCCAGAAACTTGCCTGTCGGCGTGCGCGAGGCCGCCACTATCACTGCTTTGTTCATGAGGCAAGGATAGCGTAGGAAAACTAACGGGCGTTAGGCATGGCGGGACAGAGCGGTTTTTGGTCTTGCCGTGCGTCACCCCCTGCGGCTCAACTTCGGCCTTCTGCACCTTCTGCTGGCCCCCTGCCGGGTAGAATGAGCGGGCTATGGACATACCTCAGTATTTCCTATGAAACACCTTCAAGCCGCGCCCAGCCCGCTTTTCTCCGTGGTCGTGTGGCCAGTGACCCTGACCAATACTGGGGGTGTCCAGCGTTGCGCGACAGCTGAGGCGCTGGGAGACGCTCTCGTGATTGGCTACCAGACCCAGCGCCGATTGCTAGGCCTCACCGATGGGGCAGGGGAGAGGCTGCCTGCGGAGGTACTAATGAGGGCAGCCTTACTGGACTTTTACGGTGAGGAACGCTTTCGTTTGATCTGGCGTTAGAGTTATCCACACCCTCAAGGTTGCCCTGTGGATAACTGTTGCATCCAGTACACTTTCTGCACGCAGATGGGCTGACTTATGGGGAGGGAAAAACTATGTGCGCGCGAGGCAGGCCACAGCAAGGCCAGCGCGGGCCTAAGCTCAAGCAAGCTGACCAGAGAGGCGCGGCGCTGCTTACTCATACGCTCTTGGCCGTTTTGTGAGGGCGGGAAAGCTCGTCATTTCTCGTCATTGAGTTTCGGCATCTTTCGGCATGGCTGGAAGTTGGCCTATCCCGAATAACGGGCATGACCTGGAATCCGGGGGAGAGGGAGCACGCTCTATGCATCCGCCCACGCCAGGGCGGATCAGCAATCATAAAGGACACCTTCAGGTCTCCCCCTGCGGATTGGTATTCACGCTTACAGGTTTCACTAAGCTGAGGCGTGGCAGACGACGAAGATGTGTTGCAAACAGCGAAAGAACTGCTGGAGCGTTCTGCACGACTTCAGCAGGAACTGGAACACTTCTTCCAGCGCCAAGCCGAGCAAGACTCGAAGCTTGAATCTGCCGTAGATCAATTCTCCGAAGATACTCCTGGTGAGGACACTGACTCAGGCGGCCTGTGAGGGTGTGCAGGGTGAGGAGCGACCTCTAGCTGAGGGACGTCCTTTACACTGGCATATGGTTCCAACCGATGGTCTTCAGTTGCCTGATGATGTTGACGCCCGCACAGAGCGGTCTGCCTCTGCCTCCACCCGCAGACACGTGGGGGCCGCTGGATTGGTTCAACTCGACATCCTCGAAGGGATCATCCACGCAGGACGCGAACAGCTGGTGGTGACGCAGGCACTCCGGCGGGTCGTGGCCTCCACCATCGAACAGCA
Organism: Deinococcus sp. QL22; assembly: GCF_023370075.1. Lineage (NCBI taxonomy): Bacteria > Thermotogati > Deinococcota > Deinococci > Deinococcales > Deinococcaceae > Deinococcus > Deinococcus sp. QL22. Next base: position 2,191,372 of record NZ_CP097149.1, read on the forward strand.
GCGTGCGACTCCCTTGGCTCAGATCGGGACTTTAGCCCATGAGCATCAAGTCCGGCTCAAAGAGATCATCAGTTCTGGGCGAACGCAGATCAACACGGCTTCCAAGTTGCGCGTCATTATCCAAGGCACCTTAGCCGAGATCCGTGCCACCCCACTGGAACACGTCAGTGGTCATCTGCTCACGACCTTGGGCGAGTCGGTTCGCCAGCAAGTCCAAGACCTGGAAGACATTATTCAAGCGGCAGTGACGTATGCCAGCACCCTGGAGCAGATCACCCAGTTGGAAGGGGTAAGCGCACAAGCGGCGGCCCAATTACAGCAAGTCGATCAGGAACGGGGAGAACGTGAGCTGATGCAGTTGGAACGTCAGGCTGCTGAGACACTCGAATACATCCGAACCCTGGAGCGGGTTGGACGAAATCATGCGGCCCAGAAGCGTGAACTGATCGCCGAAGCGCAGACCGCAGAAAGTCGGATTTCAGTGTTGGAAGAAGACAATGCCAATAGGCAAGCGGAACTCACCGAGCTGACCAGCCAACGGGATGCGGCTGTCATACAGCGAGAGGCATTGGAGAATGCTGCACGGGGGAGCAAGGTAGGGCGAGAGTCACAGGAATAGACCCACAGAGAACGGTGCGGAATACGCGCTCAGTCGAGGTTATGCAGCAGAGGAGGATTTCTCATGAAATCGACAGCGCAAAATTTCTCGCTCAAGAGCATCAAATTGCGGTTCTGCCTGCTTTGCTGAGATTCGTCCGACTTCCAGTGCCACCCACAGGTCGATGAAGGCACGTCGGAGGCGAGCTATTTCCGCTTCTTGGACGGCCGTAGGATGTTGCCTCACGTGATAAATAGTTGACGCCAATGCACCACAGACTCGGTCTACAGGTCTCATAAGCACCTCAAGCTCTACCTTAGTCCACATCAAGCTGAGCCGTGTCCGTTGACCTTCACTGTTGTGCGGGTACAGGAAATGAACTGAACCTTTCAGGATAGGCCACACAGGATGAATTGGGGTGTGTTTGACTGTGGTATGTGGCCTCCGTCAGAGGAAGAGAAAGTATTTGCAGAGCGTCTGGAGCGTGTGAGGGAGCAGCATAGGAAGACTGAACTGATGTTTTTAGAACTCGCCTCGCAACGATTTGAGCGGGAGGCCATCAGGCAGGAGATGAAGTGGAGAAGAGATAACTGGCATAAGTAGAACTACTCTTCCGTTGATAATGCGTGTATCAGCGGGCTAATCGTGAATTAAACCCAAGTTGTCAGATAACCTCGTGGACTTCCTATACCACCCATGAGCCAGCTGTTCAGTAGCCAGGGCAAGTACATTGCACGAGTCAGCAATACCTGTCTCCATGCACCCAACGGAGACAACATTGGTTGGTGGCTTCCTACCTAAAATATCTTTGTTGACCGCCAAGGCCGATACCTAGGCGTCTTATATGCCTCAAACCGATTGATACGCCAGCGGGGGAGCCCACCACGAATTATGGTGACGCTGGCGATGCGGGAATATCGGTGACGCTAGGTGATCCCGGCAACTATGGCCCTATCGGTCTGTCTGGTGGCTTTGAGGATGTGCCGACGCCTTGGCTGCGCTAGCTCTTTACCCAGCTAGTCACTTACACTCTCCGCACGCCAAGGCAGGAGCCGAGCGCCCTGTGAGACAGGAGCGGAGTCCTGCCACCCATGATCGGGGGGTAATTTGTTGGCACGAGAAAGCACATCCTGAAGCCCGGCAGAGTCTCCCTGATCAACTGCAAGAGGTAAGGTCAGCCTTGGAAGTTCATGCTGGCCTAGATCTGATCAGGTTTGGTCAGCTAGCTCTTGGAGAGCCCTTTGAATGAAGGGGTCATCCTCAAAGCGAATTTCTCGACCATCCGTGGATCGTTCTGGTTCCACCACTTGAATATTTGGGGTTACACCCTGTCCCTGAATCACTCCAGCTTGGGTGACCAGGAGCGCGCTAGGTACCAGGAGCCGGGCCCCGTTGGGAATCACAATGGGTACCGTGACAAGCCCCATCCCTGGAGTGCGTTCACCGACAACTGTGGCTCCCGCGTGTTGCAGGACGCTGGCCAAGACCTCTGCACCGGACGCGGTGTATCTATTGACCAGAATCACCACCCGGCCTAGGAAGTCTTTTGAACTCCGGGATGCTCGGGCATAGAGTTTGTCCCCACCATCACGGGATCGGAGATAGACGATGTCACCATCAATCCGTTCCATAAAAAAATCTGCTGCGTTAGCAACAGTGGACAAGGTTCCTCCGCTATTGTCCCGCAGGTCAAGCACTACCGTATTGACTCGGGCCGCCACGAGACTGACGAGGGTGCGCTGCAGTTCATCACTAAGATCAGGATGAAACAGCGTCGGCAGGGCAACGTAAGCTACCCCTGCTGGTAAGCCCTCCCGGCGCATCACGACAGCAGGCACAACTTCGCGTTGAAGGGTGACCTGTTGAGTCACACCCTTGCGGCTCACGGTCAGCTGGAAGGGGTGTTGAGCAGGAATCACTGCTAAAACAGAGAACAGCTGAGTTGCGTTGAGTTTGGTGACATCTTGGCCGTCGACAGCCTGAACCAGATCGCCGGGGTGCAGACCGCTGCGCCAAGCGGGACTATATCTGGCCACTCCGGTGATGTTGGTCAACGCGGTGTTCCCCGTGACTGGGCCAAAATCGATTCCGTGGCTGATCCTGGGATCCACGTTAAGGAGGGGATCATTGGGCGGGTAATACCGAGTCAATCCATCGTTCAGCAGCGCTGGGATGTTGTGAAGGCCACCTGAAGCCGCGCGTTCTAGGGCTGGCCGATCTAGGGGTTGGTAGTAGGTGTTCTCAAAATTGTCGAGAATTTTGACGAGCTGCTCGGGGGTCAGGGAGTCGGTCTGAGCGCCCGCAAAATTCCCTAAGGAAAGAAGCATGAGCGTGAAGAACCAAGGGATGCGCATGAGACAGTCTAATGTGGAGCTCTGTCAGTTGAAGCTGGATGTGTCTGGAACCAGAAGGCAACTGCATCAAAAACTCGGGCCAATGCCCCCAATCAACACTTATCAGCACCCCAAGGTAACGCTGTGGATAACTTACGCCAGGTCTGAGGCAAAAAGGCCGCGCTCCAGCAGCCCAGCTGAGCCCCTTTCAAAGGCCGGATGGATCACCCCACCCCGCCCACCCGCGCCTGCTGGGTGAGTGGCGCGGCACGAACCTGAGGCGCTGCGCTGGTAAGGAGCGGCTGCGTCTACCCCCAGCGCCCACCCCCCAGCGCCCGGGCAGGGAGGAGGGCCAGCCGCTAGGATGAGACCGCATGACGATCCTGCCCTCCATCCGCACGCGCACGCCACTCAAGCTGGCCGCCGCCGCGCTCACCCTCGCCCTGGCCTCCTGCGGTTCAGGACCCGGAGAGGTGCTCCCACCGCTGCCGCCCGTGCCCCCCGTCACCGCCCCGATGATCTCGGGGACGGTCGAGCTGGGCACCACCATCGACGGCGAGAGCAGCGCCTTCCACACCCGCGCTGAGGCTGCCGGGCGCGCCCTGGAGGTGCGTCCCGCCGTGCCCGCTGCAGCCGCCACCATGGCCATGCAGGCACTGTCCGGCAAGGGGCTGTCCGCGCAGGGCGCGGGCGTGCACGCGCAGGCCATTACGGTCAGCCCGGTGGTGCTGGCCAGCACGGTAGTCGGCACGAACCTGCGCTACGCACTGGGCATCCCAGCCGCTCCGCCCCAGGGCTCGCTGATGCCCGCCCGCAGCGTCTGGCCCGAGGGCTCCGGCGTGCAGTGCACCCGTGAGGTCGACCTCGTCTCGGACGCTGCAGCCCAGCTGGTGGCCGGCGAGTTCATCCTGGCCCCCGGTGCCGGGGTCGACCACGCCGACCTGCTGGTGTCCGAGCTGCTGCGGGCGAGCAGCACGGCGTTGCTCTCGAACTACCAAGAGCTGATCTACGCCGACCGCGCGCTCGTGATCCGCGCCCTGGGCACGTGCACCTTCACGGCCCCCAGCGGCGCGCAGACCCGCGTCGCCGTCGACGTCGACCAGTCTTTCGCAGCCGGCTGGAACGTCGCCGCCGGCAGCCTGACGCTGGAGTCCAGCGGCGGCCGCCTGGCGATGCGTTCCGCCGCGACTGGCACGCTCGACCTGTACGCTTTGGATTGAGCTGCCCCACAGCCCATCAGTCCCTGTCCAGCTCAGTCGCTGTAGCTGCCCCCGCCGCCAGTGCTTGCTCCCCCAGTGCCCGCGCACCCCGGCTGCGGGGTGCGCGGGCTGGGCCAAACAGTCGATCAACACATCGACTCGCTGACGGTGAATGGGAAGTGCCCGAGAAGCTTTAAGGCTACCTCGATAGATCACAGTTCCACCAAAAAGGCTCATGTCGTCAAGCAATTCAGGTGCATTTTGATGACTTCCAGGGGTCATGATCAGGTCTAGTTCGACGGATCGTTTCCATACATGGCGCTGAATCATGCCAAAAAAAGCCCTCGCCCAGGCATCAGCGCAGGTGAGGGCTTCTTTGTTGCTCTGGCTTATCCGCCCTTCCTCCCGCTGCCATCGTTCTCGGGCTTCGGTGCGGGTGGTGGGGTCGGCACTGGCTTGTCTTTCGGCATGATTCAGCGTGCGCCTGATCCTCCGACAGCTGACTGACAACCCCTCACGTGTCCGGGATTTCAATGGCGTCCAGTTCCATCGTTCTTCTCGCGCTCAAGGCTCGCTCAATGTCGTGCTTTTTCCTGTTTCTCTCCCCGGCTACCATTTCCTTACGCTGAGGCAGGAGCCGTGTGCCCTGTGAGACAGGAGCGGAGCCGTGCCCCCCATGATCGGGGGGTAATTTGTTGGCAAGAGAAAGCACATCCTGAAGCCCGGCAGAGTCTCCCTGATCAACACTATCCACAGCCTTTTATTGGCTTGTGGTTACTCTCTGCGCCGCCGCCAGAGGATGCGACCGCCATCGCCTATCGGAACCATCTCCATGAGGCCGTCCCACTGGAGTTGTTCCAGCGCCGTTACAGTGACCTGCAGCGATCCCGCTGCGTCCGGCCACTGGATCCACCATTGATGAATACCGTTCACCGTATCCGCGCTATCGGGATGCGCGTTCACATAGTTGATGATTTCGTTGCTTGCAAAACGGGTCAGATCTTCGTCCATATCAGTCTCCTATCGTGTCAAAACGTAAAAATGCCCTTGCCCACGCATGAGCGCAGGTGAGGGCTTTGACTACCCGCCTCTACCGCCAATGTGGTCGGGCTTCGGTGCGGGTGGCGGGGGCGGCACGGGTTTGTCTTTCGGCATAATCCAGCGTGCGCCTGATCCCCTCTCAGCAATCTGACAATGCCTCACGTATCCGGGACTTGGGCAGCATCCAGCTCCAATACACTTTTCCCACGCTTCGGCGGGAGCATGTCTCCCCACCAGCGGCGGCGCCCCGTCCTTCACTGGGCGGGTTTTTCATACGGTGGGGGTGTATCAGAAATCCGATAGACCTACTTCCTGACCCGAATTCATACTGGAGTTGCGCTGGACAGGTGGATGGTACCGCTTGATCAAGCGTGCCCCCCGTGTAGGGGGCTTTTTCTTGGCAAGAGAAAAGCCCGCGCTGAGGCGGGCAGAGAGAAGTTAAGAACTGTTACTCAGGCGCACCATTCACGTATGTGGCACGGTCGGTCATGACCTTAACGCTCAAGGTGCCGTCCGCACGGGCACCGATCTCACAAGTGGTTACCACATCAGGCGGAGTTCCCCAGCTATAGCCACTGCTACTGCCGTTCTCGTTGAGCAGTTCAGTAGGCGCTTTACAGTCTGTGGGTAAACCTGCCACGGTACGGTGCGAACTATCAGCCATCCAAGCGAAAGTTACATGGGTCACGTTTGAAGCAAACATTTGGGCAGTACGTTCTTTAGCGACCTGGCGTGCACTCAGCAGATTGGGAATCAGCACGGCAGCAAGAATGCCAATGATGGCAATGACCACCAGTAATTCGAGCAAAGTGAAGCCTTGCGTGGATTGATTCATAGGATGAGTTACCTCATGCCAAATACTTTGGTCGGAGTATGAAAAACCGCCCCGAAGGGCGGCCTAGGGTTCAACTTAGATCAGGGAGTAGTGGTAGCGAATGCCGTGACTTCCTTGCCGTTCTGAAACAGCTTTTCATTGCCGGAGTCGTTCATCGTGGTGTTCACGAAGAAGTCGTCGGAGCCGTTGGCAAGGAGGGCGCAGGTCGCGACGCCTGCGGGTGCATCATCTACAGGATAGGTGCCTTCGACAGCTACTTTGCAATCAACATTCATATCATCAATAACGCTCTGAGAGGTTGCCGCGTTGTCGCTGGCCAAGTTGGCGACAGCGGCTTTGTAGACGCTGGCGTTGTGGGCCTGTCCTGCACGGGCAGTGGCGCTCTTACGGGCACCCAACAGGTTGGGGATCAGCACGGCGGCCAGGATCCCAATAATAGCGATCACGATTAGCAACTCAATCAGGGTGAAGCCTTGCGTATTGTTCTTCATGGTGTTCTCCTAGGGGGCGTCCAGATAAGGGATAGATGCGTCTGGTTGGCCGAGTATGGCGTGGGCAACCGCAGGAACCTCCTGCTTTTGCTAATCAACACATTACCCAGATGTCTCTAACACTTCTCTTACGCGTTACTAATCACAGTTGGTTTCAGGTTCAACTGTCCTCGTGGCATATGAAGTTCAATAAGCCAGGGTGCAGTGGCTGGTGGATTGCTACACATGTTTCAGTGATGTGGACGAGAGTCAGAGATAGCTAGCGGTTGGGTACGTTGGGAGTCGGAACGCTAGCTTTCTTCCCATGCCACAACATTTAGGCCTTGCCCTCACGGTGGAACAACGTCAGCACCCGTTTAAGTTCATCACATTGACAGGCATTCCTGCTGTTAGGGCACGGCAAATCTGTCTTATTACCCCGTTTAGGGCTTGTTTCTCTCGTAATGAGCGTAGAATCTCTGGAATTCGTCTCAAACGTCATTCTTCTGCTTTTCTGCCGCCCAGACCGGGTTGCTCATGAGCTCTGCCCAGCTTGGTCAAAAACCTCATTCAGCGCTAACTCCGATGAGGACGGAGTTTCAAGCCCTAAACGGGGTTTATTGTCATTGAGACTTAGTGTACGCGCCCTGACAGATGAGCTCGTTACGAGTCTCCGCTCGGTTACCTGCCGAAATACGTGTAGCACTCCATTAAGTGGAGTAGTGTGCAATAAAAAAACCGCCCCGAAGGGCGGCCTAGGGTTCAACTTAGATCAGGGAGTAGTGGTAGCGAATGCCGTGACTTCCTTGCCGTTCTGAAACAGCTTTTCATTGCCGGAGTCGTTCATCGTGGTGTTCACGAAGAAGTCGTCGGAGCCATTGGCAAGGAGGGCGCAGGTCGCGACGCCTGCAGGTGCATCATCTACAGGAAAGGTGCCTTCGACAGCTACTTTGCAATCAACATTCATATCATCAATAACGCTCTGAGAGGTTTCGGTGGTGCTCTCGGTTAGGCGAGCAATGGCGGCTTTGTAGACGCTGGCGTTGTGGGCCTGTCCTGCACGGGCAGTGGCGCTCTTACGGGCACCCAACAGGTTGGGGATCAGCACGGCGGCCAGGATCCCAATAATAGCGATCACGATTAGCAACTCAATCAGGGTGAAACCTTGCGTGTTGTTCTTCATGGTGATCTCCTTGGGGCCGTCCAGATAAGGGATAGATGCGTCTGGTTGGCCGGGTATGGCGGGCAGTAAGCACTCGCTGACTGCTGAATGCATACTACTTCATATCCGCTAATAAATCGTTAATAGTGCAGAGAATTGGGCATAGCTCGACCTTAATCATTCAGATTGTCATAGTTCCTATGAGCTCAACCTGCTACAGCAGAAATCACCTTAAATCGTAAAAACAACTATTTCTGATCAGAGACGAACTGTGCAGACCCTAAAAATTCAAGACTGGGCTGGTGCACGCCCTGCTCAACGCGCACCAGCCAGCCTTTCTTTACACGCACGGCCAACCAATTGGTGGTTCGTTGTTTTTCTTCTGGGAAGAGCGTCTGGGCAACCTCAGGCTTGGTGGCGGGCCACTCCAAGCGGGCAATCTCTTGTCGGAAACGCAATTGCAACTCATTCTCGGCCTGAACCAGTTGAAAGTATCTTCCAGCCCCAAACTCACTCAGCCGGAACTCCTGCATGATTTGCTCACGGGTCGCCCCTTGTGAGATGCGAGCATAAATGTCTTGCTGCTGTTCAGGCGTCTTCTGCTTTACCCCAACGATCCCATGGCTGAGACGCAAGTGCCGACTCACGGCCATCACCTGATACCCCCCTGCATTGATGGCAATTTCGGCGTGACTATGCCCACGCGCCAATTGATCGTCCACCCAGGCCCGGCTCCAGTAAAGGGGAAGGCCACGTTCTCGAAGTTCTTCTTCCGTCCAGACTTTGTCTTCTGATGCAGCTTTTTTGTGGATATGGGTAAGCTGGTGGGGTTTGTATTGAGGTGGGGCCAGTTTGACATCACGGCAGGCGTTCAGGACGGCATTGCGACAGAACGCTTCAAGGCTCAGGGCGGTACGCTGGGCTGCAGCTTCCGCACGACGCAGTTCTTCAGCAGCCAGAGTAATCGTGATCTTGAAACCGGCTGGCATGGGGCATGCTGCCATACATGAACTGAAAACCGCCCCCGCCCACAGCCGAGGCTGAGGCGGGTGTTTCTTTGCCCGCGAATACAGAAAAAAGCCCGCGCCCACGCATCAGCGCAGTAGGGTTGCGTATGACTCTTCGCCGTCGCTGGCCCGTGCTGGCCCTGGTGCTGTTCACCTTCGCGCCGCTCATCAGCGTCTTGCTGGCCTCCAGCATGGCTAGCGCCCGTGGTTGCATCCTCAGCAGCGCCGGTGTTCGGCCCTGCCTGATCCTGGGATGGGACGCTGGTTCACTGCTGAATACCATGGCGCTGCTCAGTTGGTTCAGTCTGGCCACGCTCCCCTTGGGGTTCCTGATTGGGTGCGCGTGGCTGATCATCGGGTGGATGAAACGCCAAAAGCAGAAAAGCGCGAACGATCCAGCCCAATAAGGGACAACCGAAAAATGCCCTCACCTGCGCTGATGCGTGGGTGAGGGCATTGCCTTGCTCGCCCTGGATGACCCGCCCTTCGTGCCGCCCGCGTCTGGCGGCGGGATTGGCTTGGGCTGGTCTGGTGTGATCAGGCCCTAGGGTGGGCCTGCCTGGTGAGCTGCTGAAGGATGGACTGTGCGGAGTGGCCTGCCAATCGCTCCTCGCTCCTCTCCTCTGCATGGCCGAGGGGAACGGAGAGCGGCAGGTAGTCCAGTCGGACGTCTCCAAATCTCAAGCCACCAATGGGGAGACGCCGCAGCGCCTTGGTCAGCCAGGGCACCCGGGCCTGAACGTCAGCCACGGTGGGGAGACGGTCCAGTTCCCGCCGTAACGCCGCGTACGCTTCCGCTCGCAGCAACGTATCGGCATACACGTGTGCGGGCTCCAGCTGCTCGCTCAGCACGACCTGAGGGAGAAGGGGCAGGTGCTCATCCCAGGGTTGACGCTGGACACTGACATCCACCACCAGGAAGGGCGGGGCGAGCACCCAGGCGTGTCCCGTGACCGTGGTGCCCTGGAGATCGGAAAGGGCGGGCAGACTCAGCCGGGTCGACGGCAGCGTGACCCCCAACGCACCGTTGATGACGGCGTTCCAGATGCCTTGAGCGTTCAGGAGCCGGCTCAGCAGTTGAGCCGTGGCCAGGCAGTGTCCAAGACGTCCATCTTTCAGGAGGAGGCCATGCACCATTCGGGCCGTCTGCACGACGACGTCTCGGGCATGGGCCGCTTCAGTTCCAGATTGCGGGCGCGTGAGGACGAAGCGGGCGTAGGCTTCTGAAAGAAAGGGGTCAAGCTCAGCGGCAGCGTGAAACGGCGCCCCAGTGATGAAGCCGGGGCGGGTATGATCCAGGCTGAGCGCCCCAAACCGCGCCTGCAAGTGTTCATGCTCCGTCAGCCTGGCCCCCGTTTATAGCGAAGCACCTGAAGGTCGCTGGGGTGTCAGCTGGTGAGGTCCACAGGGATGGATCATGGCTACCAAAATAAAGGAAAAATGAATGTGTGTGAAGACTCGCATCCGGCCAGCCTCCAGAGGATCACGAGGTCAGGTGATCGGTGCGGTCGTTCACCCGGCGTGATGTTCACCAGCGATGACCGTTTCCCACTGAGCAATTGGGCCGTCTCTGAAGTGTTGCAGCATCGGGGGATGGGGAAGCTCCGTCTCCCAACCTCTCTTTCACCTCTGAACGTGATCCCATCCCCACACGCTGTGGCGGAAGTGAATTTTCCTACCCGCTACAGCGGCCTGCGCTGATCGGCGGGTTTGTGTTAGCTATGTTCTGGGCACGGCTCGACAAACTCCACGTCCAACCAATACTCGGCCTCGTCTTCCTCCACGTCGCCGCCGTCGGCCATCAGTTCCTGCTAGGCAGCCCAGGTTTCAGCCTGCACCTCCGGAGGCACTCCAAGAAGTTGGTCAGCTCCTTACACTGGGTTCACCCCACGCCCTCCTCTGAGAAACTCCAGCCTGAGCAGTAAGTGGTATTCAGTCAGTCCGCGAGTTCGCCCAGGGTGAAGCTGTATACATCCATGGGCTGAGGCTGAGTTCCCTGACCTAAAGGACGTTGCGCACTGGTGAGCCTCAACAAAGAAGACCCTCAGGCACCGCCTGAGGGTCTTCAGGGGCCGACAACACCGTGTCATCGGCCTGTTGAGAGGATTAGGGAACGACGGTGGTGGATTCGGCCTTGAAGTTGGTCTGGGCCTGGCCACTGCTTTCGGCGGTGTTGTTCCAGCGGAAGGTTTCCTGGTACTGGCGGGCGGCAGTTCCGGCGGGGGCCGTGACCTGCGTACGCACAAACACCACGCCGCCGGGCGCGACACGGAAGGCTGGGTTCAGCGTGATGGTCTGCTGGCCCACACCCGTTTCGGCACTCACGGTGTACTGGCCTGCCCCGGCGCCCACGGTCAAGCGGGTGCTGGTGCCGTTGAGGTAGTCGGTGATGATCGCTCCGGTCTGAGGATCACGGGTCGGCGTGGGGTCGTAGTAGACCTGAGAATCGGTGAAGTTGAAGATGCCCGGGGTCTGCTGAACAGGATCGATGGCACCGAAGTTGTAAATGAAGACGTTGTTGAGCGCACCTTCGTTGGAGCCCGGCTCGACGCTGGCGGCGCTCGCCAGGATCGTGCCGACCGTGTCGCCCGCACGAATGGGGTCAACCGTGTCCGTGAGCTGGGTCTGCTCGGAGATGAACGACGTGACGGTCACGCAGGCCTGAGCCTGACCGGTGCCGCCGTTGGTGCTGGTGAAGCTGCCAGTGTCACAGTAGCTGCCGCGAGGCGTGCCAGCGGCAACACTGCTCGTCAGGGTCAGCGTCAGCACCTGACCGGGGCCCAAGTTCACAGTGGCGGGCACGGTGCTGACCGTGCGGGTCGCGGCGTCAAAGGTCACGCTGCCGGCCTGCGCGGTGCCCGTGACGGTGTAGCTGCCGCTGCCGTAGTTCATGAACACGTTGTTCAGGTTGCCCAGCAAGTCCTTGACGGCCACGGCGGTGGCCGTGGCCGAGCCGGAGTTGGTCACCGAGATGACGCTCTGATAGCTGCTGCCGGGCGTCAGCTGGTTGAGGGCAGGCTGGCCTGCGATCTGGTTGTTGACCTTGGTGATCGCCAGGAGCGGCGAGGCGACCTTGAAGCAGGGAATGCCCGACGCGCCGGTGACGGCCACGCCGTTGTTGCTGGTGGCCGTGAAGGTGCCCTGGTCGCAGTAGTCGCCGTCGACGGTGCCGCTGGCAGCGAAGGTAAAGGTTTGGGTGGCTCCGGCGGCCAGAGTAAATGCTCCTGTGGTAAAGCCGTCGTCACCAGCCTTGGTCACGGCTACGGCCTGAGGCGCGGCGGTGACAGCGCCCTGAATGGCGTAGTTGGCAGCAACCGTAGCGTTGGCCAGCGAGTCGGTAACGACCACGTTGGTGGCGGGTGCATTGCCGTTGTTGCTGACCGTGATGCGGGCCACGACGGGCACGTTCGGGCCGACGACGACGCCGCTGGCGATCGGCGTAAAGGCGCCGGCGGTATCCAGGGTGCCCAGCGTCTTGCTGATGCCGAGGTTGGGAGCCGTGACCGTCAGGCAGGCCTGATCGGACAGGGCGGGAGTCACGGTGCCGAACGCGCCGTTGTTGTAGCTGACGATGGTGGCAACGTCACAGTAGACGCCGACGGCGCTGGCCTGAGCCGGCAACGTAAAGGTGCGGCTGGCTCCGGCAGCAAGGTCGAAGGTGGCGTCAAAGCCGTCGGTGGCGTTGGCGGTGGTTCCGGCAGGGGCCGTGACACTGTAGGCCGCGGCGTCGCCAGACTTCAGCACGTCACTGAGGCGGATGGCGGTGGCGGGGCCTGCGCCGGTGTTGCTGACCGTGACTGTGAAGTCGCGGGACTGATTGATGCCGGCCTGGTTGTCTTTGGGGGCCTTCACGATGGTCAGGCGGGCACTGGGGGCGAACGTCTTGTTCAGGAAGCGCTTGGTGACTTCGGTGCCGTTGACGTAAGCGATGGCGCGAATACGGGCCGTAGCGGTGGTGGTCACGGCGGGGTCGTGGTTCAGGGCCGTCCAGGTAAAGCCGTTGGTGTCGGGCGTATTGACGCCGGTCACGTTGTACAGCGGGTACTCGGTGCTGCTGGGAAAGCGCACGTTGTTGCCGGTCGCGCTGTTGGTGTAGGTGTTGGCGCTCAGGGCGTTGTCGTTGATGTCCTGCCCGGTCACCGGGGAACCAGAGGCCTGGCCACCGTCATCGGCGGCGGCGAAACGCACGCTGCCGGTCTGCTCCAGAATGTCCCAGCGCACGTTGGCACCGACAATGGGGTACACGTTGCCGTCAGCGGCCTTGTAACCCACGTAGCCACCTGCCACGTTCTGACTCAGCAAGGGGGCGACTTCGTCCATCTCGCCAGCGGTCGGGGCAGCGGGGTCGGTGATGCCGCCGACTTTGGTGGCATCAATGCCGCCCGTTTCATTTTCAAGCCAGGAGTAGAAGACAAATTTGGTGCCTGCGTTGTTCAGGTCGTCTTTGGTGATAGCGACCATTTTGCCGTTGGCGTCCATGTAGAACGCGCCGCTGACGGTGTTGGCCCGCAGGGTGGGGTAGGCCAGATTGGTGGTGCCACCCGCGGTGACGGTCAAGTTCTGAGTCTCAGGAATAAAGCCGTCTTTGCTGTAGGTCGCCGTGTAGTTGCCCGGCGTCAGGTTGCTGTAGTTGCCTGGAGCCACGATCACACCGGCACTGTCGCGGATGGTCAGGGTGTAGCCATTGGGGTTGGCCGGGAGAGAGACCATGCCGACAGTGACGGCGGGAGGATTCACGACGGGCGTGTTGCCACCACAAGAGGCGAGCAGGAGCACACTGGTTAATGCGGCCATACCTAGTTTGACATTCATGTTCATAAGAGCCTCCAAGAAATCATCAACAAAGCCGCTCAAAGTGCATTGACTTTGAGGATAAACAACTTACCTAGCGACCTAGGAAGCTTTGTTGCGTGCCTTGATTTAGACACATAAATTCCTCAGGCGATATCCTCCACTAAATGAAGAAACGTCAAGAAAGCGAGAAAGTGGCTCTTTCTGATGTTGACCTGACGTAAGAATTAAATATGAAAGTTTGCTCCTTCATGTATGGAGTTTTAATGAAAAATTGGCTTTCATGTGTAAGAGAGTTGTAAGAGGAATTGGTGTAGACGCCGGGTGAGGCTGCATGAAGAAGCTTCCTGCGTACCAGCCAAAGCAGGGGTGGGATGGCGTGCAGATTAACTGCGAGGCTGTCGGGTCTGATGAAGCTGAGCGGGTGCTGAAGCCACCAAGCGGGCCTCCACCAGCCTCAATTGACTGTTCAATTCAGCCAGCGCAATGAGAGCCTCCCGGTGAGCACGGCTGTTGCCGCCTGTCGCCAAGACGTCCGCCAAACGATCCTCCGCCCGCTTCACCTGGTGTTGCAGATCCGCCTTAACCCGTTCAAGTTCTAGCGAATCAATAGGGAGGTGCATCGCCCAGGCCTGCCACGCCGCGCCGTTCATCGCGTACCACGTGCCAGCGGAGGGATGCTTAAAGGTGTGAGAAATCTCATGCGTTCCAGCGTAAGAGTTGGAAGCTGACCTTAGACACTGATCTTCCTGAAGAGCAGCCCAATGAAGAAACCCCTACCCACAGCCGAAGCGGGGGCGGTTTCGCCTGAGTTGTCCGGCACCGACGTAGAGAAAGAGGCGCTTGAAGGCCATCTCGATCAGCATCCGCGCCGATGACTGGTCTCTCCTCCAGTACACTTTGCCCACGCTTCGCCGGGAGCCTGTCTCCCCACCAGCCACGGCGCCCCGCTCTGAGAAGGGCGGGTTTTTGGTGGCAGACGTTTTCCAAAGAAATCAGCACGTCAAGTTGTGACAGTCTCGTCAATGCTGGATTTCTAGAGTAAAGCCATGACACTTCAAGTCGGTGATGTCGTCCCCCCATTCGTCGCTAGCCAAGACACTGGCGAGCTGTACACGGCTGCGCCAGGTCGCTGGCGGGTGTTTTACTTCTTTCCGAAGACCACCACCACACACTGCCAGTTGCAGGCCCGCCGGTATCAGGCCCTGTATCCCGAGTTCGAGGCGATGGGCATCGATATTGTGGGGATCAACGGCGACCCACGCAAAGAACAGGTGGAGTTCCGCAATCTCTGCAAGTTGAGTTATCCCTTGATTGATGACAGTTCTCAGAACTTGACCCAGTTATTCGGTGTCATGGATGAGCCTTGGCCGGGTGAGGACATTCGTAGACCGCGCCGAGAGACATTTCTCGTGAACCCTCTGGGCGTCATTGTGCAGTACTGGACTGAGGTCAACCCTGGTTTGGATGCCGAGACCGTCTTAAAGGCGTCCCGCGAGTGGCGCGCCTGAATACCGCAATCCTTGAGACCCCTTCTGTCCTTCGTTCCTCCCACGCTGAGGCAGGAGTTGTGTGCCCTGTGAGACAGGAGCGGAGCCCTGCCCCCCATGATTGGGGAGTTCTTTTTGGCAAGAGAAAAGCCCTCGCCCACGCATCAGCGCAGAGGAGGGCCATGTTCTGTTGGGGTTACCCGCTTTTACCACCAGTCTTGTCGGGCTGAGGAGCAGGCTTCGGAGTCGGTGCTGGTTTGTCTTTCGGCATGATTCAGCGTGCGCCTGATCCCGTTTCAGGATTCTGACAACGCCTCACGTGCCTGATCCTTCAGCCGCGGCGCCCCCGCCCTACTCGGCGGGTTTTGACTGGCAATACAACACCTACGCCAAGGCGGACCGTCCGGTGGCTGCGCTCTGGCCGTGGTGGGTGGCCCCTCCTGTCCTTCAAGGACTTTGAACGATCCAGCTCAAAGCGTCTGTGACGCGTCACCGTGAGCACCGTCTCAAGCTTCAGACCTCACGCCAAGCATAAGGTCACAGGAAAGGTGCTGTACCCAAGATCCACCGCGCTGGACAGTATCTTGGCCAGGTGTCCAGCCATCCTGTCGGGTCAGCTCTCTCCTTCAGTGACCGCTTGCAAGCGGTCACTGAAGCCCTGGCCGCCCACACCCCAGAAGACCTGTTGGGAATGTTCCTGACCCCCGCCCTGGAGGGGTTAGGCGCCATTGCCAGCGCGGCCCTCCTGGTGGACGACACGGGCCAGCGTCTGCGGCTCGCCGCCGCCCAAGGCTTCGAGGCCGGAGCCCAGACGATTTGGCAAGACGCTTCGCTGGACGAGCACATGCCTGCCGGAGACGCCTTAGCGCGGCAGAAACCGCTGTTCTTTGAGCACCAAGGCGCCCTGTTGCAGGCCTATCCCGACCTCGAAGAGCGCACGGGTGGCGTAGCCGCCGTTGCCACGGCCGTCCTGCCCATGATGCTAGAGGGCCGGCCCCTGGGTGCCTTGATTCTGGACTTCCAGGAACCGCATCAGTTCACCCAGGCCGAAATCGCCTTTCTGCGCACTCTGGCGGCCCAGTGCGCCGTGGCTCTAGAACGGGCGCAACTCCAGCAACATCTGGAAGCGCGGGTGGCCGCACGCACCGCTGAACTCGAAGAGGAACGTGCTGCCTTGGACGCCTTTGTCGCGTACAAGGAGTCGGTGGGCACCGAGAGCGACGTGCGGGTTCTGGCCCATCAAGCGGTGCGGGTGGTGCATGCCAACCTCCAACATGTCAGCGCCGCCTACTATGAATTGGAAGATGGCCTGTGGAAGGCGCGGGTCTGGTCGGAGGACATGCCGCCCGAGATCGCTGAGGAAATTCAGGCGGGTGTACCCGAAGATGCGCCGGACTTCAGCGAGGCCGCACGTTCCCGCGCGCCTGTCTTTGTGGACGGCTGGGATGCCGAAGCCAACGGCTTGCCCGGCACCACGGCTTACGGCGCGGTGGCCTTTTTGCCTCTGATCATCAATGGCAAAACGCACAGCCTCTTCGCGGTGGGTATCCGTGAGGCCCGGGCCTGGCTCGAGCGCGAGAAAGCGCTGGCACGCGCGGTGGCGCGTGGGTTGACCATCACGTTGGAGCGCACCGAGGCCACGCGGCAACTGCAAGTTCAAAACGCAGAACTCGACATCCGCACCCGGGCGCTGGAGGGGTTTGCCGAACTGACCCGTGACCTGGCTCTGGAAGATGACGCAGTAACTCTGGTCGGCCGCGCACAGGAACTGGTGGTGTCACTGCTTCCGGGCAGCGTCAGCACCTACTACGAACCCGACGGTGAGACCTGGAGACTGCTGTCGCATCGGGGCGAGTTCCAGAATCCCGCGTTGCTGCGCGCCTTAGGACGCGGATTGCCGCGTGGTAGCACCCTCAACGTGGATCAGGCGTTTGAGACCCGTCAGCCCTACTACCAGGATCAGCACGATCCCAACAGCGTAGCCGCCGCCCGTGAGGAGATCCGGGTCATTCGGGCCAGTGTGGCCTTTCCGGTCTTTGACGGAGATACGCCGCGTGGGGTGATGGCCGTCGGTCTTCACCAAGCCCACCGGTGGACGTCCGTTGAAGGCGTCCTGTTGGACACCATTTTGCGGAGCCTGGCCCTGGCCCTTGAGAGGGCGAAACAGACCTGGGCATTACAGCAGCGAACCGCTGAACTTGTCCAAGCCAACGAGGAGCTGCGGCGCAGCAATAGAGAGCTGGAACAGTTTGCGTACATTGCGTCTCACGATCTGCAAGCGCCGATCCGGGCCGTCACGAGTTTTGCCGGAGCCATCAATAAGCGGTACGGGGACAAGCTCGATGAACGCGGCAGACTGTACCTGCAGCAGATCGTGGAGGGTGGGGAGCACATGAAGCGCCTAGTGGATGACCTGCTGACCTTTTCACGGGTGCATACCCAGCAAGGGAAGCTCGTGCCCGTGGATGCACAGACCGTCTTTGACACGGTGGCCAGGCGTCTCCACACCCCTGAGGCGACCCTCATCCGGAGCGCGCTGCCCGTGGTGCAGGCGGATGCTCAACAACTGGATCAACTGCTCCAAAACCTGATCAGCAACGGGCTGAAATACCGCCGGGAAGGCGTCGTGCCTGAGGTGCAGGTGTCTGCCGAGCGGGAAGGGGCGTTCTGGCGCTTTGCGGTGTCGGACAACGGCATTGGGATTGAGGCGCAGTATTACGAGCGGATCTTCGAGATCTTCCAGCGGCTGCACGGGCGGGAGAGCTACGAGGGCACGGGGATTGGGCTGGCCGTGTGCAAGAAGATCGTCGAGCGTCACGGGGGGCAGCTTTGGCTGGAGAGTACCCCAGGGCAGGGTTCCACCTTCTTCTTCACCTTCCCTGAAGCTCTGGCCACACCGGGCCAACTCGGCGCATGAGGACACGCGAGCACCAGACTGAAACGCGATGGGAAGGGGTCTTGAGCATCCAACTGAACCTCGCTTGACCCAGACAACAAAGGCCCCCGCTCTCCAGTCGAAGCTGGAGCGGGGGCTTGCTTTTGCTCGAACAAGACGACTCAACACACCCTTTTGAACCTAATCGCTGAGCCTCACGGCGGAGGTCACCTCAATCGGCGTGGGCCAATTCAATAACCGGTTTTTCGTCCAGAACGCCACCAAGCTCTCAATCTGCTGAATGAAGTCCGCAAAATCAACCGCCTTCACCACATACGAACTGGCAAACAACGAATAAGCCTTTGACACATCTTCCGGCGCCACCGACGTCGTCAGCATCACCACCGGAATAAGTTTGAGTCGTTCATCGGCCTTCATCGCTTTGAGCACGTCAAAGCCGTTCATGTGCGGCATGTTGATGTCCAGCAACAGCACATCGGGGCAGATTGAGTCTGGCGGCCGCATGGCGTCTAGGACCGCTTTGCCGCTTTGATAGGTCGTGATCGTGACGCGCTCGCTGAAGGCAGCAAAAACCTCTTCAGCCAAGACGAGATCCGAAATATTGTCGTCAACGACAAAGATTTGAAGCAAGCGGGTCATACAGATCTCATTAGGTTCAGTCTCTCCTGTGCTCAGAGAGTCCACAGGTCTTTCACTCCCTTCTCTGCTAACGGTGAAGACGAAGCACCCCAACAGCCGTTCACCTGCGCTACGGTTGAGTTAGACATGACGATGCGACAGGTCGACCGTGTGTGTCGCCTATTGGCCCTGACCATCTATGACGTCAGACAACATCCCACGCCGGAAGGGGAAGCGGAGGTGGCCCATCTTCGACGCAGGTTGATTGACTTAGGCGTAGCCGTGAATGTCGGGCGGGTTTCGGCGGTGCAGGCCGCCCCTCTCTGGTTGGCTTTAGAGCAGGACATTTTACGCTGTCGGGCGCAGGTTCATTCCAGTCGTCGCGTCTCTTCGGGTTAGGATTCAGCTTGCCTTGGCGTGCAGCACCGAAGAAAACCTCTTGGGTCGCCCGCGTGTGTTGACTCCGCGCCGCGTTTCATACCTTTATGATCCGTCGTCTTCCGTGGCCGCGTTTTCGGGGGCGTGATCGACGCTTGCCAGAGGTTCGAGGCCTTGCTCGGCTTGCTGTTGGTAGAACAGTTCCAACTCGCGTTGGAGAACCTCAGAACGTTCGAGCAATTCTTGAGCGGTGCGCAACACCTCTTCTCCAGTCATAGGTTCACCCGCTCTGTTGCTTCTTGTTGGCGCCGGTATGCTCGCCAATGGTGTTCAGCTCGCACTGCCTTTCGCTCGAATTCCTGTGAAGCGAAGTCGATGAGGCGTTGATACAGAGAGGCGTGCTGGGTCTGAGCTCGCTGGACATATTGGTACAGGTCTTCGTCGGAGTAAGTGAGATGGAGCCGTTCCACAGTGTAGTTCAGCACTCCCAGACACCTACTCCGTGCTGTTCTGTCAAAGGCCGAGTTTATGTATGATCAATTACCAAATTGAGTAGAAGCCCGCGCTGGGGCGGGCAGAGGGGCGGAATGAGCGTCTCTTCTGTTTCTTTCTATCGGCTCGGTAGAGCAGTGTCACTGACAGCAGCACGGTACTGACGAGCAAGCCGAGCACCGTCCACTGCACGGCGTCACCGCTCACCCCCTCTACCAGCCGCTCCACTTGCTCTTTGATCACGTCGCAAGTTCATAACGTTTCGTCTATGCGTCTGAGTTGCACGCACCCCCCCTCTCCCCTCCATTGCGCGGGGCGCAGCGGCGCCTCACACTGTTTGTGTGAGAAACAAATTAAGCCTGCTGATCGCCGCCGCCCTGCTGATGGGCTCTTCCGCCCTCGCTACAGATTTCGTGACCGAGTCCAACCTCACGGGCTTCCAGTTGCCCAAAGGTGCACTTGAACTCACGGATGATGACTTCGCCCCTGAAATGGTCGAACTGCTCGACAGCACGGCAGCAGAGCTGGGCGGCGTCTGTAAGTTCCACGAACTGCTGTTCTGGGAAGGCAAGCCTGCAGCGATCACAGCAGCCCTGAACGCGAAGATCCCGAAAGACTTCAAGTTCAAGGAGATGGAGCTCGGTGAACTTGAGGACGGCAGCAGCTACCAGCAGTTCGTGATGACCACTCCCAAAGTCTGGTACGCCGGCGTCTGGTTCCCAGGTGAAGCCGACGCCATTCTGGCCTGGTGCAGCGTCGTTAAAAAGTAGGCCCCCCATTCGCAGGAGCCGCAGAGGTGCTCATCTGCGGCTCCTGCATTGCTGTCCATCAGGTTGTGTTGCCTGAGTTGTGCCGGGGTAGGCTGACCGTCCGTGAGCGACGCCAAGCCCCACCGCCACCGATTCAGGGTGAGCATCATTGAGTACGCCATTTGGTTGTACCACCGTTGTTTGTACTCCGTCGCCTGAGCCTCGCCACAGAGTGAGAGGCCGGGTTCATCGGTGGGTTCAACCGATTTAAGCGACAGAAATTAATGTGCTTCTGGGAACATTGAGCCAACTCAACGGACGACCAGTCACTCATTTGTCCGAGTTGAGCTTGAGGTAACGCCGTTCCAGCTGACGTTAGGAGGAGAGCTCCATCATCGGAGTACAGGGAGCGTCGAGCAGGTCAGCGAGTTCGACAGGCGTTAGATCACGCAAGTGCACTGGCTGAGAGCAACTGTCAAATCACGACGTCTGTGGCGGTACTCTGAAGTCCATCTCATGCTGGTGCGCTGGAGTGTGCTTATGAAAGAAATCGAGCGGCCTCGACAACAAGCCACAGGAGACTTGCCGACAACGATCGGTGCTCCAGCTCGGCGAGGGCTGGCTGCTGCCGAAATCACTCACCTTGAACACCTCACTCAACACAGTGAAGCGGAGGTGCTTGGCCTGCATGGCTTGGGTGTCAAGGCCTTGGGCATTCTTCGACAAGCTTTGGAAGATCAAGGACTGGCTTTCGCTCCGGACAACCCCACACCCTAAATCACCCACAGCCGAAGCTGGTGTTTCTTTGCCCGCGAATACAAAAAGCTTTCGCCCACGCATCAGCGCAGGAGAGGGCTTGTCAATTGATTCGGTTTGCTCTCTCCCGTCCACGCATTGAAGGGACTGGGTCTCCTCAACCGCCACAGCGCCTTAACGTCTGGAAGGGAGTTGCAACCCTCTTTGCTCGCTCCTGAAAAGCCTGCCGCTTAGCTTTCTATCCAGCTTGTACTGAATGGCAGACTTCAACGCCGTTTGATTGAGACTGCGGCCGATCTCCTAAGTCCTCTGTATCTGCCCCTCATATGGGCAGACCCCTCACCCGACAAACTCTGGGCATGTCAGCTTCTCGCAAAACCCTCCTCCTCACCAGCGTCTTCCTTGTGGCGGGCCCTCTTCAACACGCGGAGGCGACAGCCTTTGAAAAGGCCAAGTTTGTGTTCCATTTGGGCGCGGCCTACTACGCTTTCAATACTTGGGTCTGGAAACCGTACCGCCGATATGAGTTCCAGGTCGGCGCCGCCAACCAGCGAATCAACATCATTAAAGCAGGCGGAGCCTTGCTGTTTGCTGCATTTCAAGTCAATGCCGCGATCAAGATGACGCGCAACACCCAGGATCCCTTCCTCACCAAGATCGGGGGACTCCTGCCGAACTTCAGCAAATCGCTGACAGCCGTAGGCAATACGCTGAAGACCGGGCAATTCGATGAGCAAGGGATACAGAAACTGAACCAGAGCACGGTGACGCTGCTCGACACCGCTCAATCACAGGGACAGGTGATTCGTCCCGTCGCTGTGCCTGTTCCTGGATTTTAAATTCGGCACACGCCGTAGACACAAAGTGTGACAGGTAAGAAAGCCCCGCCCCAACCCGATGAAGGCAAGGGCGAGGCTTTATGGATGAGGTGATTAGGTCGCGGGGCTCGGATAAATCTTCACTTCGGGTTGGGGCTTCGGCGGTGGGGGTGGCTTGGGTGGTGGGGACATGATTCAGCGTGCGCCCGATCCTGTGACAGGATTCTGACAACCCTTCACCTGTCTGGGACTCCAGCAGCATCCAGCTCCGGTCCACTTTTTGCACGCTTCGGCAGGAGCATGTTTCTCCAACTGCCACAACGCCCCGCTCTGAGAAGGGCGGGGGTTTTGTTTCAGGCCTGTTGGCGGCTTTCCTTCCAGAGCGCCCAGCCCTCTTGGATGACTTGCCCGATCCCACACACCATGACGATGGTGACGCCTCCCCAAGCAGCGACCCAGCCCCAATCTTGTCGAGTCATCGAATGCACAAGTTCGGTACTCAAAATCCAAACGAGCCACAGGAACAATGGGCAAGTGGCCAGCACAAAGACGATCAGTGCCCGGCTGAATTTGAGGCTCATCCTTTCCCTTGCCATGGAGTACAAGCTAGCCCAAGTCACTGCGCGATAAGGAAAGAAATGCCCGCGCTAAAGCGGGCGGAGATGGATCATCGTTTCTTTTGTTCCATCCTGGCAGCCCGGTAGAGCAGCGTCACTGACAGCAGCACGGTACTGACAAGCAAGCCGAGCACCGTCCATTGCACGGCGTCACTGCTCATGCCTGCTCCAAGGGTTCCAGTTCCGCTTTAAGCGTGTCAGTACGGCAGTCCAGCGGCGCACGCAGAGCAGCAAGCTTACGCCCCGCTCTCACCCGCCTTTACCGCCACTGGTGTCTGGCTCAGGTACCGGGGGCGGCGGGGTTGGCTTTTCTTTTGGCATGATCCAGCGTGCATCTGAACCTCTTTCCAGATCCTGACAACCAACATCTCCCTATTGCTGCCGTGTTATAGCGTCGCTTTAGCGGTGTTCTGGGCACGGCTCCACAAATTCCACGTCCAGCCAGAACGCGGCATCATCTTCCAGCACGTCCCCTTCCTCATCACCCATCAATTCTTGCCACACGTTCCAAGTCTCGCTTTGTACCCCAGGATGACAGCCAAGATAATCGGCCAGTTCGAGGCGCAGAGTCGGGTCTGGCCCGTCATGCGTCAACCCCCGATCTTGGCGGTAGGCGGCGTCGAGCAGGTCAGCGAGTTCGACAGGCGTCAGATCACGCGGATGTATGGCATAGGCTGAGGGTAAAACAAAAAACGCCCCCGCCTGCCAGCCGAAGCTGAGGCGAGGGCCTTTCGCCGGAGTAGACCGGGAGTGAGGGGAACAGACGCTTAAAGGCCGTCTCGATCAGCTGCAGCGCCCCGCTCTGAGAAGGGCGGGTTTTTGTTGCGTGCTCAGCAGTGTTCTGAGCGGTTCCACGAACTCCACGTCCAGCCAGTATTCGTCCACGTCATCTCAGCGGGAAGCATGACTGCTCTTAGCGCTAACGAATGACTTTGGACGCGGAAACGAACGTCATAACACCCTGAGATGGTAAGCGCTGTGATTTACCCCGGAAACTGCGCCGGGACACCAGATCGAACTCCACGGCCTGATACGGAGTTCCGCCAGTGGCCGCAGTCGGTGTGGCGCTGAATGTAGAGGTACCCATCATCCCAATACGGAAGGCGGCAACCTCAAGGTAATCCCCCACGAGGCGGCGGCTGATCACCAGATCACACCGTGTGGCGCGAATCAACGCACGCTGAGTGTTATTCGCAGTGTCTGTCGCCACGCGCAACCACTCC
This sequence comes from Deinococcus sp. QL22, assembly GCF_023370075.1. NCBI lineage: Bacteria > Thermotogati > Deinococcota > Deinococci > Deinococcales > Deinococcaceae > Deinococcus > Deinococcus sp. QL22. Next base: position 2,214,845 of record NZ_CP097149.1, read on the forward strand.
GAGACAATCGCCCCGGTGAGGTTCGCACGCGGAACAGTGACGTACGCGACCTGCGACACCACGCACCCCGGCACCTTGATCGTAAGGGTCAGGGATTGCACACCGCCCAGAATGCCTGTCCACAACGGAACATCCAGCGAGTCTGAAATCACGTGCGTCTGCCGCACATCATCCGCAACCAGCGCCGCGACGCTCTGCAGATCTTCAATCCGGGCGGCCTGATTGACGGTGACGTCTGTGACCTGCTGTGAGGAGGTCATCAACTGAAAAGCAGCGAGGCTGATCACGGTGGCAACGGCCATAGCGATCAGCACTTCCAAGAGCGTGAAGCCTGTAGTGGGGGAATTCATGGCCGCCCCAGATTCAGTGCTGTGACGTACGCGGCCTGCGCTCCGGCCTTCTTGTACCGCACAATTATTTTCACGAGCGGCGCGGCAGTGGTGGTGGCTGACCCGGCATACAGGGGGGCGTTGGTACTCACCGTAATCCCGCAGGTATCTAGGCCCGTGGTGATGTCGGTTGTGCACACCTGCAGTTCGTGGGTGTACTTGGTCACTACAGGCACGGACGGAAGGTTGCTGACGTTCCCGAAAGTCGCAGGGGTACTCCACAGGTTGCTGACGCGTTCGAGGTACGCCGCTGATGCCTGTGAGGTGTCCAACTGGCGTCGCGAGAGGCCGTTGACCTGCAACCCCGACACGAGGGCGGTGCTGGCAATCACGACGATGCCGAGAATGGCGATGGAGACCAGCACCTCAATGATGGTGAACCCGTCACGTCGCATCATTCAAGACTCACCATCCCAAGGGGCCCGCGCACCATCAGCGTGCGCTCACGCGATCCATGCGAGAACTTTAGGGAGAAGTCGTTGCTCAGGCGACCGAAGGGCGCATTGAGCGTGAACTGTGCGGGACAGGGCGAAGTCTGGCACTTCAGCACGGGGGGCTTCATAAACGCGACTTGACGCAGCAGCACCGCGCCGCGCTTCACCTGCATGGTGTTGCCGGAGATGATGACGGTAGCGTTGGTGTTGTGACGCCTGACCTGGGCCACGGCGTACCGGAAACTGCCTGCGGCCTCCTGAGCTTCCTGCTGCATCTGCAAGGAACGCTGATACCCCATCAGTGAGGGGGCCATGATGGCCGCGAAAATGCCGATGATTGCGAGAACCACCAGAATCTCAATCAGGGTAAATCCTTGCTGACGTACTTTCACTGTCCGACCTCCTGCCAGTTCTCACCGTTCACGAGCATGTCAAGGCGGCGGTAGGTTAGCACCTGATCAATGTACATAGTCTTGACAGCCGCCATGATGCTCGCGTCATAGCACAGTTTAGGGTTTTTCTTCAGTCCGTCTTCAATTTGGGTATCCGCACAGTCAATATTGAAGTTCCCTGTACCCCGCAGGTCAAGTCCACCCTGCCCGTTGTCGATGATGACCGACCCGGCGAAACCGACGTTGGACGCGACCTTCACGTTGGTATTGTTGTCACCAAGTACGTACAGCAGACCACGGAAGGAGGCCTTTGTAGGAAGGTCAATATCGATGCTGCTCTTCCCACGGGCGTCGACAATGATCATCTGCGGATTCGGGCACTCGCGCAAGTTGACCATGCTGCTGCTGAGCTTAAGCCACTGCGTAGGCGGTGTGCACACAGCGGTGCCAGTCGTGTTGTACATGCCGGGGTACGCTTGGTTGAGCAGTTGGAAGCGCGCTTCAAGGTCTGCTTTGGACATCCCGGCCACAAGGTTGAACAAACCGTTGGAGGAAAGGGTGTAACGCTCGCAGGCGTAAATGGTGCACGCTGAGGAGACGTTGCTGCTGACGTTGCTGAAACTGGAGTCAGGCGGAATGAGCAGGGCAGGGACGTCAGCGCGTTCCTGCATCTCAATGTTCCCTGAGGCATTGAAGGTGCGGCGAGTACCTGACCCGTTGCTCAGCCGGATGAAGTCGCTAATTACCGTGAGCTTGACTTCGCCAGTCTGACGGTTGATAGATTCAACCATGTAGCGTTCCTCACTGGTAGACCCTGCGGCGACCTGTGTGGGGCGCACCATCTTGCCGACCTCAAACGCCTGCGGCACGGTGCCAACGTACTTCAGGGTGTAACGATCAGGGTCTGTGGCGGACTTCGTACATGCGTTGGCACCCGCTAAAGAGGGAGGGCAGGTGAAATTGTGACGGATGAGGGAGACCGCGTTGTCCCCCGCGACGGGCGCTGCGCCGTTGATGCTGGAGTTGCCCGTCACCGTCAGGGCTGCTGGGGCATTGCCGACCATGGGGTGCAGGGGGTCAGTCTCGCTCAGGAGTTTGATGGCAAAGGAGGTCTGAATGCGCCGGGTGCTGCCGTCCGCAGGCCCGTAGCCCTGCGCGGTCAGCACCAGCATGGTCTGAGTGCCATTCAGGGCGGTACCGCTCTGAACCTGGTAGCGTCCCGCGCCCGCAGTCTGACCGGACATGGTGCCGAGCTGAGTCACGAGCCACTGCGCAGCAAGTTGATCGTTGACGATATTGGCGGGAAGACGCTGGCCCATCAGACCCCGGATGTTTCGGGCGGCACGTTCTACACCAGATTGCGCCTGGTAGAATGCCTGGGATTTCTGTGCTTCATTGCGAGTGGAACGCATGGCCCCCATGGAAACCTGCGTGGTGATCAGCACCATGATCATGATGACGGCACTCAACATCATGACGGTGATCAGCACGTAACCTTCTGTACGCCTATGGTTCATCCAAACATTGTGCGCTTTAAGCGTCAAATCGCGCAGACACCCGATTGACTGCCCCCGATTGGGGGCATCACGGCCACAATCGTGAAGCTGCTGTTGTGCCCGTTCTTCAAGGTATTAGTCTTGGCCTTGCCGACCACGAGGTCACCAGTGCGGAAACTGGCGAGGGCCATGTCAAAGCATAGGCAAGTTTACGCCATTTGTCCTGAAGACTGACGGCTCAGTCGTCCGGAACTTTCGGGCCATCAGTGCAGCCTCTGGGGCAGGCAAATGGACCGCACTATCGAAGCGAGCGGCCTAGATCACACGGAAATCGCCCACCGCTTGGGTATCAGGCGCTCTGTAGTTGCACATATGGTGGATCTCTTTTTCTGGGGACACAACTTGAGTACGGTACGCCGCTTAGCCAGGGAGTTGGAGCTTGAGGTAGAACTGAAATTACAGGTTCCGGCTCCAAAGTGAAAAAGCGCCCCCGCCTGCCAGCCGAAGCTGAGGCGGGGGCAAGCTGTGGATGGGGGCCACCCAACTGCGGAAGAGCGCCACCCTACCTGTGCTGCCCCTGAGTGTGGACGCCGCCACTCAAAGCGTCAGTAAGGTCTGAACAAGCTGTTGATACCCCGCGAGCTCCCGAGGTTTCTCGAGATACGCCACCGCGCCGTGCTGGAGCACCGCTTGCACTTCTGCGGGATGGGCGTGACTGCTCCAGCAGACCACCCGGACTGGGGCTGGCGCGTGCAGCCGCAATTGCGTCAAAATCTCCAAACCCGTCTGTCCGGGCAAATGCAAATCCAAGACCACGATGTGTGGGGGCTCCAGGGATTGGCAAGAGGCGACACCACTGGCCCCGTCCGAGACCGCCTGCACCTCAACGTCAGGTGCATAGTCTTCAAAGGCGAGGCCCAAGAGCAGCGCGTCTTCCACACAGTCCTCAATGATCAACACCCGGTGGACTGCAGGAGCGGTCACAAGTCCCACTCCCAGGTGTTGATCGACATATGGTTCAGCTTAGCGGGCGCAGCTCACTGCAGCACTTCATACAGAGATCATCTCTGGCCAAGCGATGAAGCGGGGTTAAGTCCAGAAATCAATGAAGGTCTCGATTTTTTCGACGCAGCGCACCACCCTGCGGGCTGTGCTTAGGCTGGAGTGGGACGGTAAGGCAAGTGGGTACGGCTCCAGAAGAGGATAAAGGTCTCGATTTGCTCCAGAAACGTATGAAACTCCGGTGATTTGAGCAGGTAGGCACTGGCGTGGAGGGTATAGGCCTGGGTGACATCTTCAGGCGCGGGTGAGGTGCTGAACATCACCACCGGCACGACCCGCAGTTTCGGATCGGCTTTCAGGGTCGCGAGCACCTCAAAGCCGCTCATCCCCGGCATATTGATATCCAGCAGGATGACGTCCGGCAAGGCGGCGTTGGGGCCTTGGAAGCGGGTCAGGGCCTCCAGGCCACTCGGGGCAGTGGTCAGCGTGCAGAGCAACTCATCCGTGAGCGCGAAGGCTTCTTCGGCGAGCAGTCGTTCGGCAGGACTGTCGTCGATCAATAAGACCCGGAGCGCCCGGGTCATGGGGAGCGCTGCCTGTGCAGCGGGGCGGGCTGAGAAACCATAGGGCATTCACTGTACCCCGGCAAAAACGTCTGAACGAGCAGGCCAGCGAGTTCCACAGGCTTCAGACCACGCGGATGTAGAGCAAAGGCCAAGGGTAAAACAAAAAACGCCCCCGCCTGCCAGCCGAAGCTGGGGCGGGGGCAATTTGTCGGAGGAGTCCGGTGTTCTAGTGGACAGCCACAGGCATGTCATGGGTTAGAGTTAGGGATGGGACGACAGAAGCAGTGGGTCGTGAAGTTGAGTGACGAAGAGCGCCAACAGCTGACAGATATGACGCGCAAAGGCGTGCACAGTGCGCGGGTCATGACCCGCGCACGCCTGCTGTTACTGAGCGATCAAGGGCTCTTGGATCAGGATGTCGCGGAGCGTCAGAGCGTCAATGCTGCGACTGTGGCATCGATTCGCAGGAAATACGCTGAGGGCGGCCTGCAGGCCGCCCTGTACGAGAAAGCACGTCCCAAACAACTCCCCAAGTTAAATGCCCAGCAGACGGCAATCTTGATTGCCGAGGTCTGTTCGACTCCTGATGGTCGGGAGAAGTGGACGATGCAGCTCTTGGCTGATCGTCTCGTGACTTTAGGCGTGGTGGACAGCATCAGTGACGAAACCGTCCGACGCACACTGAAAAAAACGCGCTCAAACCGTGGCAAGTTCAAAGTTGGTGTGTCGCTCAGGTAGGCGCAGACTTCGTTTGGCGCATGGAAGCTGTTCTGGACACCTATGCTCAGCCCTACGACGCTTCCCGGCCCGTCATCTGCTTTGATGAAAAGTCCTATCAATTGCTTGACCACGTGCACGATCCTCTGCCACCCGTGCCGGGTATCCCGGCACGGGTGGATCATGAGTACAAGCGGTGTGGCACGGTCAATTTCTTCGTAGCCTTCGAACCCCTGACGGGTCAACGTACGGTGACGATAACCAAGCGGCGAGGAAATGCGGAGTTCGCAGCGCAACTCCAGGCTCTGGAGTTGCGCTATCCCCAAGCAGAGAAGATCACGCTCGTCCTAGATCAGCTGTCGACACACAGCCCAGCGGCGTTGTATCAACATCTTCCGGCAGAGGAAGCCCGGCGATTAACCCGCCGATTTGAGTGGATGTACACGCCCAAACATGCGTCTTGGCTGAATATGGCCGAACTCGAATGGTCGGCACTCCAACGTCAATGTCTCGGACAACGTCTCGCCAGCAAAGAGGTCGTCGAGCGTGAGATCCACGCCTGGGAAGCCGACCGCAATGCGCGGTCGGTACGCGTGAACTGGCAATTTGCGACACCGACTGCTCGGGAGAAGCTCAGACGGCACTATCCGGCACGAGAATAACTACAGACATGCCTGTGGCTGTCCACTAGAGGTGACTGAACCCTGCCATCCAGCCACTTTCGCAAAAACCGTTCGGGTTTCCCCCTCCCCCTCCCCCCCAGCACGCCACCCCACTTGTAAGGTTTGAGTCAGAATCGCAGCTGCACGCTATGAGACGAAGATGAAGTTTGTGAGTCAAGCCCTCATGAGCGCCGTCCTGTTGTGACGCGATGACGTCTGCCGCCGTATCCGGGCACCTGGCACAGACCGAGCAAGTGGTGCGCCCACCGCAACTCCCCTCTGGCCACTCGTTGCCGTTCAATTCAGCTCCCTGGGGAGCTGAACAGGAGTTTGTGTGCGTAAAACCCCCACTGTGTTCGCGTTCATGTCCCTCGCCCTCGTCCTCGCCAGCTGCGGCGGCACCAACACCCCAGGTATCCCCGGCGTCACCACCCCCGGAGCCACCGCTCCCCTGGTCAAGGTCGACGTCGCCGCCCTCGGCGGTCTGCGCGCCCAAGGCCTGACCGGCGATGCCGGTCCCTTGTTCTTCAACGTGAACGTCCGGGACAGCCAGAACCAACTCGTGGCCTTCAACGGCACCACCTTTGACCCCACCGGCACCGGCACCAAGACCCTGACCCTGAACGTCAGCAATGCCTTCCGCCAGACCCTGCTGCTCCCCGCCGGCACCTACTCCTTCGAAACTGCGGCCAAAGATGGCGCCACCGGCAGCACCCTGCTCGCCTACGGTCCTGCTGCGGAAAACACGGCTGCCATCCAAGGTGACGGTGCGGTCGTGCGTCTGACGTTCCATGCCGTGTTCCATAAAGCCAGCAGCAGCCTGGACTTCAGCACCAACACCCCACTGCTGTTCACCAACACGACGTTTAACCTGAAACTGTCCCCCAAGATTGCCCCGGTCACTGGCCTGAGCGCGACCGTGCCCACCACCGACATCGGCAACGTCACCTACACCCTGGGCAACGCCACCGACGCCGTCCTGAACAATGCAGGCAGCAAAATCGGCATCAACCTCACCGCCCGTGGCACGGCTGAAGACAGCACCCTGAATGTCACGGCCAGCTTCAACGCCTGGACACAAGTGGACGGCACCGACACCGCCGTGTACGGCCCCACCACGCTGGACTTCAGCAAGGCGATTGAAACCAACGCCCTGGTCGCGGACACCGTCATGCCCACCCTGATGTTCAATGCCGTGAGCAATACGGCGGTCGGCGCGTCCAGGGCGCTGAGCGGGAGGGCCACGGATGACGTGATGCTCAGTGAAATCCGCGTGTATGACGATAACGCGTTGGTCGCAAGCAACGTGGCGAGCGACAACGTGACCGCCATCACCACGGACGCCCGTGGCAACTGGAGCAGCACTTGGATCCCCACCACGGTAGGCAGCCATCAGTTGAGTGTGATCGTGTCGGACAGCTCGGGCAACGAAACCCGCGCCGAGCAGACGGTTTCTGTGGCTGCCGCACCCCTCAACAACTATGATCTGCTGCTCGACTACGCGAGTTATGGGTATTACGACTACCGAGACGTCACAATGCCTGCGAACAGCGAGTTGTGGGTCAAGGTCAACACCAATGGCTGGACGGGCGGAAACATCGCCTACGCTTATAACCACAACAGTACAGGCATGACGGCCACCATCGGAACGAGTCGCCTGGATCAGCGGGCCTTTGCGGAAAACTACGGCTACTATTCCATTGAGTACGGTTTCGGTTCTCCGACAGGTGAGATCTATATGTATCTCAAGAACACGAACGATTCCGCCATTACGGTTCAAGTCGTTGGCCAACAGTACTAAACGTCGCTGAGCAGCACGCTGCCTGACCTCCAGACAACACTGGCCCCCGCCCACAGCCGAAGCTGAGGCGGGGGCCATCACTGTGCGCGTTCAGCCCTTACTTCGGAGGCTGAAAGCCCCACTTCTTCAAGATGCTCTGCCCCTTGGCCGACAACACATACGCCACGAACGCCTGAGCTGCCTCTGGACTCGCGCTCCCCTTCACCACCCCCAGCGGGTAACTTGCACTCTGATTAAAACGGGTCGGCAACGCAATGATCCGCACCGAAGGTTTTAAAGCGGGGGTGACGTCCGTGACATACACCACGGCAGCGTCTCCCTGACCCAATTGAATCTTGAGCGCCACCTGACGCACGTTCGGCTCCTCGCTCACGACATTCTTCAGGACGCGAGCAGAAAAGTCTTTGCCGTAGGTTGCGGCTTGATCAATGGCCGTCAGCATACGGCGGGTGTAGTCACCGACAGGAACGGTTTTATCGGCCAGCACCAACTTCACACCAGGTTTGGCGAGATCCGTCAGGGTTTGGACTGCTGGATTGCCCCTTGGAGCAATCACCATCAACCGGTTGCGAACGAAAGGTTGACCGGTCTGCACCAGGCCCTTGGTGACCAGCGGCGCGAACTGGGCGTCGTTTGCACTGGCATACACGTCGGCCTTCGCACCGTTTTCCAGTTGGGTGCGCAGCAGTTGAGACCCCGCGAATTGGAACGTGGTCTTGTGCCCTGAAGTGGTATCAAAGGCCCGGCCCAGCTCTGTGAAGGCGTCGGTCAATGAGGCGGCGGCAAAGACGGTGAGGTTGGCGGCGTCGGTGCGGCCCACAGTCAGCAACAGGGCGATTAGGGCAAGGCGTCGAGAAATGGATGTCATAGGCACCTCAGCGAGAAGGAAAGTGAACGGGTGGAGAGGGAGAGCCTGAAGTGTGGCTCAGTCAAGATAGGATTGATCGATAAAACAAAAAGCGCCCCCGCCCCCCAGCCGAAGCTGGAGCGGGGGCGTTTGGTTCAAGGAGATCAGCCTTACTTCAACCAGATCACAATCTGCGTCGCATCGGAGCTGGGCCGATACGCGAGACCTGCCGCGTCATTGACCGTGCCACCCAGCCATGCGACCCTCAGCCGGGTGTTGGGAGCGATGGTGGGCAGCTTGCAGCTCCATCGGGAACCGAAGCTTTTCTTCTCCACCGTGCACCATTTCTGGCCTTGGGCATCGAGCAGCAGCGCGTCACTGCCGTCAATGGTCAGCGCTACGCCGTCGCTCGGTGCGGTCGGATCACCGGTCAACGCGTCTGGGCCGGGATTGGTGAGCACCAGGCTCTGTCCGTCACGGGTGAGGGTCGCACGTTCGTTGGGCTGCACCGCTTGCAGAGCCGGCGCACAGGCAACAAGGGTCAAGGCCGTGGACAGCAGCAACAGTATGTTCTTCATATCAATTTCCCCTCAAGCTTGAGATCCATGACGACACCCAGAATTATGTTCCGATTCTGGGCACTCAGGTGCGTGTCGCCATCCAGCAGGTCAGGCGCGATGAGAACCAACCGTGCCCCGATGCGGGCCAACTGGGCAGGCGTACCCTGTAGACCGAGGCCTGTCAGAATCTGCCCCAGCACCCTGTCCAGGCCAACCGCCAGCAGTCCGCCGCCGAGCAAGCCCTGAGCCCCCGGAGGCGGCGTCTCCGAGTTGGGTAGGGCTTCGACTCCTGAAGGTTGCCGAACCTGTGGAAGATGTACCTCGCCCGTCGCCTGCGGCGCAGACTGAGGGGCGAGCGCATTGCCCTTCGAGATCGCCTGGGCACGGGCGATGTAGGTGCCGTTCGCCTGCAGCCAGCCCAGGAACGCCGAGAAGAGGGCGGGCCACAGCGGCGCGTCGCCCCGGCTGGCGTCCGCCTGGATCAGGGTCAGGCCCAGCGCCACCGCCAAGCTCAGGCCTGCCGAGATGGCCACCGTGGTCGGCCCTTCCGTGCGGCCCAGCTTCTTGGCGATCGCGGTCAGGGGGTAGACCAGCCAGCCGGTGACGACACCGATGCCCAGCGTGACCAGCGTGGTGTATTCGGGGGGAATGCCTGCAGGCAGGTCGAAGGACTGGGCGATCGCCACACCCAGTAGGGAGACCGCAAAGGCCAGAAGGAATCTCGTTATTCGGTTCATGGGCACACTCCAAGGGCGCGGCCCCAGACATCAAGGTCTGAGGCCGGAAGAAGGCGAGAAATTGGGGTTAGAAGCGTCTGCCGACCGACTGACTGTTGGCGTGGGCTAAGGCCCACCACTCCGCCAGCGCCGCCCTGCCGCCGTCCGCTACCTTGAGGCGCTTCAGATTGTCTTTGCCGCTGCCCCCATAGGTCAGAATGTCGCTAGGAACGGGCAAAATACCTTCAACGGTCGCGTTGAACTCGATGTTGCAGTTGAACACGTTGGCGTCAAAGATCGGCTTGCCGTTGTCGGTGGCCAGCCTCGCCCGCCGTTCATAGTTGGTCATCTGGAAGTACGCGCTCGGGCCGCCTGCCCACGGCACGCCCTCAATGTGGCGGTCAGTGAGGTAGCTGCGGTTGCCGTCCCACTCACAGTGGTGGCCGCCCTGCTGCGACCAGATGGCCCTGAACCCGATCCCCCAGTTGCGCCGGAGCACCATGTCGTGCGGGTTGCGGGCGTGAATGTCGTCCACACCTTCAATCAGTCCATCCGTGCCGCTGTAGTCGGTTTCCTTGGGGTCTTGCCGACTGGTGGGATTGCTGATCACCTGATTGGAGCCGTTGTAACTCTTGCTCACCCCCGGCACGTAGTCGTGATCAGGCCCGCCCGTGTTGACCACGAAGTTGTCTTGCACCACCAGCGGGTCACTGGACAGGCCCGAGCTTTCCTGAAAGGCCAGTCCGTCTTCAACCGTGTAGCCGAGGTTAGCCGTGCAGAGGTTCCATTCCACGATGCCGGGGACGTTCAGCACCTTCCCCAGCCGGAGGTAGTTGGACACCTCGCGTCCAATCACGCCGCCGATGGCCTTGCGCCGGGCATTGCTTTCATGGGTGGAGACCCACAGGCTGCGAATGTGTCCCCCTTTGCCGTCACTCATGCGGCCGTCAGGGTTGTGGAGATGATTGCGGTACAGGCGCAGGCGGTCGCCCTTGCTGGGGTCGCCAGCAAACTGACGGGCCAGAGGGGTGCCCTCGACATACCCACTCAGGAACAGGCCCTGACCGATGCCAAACACATCGTTATGGTGCCAGTCAATGTCCATGAACTCCTGAAGGTCAAAGAATCTCGCGGGTGGTTTGCCTGCAATGACGGGGGGCAGCATCCGGTAGCTGCTGTCCTTTCCTCTCAACCGCGACCGCCACCCAGAGAACATTGGCCCGCGTGACACGGCCACCACGTTGTTGAAGGACGGCAGAACCGTGTTGGGCGGCAACGTAAAGCACGGTCCCTCGCCTTCGTTCCAGAAGTAGCGCCCTTCCAGATTGTCAGTCGGTTTGACCTTGATGGCGCTTTCCCAGACTTTGCCTTTGGGCAGTTCCGGCATGGTGGGCCGCAGCCGCACTGGGGGAATGCTGGGCATCGGAATGCTCGGCGGTGTCGGCACGACCACAAGCGGCGGGGGTGGGGGCAGCACCACGACTGGAGGCGGATCGGGAACGACAATCACGGGGGGTTCCGGCGTGACTACCGGGGGTTCCGGCGTCACTACTGGAGGCGGCAGCGGCGTCACCACGGGTGGAGGGGGAGGCGTGGCCACCACAGCCACCGTCACGGCGAGCGCCAGACTGAGGGTGAGCCGGATGGTGTCGCCGTTTGGGAGGGTGCCCGCGTAGGTGCCGTCGGGCTGCAGAATCAAGGGAATATTGGTCATGGCAGTCTCCTGGCGTCAGTGAATGACGCCGGGGGGCAGGGCGGGAATGACCAGCGTCGGCTCACGGCTGTTCAGGTACACGCGCACGGTTTCCGTGCGGGCGTCGATGCTCAGGTCGTGTTCGGGACGCTGTACCAGTTGCCCGGTAATCTCCACGTCGTTGACCAGCACACGGGTCGGCGCACCGTGCATGGCCTGCAGCGAGGCCAGCGTGCGGTTGGCTGCCCGTGCTTGCAACCACTCCACGGGATGGTGGTAATGGGCGCGCACAAAGGCTTCGCAGGCTGTCCGGTTCTTGTGGTGCGTGCTGGGCCAATAGTTGGCGGGCAGGTTCACGCCTGCGCGTTTGACGTAGAAGTGCAGGTGCGCGGCCATGTCCAGCTTCGCGCCCTTGCCGATCTGCCCAATCAGGTCGCCGCCCCTGACCAGTTGGCCCACCTTGACGTGAATGTCCCGCAGGTGCCAGTACCCGGAAATGCTGCCGTCGCCGTGCAGGATCTCCACGATGCCGCCGATGTAGGCATCCCACATGGTGGCCACCACGCGGCCTGAATCCGCGCCGTGCACCGGGTCGCCCAGATCGGTGTTGCCGCCGGTGACGGCATTGAGGTCTATAGCAGGATGAACGGAGCCCAGGGCGGCGTAATAGGCAGGATCGAGCCAGCCACAACTGGGCTGCACGGTGTAGCGGGTCGTGGGGGTATCCAGTGTGGGCCAGAAGGCGGGTGAGGTCATAACTCTCCTTTCAGCCGCGCCACTTCGGCTTCGGCGCGTTCCGCTCGCTCGCGCATCAGCACGAGTTGATCTTGTTCATTCGGGCGCGTGATCACCCGCACCGGAATCAAGGTCAGGACGACCAGGACAAAGAAATTGATCAACGTAAACGGCAACTGTTCCGTGCGCGTGATGCCCAGCCAGAGGCCCAGCGCCACGATCTGCAGGGCCAACCCCACATACATCAACGGACTCATGGCCCGCACCAGCACCAAGGCCACCAGGCACAGCACGGCAATCCCTTCGATCCAGAGGATGGTCAACTGCCAGCTGCTGTCTTGCAGCGCCATGCGGCCCACTTCCCCGGCCACACCGGACGCGATGACGCAGGCGGCGAAGAAGATGAACAGCACCAGGCCGAGCAGCACATGCCACAGGCGCAGCTCGGGCGGCTGCAGGGGGTTGTGAGCGCGCAGGAAGCGGCTGGTGCGCTCAGAGCGTGGGCGTGGAGTCATCGGGCGGTGCGGGTTTGTTTTGCTGATCATCAGGCGGCCCTCCTTTGCGTTTGGCTGCAGCTTCGGCCAGTTTCTTGAGACCTCCGGTGGCCATGGATCCGGCCCACTCGAAGAGCGTGTCCTTGCCATTGACCCGGATCCAGTCCCAGACCGCTGGCCCCACCACGCCCGCGACCGCTGAGACGAACCCGATGCCCTCGAACGTGCGCAGGGCCGGAAAGCGGGCGGCGAGCATCAGGGCGGCAAAGGTGCCGCTGAGGCTGGCGATCAGGGTGTCGGGGATCAGGCTGGCCCAGGAGCTGAGCGGCAGGTTGCGGCTGCGCTGGGCGTTGCGTTCCCGCCAGGTGATCAGGAGCGACATCACCGCCCCCATGCCTGCCGCGTAGAGCACCAGGTACCAGTCCACGGCAGCAAAAATAGATGGAGTCACGGCCCCTCCTCATCGTGGTGGCCTTGCGGGAGAGAATGGAGAGGTCATGCCGGGGATGATCAGGGGGTAACTGGCCGCGCCACTCTGGCTGCGCACCCGTGCCCGCCAGTACCAGGGGGTGCCGGAACGAATCAGGGGCAGACCAGGGCGCACCTTGAACCAACTGTTGCGGGGAAAGTGCCCGCCGAGGTAGGACTCGAGGCGCACGTTGGCCACGCCATCAGGGGGGCACTCGGGCGTGACGGCCACGGTCACGGTATAGATGCCCGGTGTGCGGGTGGGCCGCGCACTGGCCTGCACCGCGCAGGAGGGGGGTGGAGACGGGGCGCTGAAGGCGGCGAGCGGCGCCAACCCTAGGGCGAGGGCAGCCACCGCCAGGAGCACCAGCGGCAAGAGGCGTGTGGTTCGTGTCATGGGCCTCCAATCGGCCAAAGGAAACCGCCCAGCAGCCGGGTGCATGGGCGGGTAAGAGGATGAGGCTTCAGGTCAAGCGCAGGGCTTGCGCGGCATGCCTTAGTGGAGTGAACTTGTCACTGGGATGTCAGAGGGGGCAGCGTAGGGTCAGCCGTATGGATCCCTCCCCAAAACAGCAGCCTGCCGTGGAGCTTCAAGACTGGGATGACGTCAATGACATGGACACGCGTTCCATCCAGTCGCCAGCGGAGCCTGTCTCCCCTGAACTGGCCCTGACCCGCCAGCGGTTGGAGCACTCGGTACCCGAGGAGAGCACCCCGCTCCCCAAGTCCCTCTCTTCCCCAGTCGCATGGTGGGTATTCTGGGGAGTGTTGGCGCTGATAGGGCTGCTGGTCGCAGGGTTGACGCTCTTGGCCGTCTTGTAGTGAGTGGCTTCTCATGAATGCATAAGCCTCCTGTCGGCCATGAAAACCCGCCCAGCAGCCGAGGGCGTGGGCGGGACAGAAGAACAGCTTGTCGGCAGAGATTTCAGATCATTCAGGCTCAAAGTTGAAGACCACCAGTTCGGCGGGACAGTTCAATCGCACGGGTGCTCCCGTCACACCCAGGCCCCGCGACACATAGCCGGCGGCGGGCCCAAACACCCACCCCTCAGTGAAACCCAGCTGACTACTGGATTTTAGAGGGCCCAGGAAGGGCAGCCGCACTTGGCCCCCGTGCGTGTGACCGCACACCGTCAGCGTCACCTGCTGCGGCACGTTCTCCAGCACGTCGGGGTTATGGCTCATCAGCAGCACGGCTCCGGTGGTCGGCATCTGGGTCAAGGCCTGTTGGACTTGCGTGTCGCCCCGACTCAAATCATCCACCCCGGCTAAATAGAGGTCTTCTCGAAGAGCCGTGCCCGCATTCCTCAGGATGCGGATGCCCACCCCTTCAAGAGCGGTTCGGAATGTCTCCCGCGTCACGGGCAGGGGAGTGCCGAGGCGGCGGGCTTCAGAGCCGAAATAGTCATAGTCGTGGTTGCCCCAGACCCCCCAGACGCCCAAAGGTGCAGTCAATCGGCTGAGTGTTTGCAGGAGAGGTGCAGTGGAATCCAGCAGATGACGATCCACGAAGTCGCCTGTGATCAGCACGACATCCGGGCGAAGGGCGAGGGTGGTGTCGACCCAATTGTTCAAGGAGGCCGCGCGAATGAATGGCCCGTAATGCAGGTCGGTGAGCTGCACGGCCCGGAGTGGCGTGCGGAGGCCCGGCAACAGGTGTTGGTGGGAGGTGAGCTTATACCCATAGGCTTCTTTGACTGAAGTGGCGCCTAAAGCGCCAAGGCCTACTCCACCTAACAGTACGGTTCGCCGGGAAACATTCACGTGCCTAACCTAGTGCCTCATTCGTTTCATGGGCCTCCTGTCGGCCAAAGAACACCGCCCAGCAGCCGGTGCGTGGACGGGTTGAGAGAGCGTGAAGTGACAGGGCTATAAGCGCAGCTGTCGAAAATACAGTGATGCGACTCGTTCAGTTACGCAGTGGAATCCAGTTGGTCGGCATCGTGGGGGAGCCGAGCCAACCTGCGTGCTGCACTGAGCGCTATATCGAACCAGCGCGCTGGTTCTTTCAGGCGAGACAAGAGGTGGAAATCTGGACGCTGGCCGATGGGCGGCAGATCCGGGCCAGTCGGGTGCGCCCCACCGATGAGTGGATGGACTGGACGCTCCGCTGGCAGTCGAAGGAACAGCAGCTCAAGCGCCTCATCCAGAAGGGCGTGTAGGGAACGTTTGAAGGGATCGCCCAGCTTGCCGGGAGCGTGGGCAGGTGGAGAGGGGGGGGTTAAGTCAGGCTGAGATCCATGTGCGGTTCGAGCTTCAAGGCCGCCCCTCCCCAGCACGAGGCGTTCCCAAAGAAAGAGGGAGACCGGAACTGCTGGAGGCTCGCTTGATCCCAGAGGTGAACTGCCTGTCTTGATCTAACGGGCCTGTCACTGGGCTGTCAGAAGGATCGGCCTATCGTCAACAGCATGGATCAGCAGTGGAATGCCGTAACGCTTCAAGACTGGGATGACGTAGAGACCTTCGCTGTCAAGCAGCCAGTGACCTCTGAAGTGGCCCTCACCCGCGAGCGGATGGAGCATGGGCTTTGGTCGATCCCCGAAGAGACCGTTCCGCTGCCCAAGTATCTCTCGTCCCCGGTTGTTTGGGCGGGGTTCTGGGGGTTAATGGCCGGGGTGGGGTTGCTGGTGACAGCGCTGCCTCTGTGGGGCGTCTTGCACTGAGTCGCTTCTTCTCGTTGTCGGAGGCCTCTGCTGAGACATGAGCCGCCGCCCAGCTTGCCAGAAGCGTGGGCGGGAGCAGGAGTGAGGCTTAGCGGGTCGGACGCGGGTAGACGGCCCCAGAGATCGGGCGGGTGCTGGCCGTGGTGGTGGTGGTGTTTCCGGTGGGCGGTTTGAATGTTTCCTTGTACGCCACGTTGGTCAGGCCCGCCGTAAACGCCTCAGCATTTGCCAGAGTGGGGACGGGCATCTCACTGCCTCGCAATCAGGACGCGGAGCGTTCCTGGGCCCGCACCTACGGTTGGGAGATACAGCCGGGTCTGCCCATCTACCGTGATGGCCTGGTCAATCCCCACGACGGAATCATTAGGCCGGAAGCACTGCACATGCCGCAGCACGCCGCCCAGACCGTTGGAAGTCGTGATTGGCCCCGCTGGAAACCCCACATTGCCGTCCCCACTGCTCAGGGTGGCGATGTTATCTCCTGATGTGAGTGCGGTGGTGGCATATGTTCCTAAGAACGCCAATGCGTCCTCGCCATACTCGCCCGTCGTCCAGTTCCGGCAGAGGTTGCGTGCGCCGTTGGCAAAACCCACATTGCCTGCCGTGCTGAACTGATGACTGGTCAGGTCATCACTGTAGGTGTTGGTAATCTGCCTGCGCCGCTCGACCCCATGCCACAACCCTGCATTGGTGAACGCAAACCCGTACTCACTGACCGTGACGTGGGCCTGACCAGCATTGAACTGTCCAAAAGAGCCGCCGTTGCGCCGTCCTGCCCCAGTCATGACCCCCGTGGACGTGCTGACGCTCTGAGCGGTGGTGCTGTAAAAAAGGGGGATGAGTACGGAACCGGCGGCCCACGCCATTTCTACCGTAACAACCCAGCGGTTCGTTAGCCCCGCGAGCGGCATCAGGTAGCTGGCGATACCCGCGCTGGTGCTGACTGCGGGGGTCGTGTCCCACTTGGGGTTTGCTGCGGTGCCCGTACCGATGGCAGCGGCGTTGGCCCACTGGATTTCCCAGCCTTTAGCGATCAGGAGCTCATGCAGCTTGGACATGATCAGGGCGGCACTCGACGCATTGTTGGGGAATGAGAAAGAACTAGCAGCCATTTAAGCCTCCAGGGGCAGGTAAGTGAGCGTGACAGTGATGGCTTGCGCCGCGCCAGAGAGATTGGTGAGGCGCAGCGGAATCACGCCGTCAGGAGGTGTTTTGCCGTCCCACCCGCTGACCGCCTGATCCCAGACGCCCAGCGTGCCGATGACTTCTGCCACTACGCCAGAGCCAGGGGCAGGATCGGTGGTCTGGTCGCGGCTGGCATCTGCGGTGCGGCTGGCAGTGTCCCGGTAGATCCGGAGCCAGCCCGCCCCTGACAACGTGACCTGGTAGAGCGCGTAGCCCTTGGCGAGCGGCACGGTGAGCAGTTCAGTAACGTTGTTGGCCAG
This sequence comes from Deinococcus sp. QL22, assembly GCF_023370075.1. Taxonomy (NCBI): domain Bacteria; kingdom Thermotogati; phylum Deinococcota; class Deinococci; order Deinococcales; family Deinococcaceae; genus Deinococcus; species Deinococcus sp. QL22. Next base: position 2,231,925 of record NZ_CP097149.1, read on the forward strand.
CTGGGAGCTGGTCACGGTGGCCGTGAGGCGGGTGGCTGCGGAGCCGCCAGAGGTCGTTCCCCATCCGAACGCGTAATCCCCTGCGCCCGTTTTGACGATGGACTGCCCGACCGTGCCCCCTGCAGGCACGCCGCGCTGCTTGATGATCTGCCCGATGCGCGTTGCCAGCGCTGAAAGCCGTGTTTCCAGGCTCATGATTAGAGTGCAGCTTCGAAGTCAGCGACGAGATTCCTTTCCGTATCCCCAATCGCTGCGGCACTCGCCGCCCCCATGTTGGTTCTGGCTTGGGCCTGCTCTGGGGCGGTGAGCACTTGTGCCGCGTCAAAGCGCACCCGTTTCTCCAGCGCGGTGACGAGCGCAGCAATCCCACTCTGATCGGCGGCCAAAGCCTGCGCGAGTTCTTTCAAGGTGTTCAGGGCCGGATCTGCACCATCCACCAGAGCAGTAATCGCGGCCTGAATCTGCTGATCTGTTTTCGAGCTGGAATAGCTGGTGGTCGTGCCGGGAGCCGCGTCATTGATGCTCGACGAGGACGCCAGAAGCGCGTTCAGCTCATTGATCGCCGCGACCAGGCTGGTTTTCTGAGCGGTCGTCAAGTCCGCCAGGTTGCCTGTGGTGGCGCGGACGCTCTTAAATTCGGTTCCGAGGCGGGTCAGCAGATCACGAAGTTTGATTTCTAAGCTCATGGCGGCTCCTAAAGGATCTGGTTCTCAAACCAGAGAACAAGGTCGGTCAATTCCAGATCGGTCAATTCGGCCTTGCGGTCTTGCAGGGCGTGAATGCGGTTCACCACGGTGGACGCGGGATACGAGCCGCGTGCAGGCAGGGCTTCTTGCGAGGCGGGCGGCCCCTCTCTCCCCGGCGGCAGGAGGGTAACGGTGCGCCGCGCCGGAGGTGAGCTGAGCGGCACTGGCGTCCCATCGGGCACGGTCAACCTGACCGTGCCCAGCACGGGCGGGAGCGTGAGCGTTACGTTCACGGCGCGCCCCGCGTCCAGCTGGCTTCGAACAAGAACGCGAAATCCATCGCCACACCCGGACGGTCGGTCTCATTCGGCCCAGTGATGATCAACGTTCCATACACCGGCAACACCGTGTAGACGCTGGGATCGGCCAGGGAGGCCGCTTCCTCGGCGGTCAGGTCTTCGGCAGTCAGGGGTCGGTAGCGGCTGACGGGCTTGGCCGGAGGGGCCATCGTGATGGGGTAGAGGCGACTCTTCTCGCCGTGCAGCAAGATCAACACGTCCACCGCGTCTGCTCCAGCGGCGCTCAGCACGATGCGTTCGTTGGTGGTGCTCAGCGTGTCAATGGGAGCAACATCGTTCAGGCCGTAGCGCAGTTCCATGTGCGCCGTATCGTCTGGACTGAGCCCGTACTCCGCGAAGGTGAGGGTGAAGGGGAAATCCACCGACTGCTTCAGGCCGTGCAGCGGGGTCAGGACAGCTTCAATCATGCTCATGCAGGCTCCTTAAGGCACATAGGTGCGGTACGTAACGCCGCCCGTTTGACCGCTGATCTCTCTGATCCGCACACCTGCTGCAAGCGCCGCGTCGAGCGTGTAGGAAAACGCGTTGGTGCCGCTGGCCTGATAATTTGCCCCGGCGTCGTAGCTGATCTCCAGCTGCTCCCCTTCCGCTTTGGCAAATTCCACGTAAGTCGCCCCGACAGGGAGGGTCAGGGCTTGCGGTATGGCGGTGGCGGTGAGGGTCACGGGGTCAGGCAACGCCCCAAACGGGTCGTAATCCACGGTCATCATGGCCGTATTGAGTTCCGCCGTGCCGACCAGATTGACCGTGTAGGTTCCCGCCGGAACTTGGAACTCAAACAAGGTCTCAACGTTGCCGGACTGATCCCCGTTCAGGTTCTGAATGCGCGTGTTGTCGGGTCGCCGAATGTCCATGTCCACATCGCCGCGCCCACCAGAAAGCCGGATGCTCAGGCCATTGGCACCACTTGGAAGCGGCAGGCTGTAACTGCGTCCTTCATAGTTGCCCAGTTGGAAGGGGAAGGAGATGGGCTCGGAGATGACCGTCACGGCGGGGTAACTGTCCTCTGTCCAAGCCGCGATCACGCTGGCCTGAGTGCTGGTATCCGTGCGGATCAGCGTCAGGATGTCGCCAGCGGTCAGCAGGTAGGGCGGGCTGAGCGGGTCGCCGTTCACCGTCACGGTCAGGGGCGCACCGCTCACCACGCCCAGGGTCAGGCCCGCGAGGCCCCCGAAGTCTGCGGTGACCGAAATGCTCAGACCGTCCGGTGGCGTCTTGCTGGTGAGGATCAGGGGATTGTTCATAACACCTCGGGGTCAAATTCAAGGAAAGCGAAACTGATCCGCGCTGTGCGACTACAGATCAGCGTGACGGTGGTCGGCGCAGCGGCGGGATTGGTCGCGAGACGCAGTTGCACCCAGCGTCCACCGGGGATCGTGCGGCTGTCCCCGCCCTGCACCGTCACGGTGCCGGCGTGCGTCAGGCGCACGGTCACGACCAACACGGCTCCAATGCGCCCTTTCGGGATGGGGGAGAACGACAGGACGAGCGGCACATCCGCAGGGCCGAACAGGGCGGCTCGTTTCTGTTCCGGCAGGGCTTGATCGGGATCGGCGCCTGCCCCCACCAATGCGCCGCGCCAGACCCCACGCGGCGGGGGCGGATTAAGCGGCACGGCGCTGCTGGCAAACGGAAAGGTGCGCGACAGTGGAAACCAGGCCACTTCGCGCACGACGACCTGAGGGGTGAGGTATTTGGTGGGCGTGGCATCCGTCCAACCGGCCGTCGAGAACGCCGTGACAGGCAAGCTGGCATTGACGTCGAGCGTGGTGGCCACCATAGGGCGCACATCGAAGGCAAACCCGCTGATGCCTGCCACGGGGTGAGGAACACCGCCGATCAGTACGGTGTCTCCACTTCGGAGGCCTGCTGAGCCTGTGGCCCGCACCCGGCGCAACGTGCCGAGCGTCACGTCCCGTTCAGTGAAGGTGAGGCGTGCCAGTACCGTGAGCACCGGGGCACTTCTGAGCAGGGGCACAGGCCCCGCGAGCTGTACCGCGCCCGTGCGGAAATCCCGCACCGCCCACGCCACGTCGGTGAGATCCGGCGCTGGCACGGCCTCCGGTGAGGCGAGGTTGACCCGCGCTCCGGTGTAGGTGATCTGCGGCTCGGCCAGTTCCCCCAAGACATGGCCCACCAGCAGGGACGTGCCCCCCACGCTCAACACGTTGTTCAGGTCTTTGAAGGTACCTGTGAGGAGGATGGGATCGTCTGGCAACAGCGCCACCTCGCCCAGCAGGGTCGGGGTAGACCCGTCAAAGCGGTAGGCCGCCCGCGCCTGCCAGGAGGGAAGATTGCCCCCGCCTCCGCGCCATTCGGTGACCAGCACGGGACTGCCGCCGCTCAGGGTTGACCACAGCTTGAAGACGTTCTTGGGAAAGCCCAGACGATCAGGCGGAACGGGCAGAGTGAAGCGGCCTGTCTCGGTCGTCGTGCTGGTAATTCCAGACGCTGTGCAGGTAATCGCCCGCCAGAAGGACCGAAACTCAAAGCCAGCACTGAGGCCGTTCTCGTCAAAAGCAGGCTGAACGTAACGCAGGGCGGAGAGCAGGCGCACCGCGCCGGACTCACAGGAGATGACAGCGTAGGTATTGTCCAGCCCCCAGGCTGCCGCAAATTGTTCTGTACCAGCGCTGCCGGATGCGGGCGGGGTGGTGGACGCTTCCCCGGCAAAAAACGGGTAAGTGACGTGATCGCCACTGACGCCGCGCCAACCTCCTGGAGCATCTTCCAGGTTCGGGGCGTAGCCTCCTGTCGCTACGGGTGAGGTCAGGAGAGCGGAGGCACTGACGGACGTTTGCAGCGTGATCACGTCCATCAGGCCCACGGCATAGATCGGCACATGCCCGCGCTGCATGTTCATGTTCGGACTGCCAGGAGGGGGCGGCATGGTGTAGAACGCGCTGTAGACGGTCATCACCTGACTGCCGGACACCGTGGACGCGACCACCCCAATCTCGCAGTAGGGCAGCAGCGGGTCAGCATTGAGGGGGCGCAGGGGGAAGGGCAGCGACCCGACAAACGCGGCTTGGACGGCGCTGAGCAGTTCATCACTGAGACTGGGTTCAGCCGCGATGGTGGCCGCGCCCAGCGGTGGGGCGTGCGCGTAATGCAGGGTAGCGGGGCCAGCGCCGATGCCTGCCACCGTTCCGGGGCCGATGAGTAGCAAGGGGGCGAGGTCTAAGGGTCTAGGCGGCACAAAGGGTTCATCCCGCATGGGAGTTCGCAGCGGAGGATTAGAGTGGGTCTGCATGCTGCCCTGAGGGCGAACAGGAACGGGTGGCGGTGTGTGGTCGTCGTCACAGCAGCAACAGCACGCGCCCATGAGGTAGCGCAACAGATCCGCGTTGTTCATCTGCCCCAGCCACCGACCAGCGTGAGGATGCCCTCGCTCGGGGAAGGCAGGAACTCCACCAGCTCTCCAGGCGCAGGGTTCACCCCTGGCCCGGCCCGCACAAAGATCTGTTTGAATGTCGCGTTCCCAGCGTCACTGAGTTCGTCCAGAACGCCTACGATGATGCCGCTGGGAACGTGCCAGAGCATCATCCCGCGCTTGGGCGTTTCCGGATCATCGATCAAAGTGGTGGAAACGGCTTTCAGATCCACGGCTTCCATCTCAACGCTGCCCAGGCCGTTCTGCAGGGACAGGCTGAAACTGCTGCAGATGCCGTACCCCGTGGTGGTTCCGGGTTGCACGTTGACTGGCTGGGCCAGCGTGAGGCGGTGAACCACACGGGGCGCGAGGCTCTTGACCACCAGCGGGATGAGGGACTTGAGCTTGGCTTCCCGCGCCACCACCGGGAAACTGGCGTCCGTAATCGTTCCCCCGCCGCCAATGACGATCCCAGCCGCCTGATTCGGGAAGGCCAAGGCGGCGGGGCAGTCCGCGTTGCACTTGAAGGTTTTGGGCATCCCATCCATCTTTTTTGAGCCGCTGGCGCTGGAGCCCGTCTTGATGTTGAGCCGCACCGGCTCTTGGCTTTCCAGATCGTAGACGGGAAGCGCCACCGCTCCGGAGACGTTGTAGAAATTCCACCACTCGCCCCCAATCTGCGTGTATGTCTCGTTCAGCACTTCCGCCTGGGTCTCGCGGCTGATCAATGCCCCCCGATCTGCCAACTCCCCGTCTGCGCCTTGCTGCTGCATGGCGGTGACCCGGCCCTTGACCGTAATGGTCTGCCGCTCGATGCCTTCTGGCCCCCAGCGGTGCTCAATGATCTCCTGCTCGTCGTCGCCTGTGTCCCCAGCGGAGAATCCACCACCCACCGGTCCGCCAGCAATATAGGAACTCTTGATTTTGGTGGCCGCCGAATAGCCGTAGCTGCGCTTGACCGTGCGCTCCCACAGGAGCTTGTCAGGGCATTCTGGATCGAACTCCAGCTCCGTGGTGTTGTAGCCCATCAGGACGTTGTTGAAGATCTTTTCGGGCGTCTCGCCTTCCTCCTTGACCACCACCCGGTCGGTCGTGATTTCGACGGTACGAACGATCTGCCCGTTCAGTTTGGTAAATCCGCGCATGACCTCGCCGGTCTGGGTAAACTCCCGCACCACCCACTGGTGATCGGGCGACACGGCGATGCGCCAGGCTTCCGGATCAGGGGCGAGCGGCGCGAAGCTGACGAGATTGGGACGCTTGGCGAGTTGGTCGCCGCCGGTTAACCGGATTAAGCCCGGCGTCTGTGCCCGCTCGCCGCGCTCGGTGTGGGTCAACACCGGCAGAGGCGTGGAACCAGCACCACTGATCGCTTGGCCTGGGCCCAGGCCATACACGACGTTGCCGCGCACGATCAGCTGGTAGCCAATCCCAGAGTAAATCTCGTTAAACAGCTCGGCGAAGGTTCGCCCCTGCACCTTGATGTCCCGCATGCCTTCCATGTACGTTTCTGCCCCCAGCGGGCGTTGCAGCTGCACGAATTGCACCCCGGCGTTGCCTGCCGCCTGAGTCAGCAACGCGTCCACCGTCAACGTGCGGGGCTTGGGGCGCTGGGCACAGGGCACGTTGCGCATGTCCCCGCGTGGGTTGAGCTTCCACGGCAACAGCTCGGACAGGCGTTTCGTGCGGGCCTTTTCAGCGGTTTCATTGAGCAGGCGCACGGTGGTCACGCTGCCTTCTGGCGTCCAATTGGTTTCGTACTGGCCTGCGTCAAGCTTGAGGGTACGGGAGAGGGACGTGCCATTTCGTAGGCCCGCTGTGAAGCTGACGCTCCCACTGCTGGGTGCCCCGACATTCAGCAGGGTCAGGGTGGCCGTCTCGTCTATCCCGCTGTGCTCATAGCTCAGGCTCTGCACTTGGCCGAGTGAGCAGGAGGTCTCCCAGATGTCAGGCAAGACACCGGGCCGGATCTGGATGGGCATTGGCACGGGAGTGGGCTGAATGCGCAGCGCTGTGATGGAGGTGTGCTGACCCGCCACGCGCCCCCCCAGTCTGACCGTGGATACATGCTGCCCGGCCACTCGCGTCTGCCCCAACTGCACGCGGGAACGCCACGAGCCGCGCACCCGGCGGGGAACAAGCCGCGTCGTCAGGAGGTGCTGCCCGGTCACCCGTTCTTCAGGGGCTTCTCCCCCAGGAAAGACAATCGGCATGGCTTAAAACACGTCCCAAAGGAGCACGCCCTGATCCTCAGCTTCTACAGCGTTGTCAGCGGGGTTAGACCACGTCAAGATGACGCTCAGCGATTCCCCTACGGTCAACGTGTCGCCTCCTGTCAGGAGTTCGGTGGGTGCAGCCCCGGCAACGACGCCGTTGACCACCGCACTCAAAGTGCCCGGCTGGATGGGGTCTTGCTCCATCCAGACACGCACGCTGGTGAGCACTTGATCGCCCGTGTTTTTGAGGAGCCCGGTTTGGGTCGCCACCATGCCGGACGGTGTTTCTTCCATCGCCACCGGCAGGGGATCGTTGCCAGCGGCATTGAGCAGACTGAGTAGTTTCATGAAATCTCCGTGATGTGAACGAATTCAAGGCGGAAGCTGGCGTACTCCTCGCCCTCGCCGCCGCCCCAGTGCGGCACGTCGGGCGCGGCAGACACCACGGCGTTCGTCCAGACCCGCAGGGCATAGCGATCGGTGTAATTTTCCGTGATGCTAACGAGGTCTCCGATCTTCAGGCCGCGCAGGCGGCGGGCCAGTGCGTATTCCAGCGCGTTATTGGGGCCGCTTTGAATCCGGAGGCGGGTGGCCGTGATCTGCCCCGCGACCGCAAAGCGCCCCACGCCATTCAGGAGGGTTTTCAGTTCGCTGGCCCGCACCGCTTCGGCCTGCACCCCTTCCAGTGCAGGTGGGCGTTCACTGAAATCGACCAGCCCAAGCGGGGTTTGAATGCGGAGAATCATCGGGTAGAGCAGCAGCGGGTCAGTGGCCATTAACAGGTGTCCTCGTTCCACGCCTGATCGCGTGAAGCCAATCGTTTGAGTTGGTTCAGCAGGTCTTGGGCATCCACTTCAGGCCCCTGGTTTTCGACCTTCAGGGCGTAGCTGTTGTGGATGGTGACCGTCTTGGACATCGGCCCCGCTGGCACGTTGCCTTTCGACAACGTCCCGCTCACTCGGGCATTGACATCCAACTTGATATTCACTGGGCGGTCGAGGGCGGCTTGAATCTCGCGGGCAAAGAGTTGCCCGGCCTGCTGGCCGCCCAATCGGAGCTGCTCCGCCCACCGGGTGGCATCCACCACCGAAAGGGGTTGAGCTGGAGCGGACGCTGCATTGCTGACCAGCGGCACCGAGGCACTGCTGGACGCCTGAGCCGAAGACGGTTGCACCGGGACGGCCACAGGGTCGTGCAGGAGCGCGGCTGCCGCTGCCAGTTTCTGCGCGGCCTCCATGAACAGCATCATGGTGGAACGTTCCTGTGCCGCGAGGTCAATGCGCTGGTCGAGTTGGGCTTGCTGGGCGTCGTCAGACGCCTTCACGGACTCAGCAGCGAACCGGGCCGTTTCGCTTTCACGCAACGCCAGATCTGCCCGCTGCTGCAGGAGGTCAGCTTCCCGGTCGTATTGAATGCCCAACTTGTCCACCTGATCGGCCAGCTGAACCACTTCGTTTTCACGGGTCAGGCTCAGATCCACCCCGTTTTTCTTCAGGAAGGCAGCTTGCTTTTTGTAGCGTTCCTCTTGGGTGGCCAGGTCGTCGGTGGCTGCCGCGATCTGGGCTTTATCGCCGGAGGCCAGGGCCTTGCGCAACCGCAAAATGGCCGCGTCCCGGCGTTTCTGAATGGCCATGAACCGGTCGACTTCTTGGTTGCCGTTGAACGGCCCCTCTTTGCCTTCGTTCACCACCCCTTTCAGGCGGTCTCCTGCATCCTGCACGCCCTTCATCGTGCCGAGCAGATCGGTATATGAGCTGGCGAGGTTTTTGACCGCAGTCCGTTGGCCAGCGATCGCGCCGGTCAAGGTCTCGGTGGCCGTTTTGAACTTCTCCAGATTGCTGCTGGACTGCGAGCGCTGCACGGCAGCCAGCGCCTCCGCATAGCCCCGCTCGGCCTGTGTGAGCTTCAGACGGGCATCCGTGACCCCATCCACCGCTTCACGGGCACTCCGGGCCTCTGGCGTGCCTCCTAGAGCCTCGCGGTCTAAGTTCAGAGCCGCTTGAGCTAAACCTTCGAGCAGATCCCGGCGAGCACGTTGTGCGTCGAGCAATTTGCGCTCGTTTTGAGACGCCTGCGCGGTGAGGTCGGCCTGCTCTTTCAAGAGGCCGTTGATTTCCTGTTGGCTGAGGCCCAATTTGCCCTGATCCGCCAACTGCTGGGCGTTCAATGCCTGACGCTGGCGCGTGATGTCGAGGTCATCTTGTGCCGTGGTCACCGCGTCGTCGGCCATGCCCCTCAGTTCGGCCTGAGCCCGCCTGCGAGCATCGGAGAGATCCAGTGCCGAACGCTGCTGCTCGACCTGTGCCTTGGCCAGTTCCCGCTGCTGCACCACCTCCTGTGCGGTGAGTTGCACACTCTTGGTGCGCAAGTCCCGCACCTGTTCCTCGGTCAATTTCAATCCAGCCGCGTTTGCCAAGCGCCGCTGGGTCGTTTGCAGGTCTTGCTGAGTGAAAGCCAGGTCGAGTTGCTTGCTGCCCACGGCGTCGAGGCTGAGTCCCGTGATCTGGGCCTGAGCTAAGACCTGTGCTTTCAGAGTGTCCAGTGCTTTGTCTTCAGCCGTCAAACGGGCATTAGACAGGGCCCGCTGACTTTGAGAGAGGGCGGTGACCGCAGCGGTTTGCGTGACCACAGCGTCTTCACGTGCCCGTGGTGTGGGGGCGAGAACGACGCGTTCATTCGCCAGATCGAGATTGTTCTGGGCTTCCTGGACAGCAGCAGCAGCAATTGCTACGCCATCGCTGGCCAGCCCGTTGAGTTCGAGCTGCTGGGCGGTTTGGGCCTGCAGGAGCCGCAGTGCCCGCTCATGCAGTTCGATGGGGACTAGGGAGAGGGCACGTTCTGCTTGAGCAGCGTTCACCGTGGCCTGTGCCAGGGCTTTCCCGGCTTCTGTCCGGCTCCCTGCCTCCGCCAGATCAAAGCGGCGTTGGGCGACGACGAGGTCAGCGCGGGCGAACTGCAAGGCCAGTTGTGCTTTGGCCGCCGCGTCATCATCCAGCCCCAACAGCACCAGGCGCGCTTCTGCTTGCGCCCGGAGAAGGGCCAGAACATCTTCCTGCGCTTTGATTGGCGCTTGATTGGCCGCACGCTGGGCGAGGGCCACGGCTCCGGAGGCCTGCACGACCGCACCCCGAGCCGTGTCTTTCCCCGCGTCCGTGGTAGCAAGCGCCAGGCGCTTCTCGGCCAGATCCAGATCGGCTTGTGCCAACTGGAGCGCGAGCTGGGCACTCGCCACCTGATCGTCATCCAGACCAGAGAGGATGAGTTGAGCTTGCGCCTGGGCTTTATACAGATCCAGTCGCCGCTGATCGTTCTCAATCGGCAACTGATTGATCTCCTGTTGGAGATCGAAAATCTGTTCCAGCACGCCCAAACGCTCGACATACAGGCCGTTCTCTTCAGTTTTGCTGCGGGCCTTAGGAATGCGGGTGTCAATCGCCGCGAGTTGCCCTTGCAGTTGGCTTAAATCCCTTTTCCGAGCGGCCACCACATCTGAATCCGTCTTGGCAAGCTTGGACGCCAGCTTATTTTCAGCAGCCACCCGCGCCAGGGTGGAATCGACCAGTTCATTGGCCCGTTGCTGTTCCTCCTGTTGACGGCTGGTGAGCTCCTTCTGGATGCTGACGCGCTCTTGCTTGAGAGTCAACAGTTCGCGTTCATGGGCGCCCTGGCGCTCCAGTTGATCAATTTCAGTGTTCAGTGCGGCAAGCCGGTCCTGATCACTGACCGTAAGACGGGCCAAAGCGACGGCTCTGGCTTCATCCGAATCAGCAAGTTCAACGGCAGAAACGAGTTCATCACGCTGAAACGCCGCCGCATCTTTGGCCAAATCGCGCCGCTCGTTTTCCAAGCGCAGGCGCTCGTCTTCGTTCTCGCGGATCTTCTGGTCCGCCTCTTCACGGGCCTCACTGCCCTGTTTCGCATTCGTTTTGCGGGTTTCCCAATAGACGCGGTCGGCGACCAGCACGGCAGCGTAGCCGTCAATGGTCAATCGCCCCAGGTCGAGCTCGCGCTTGCTGAGGGTGATGTGGGCCGCTTGCGCCTTGTCATCCCGCTCGCGGTAATACTTGGCTTCAGCCTGTTCTTGAGCCTGTGTACGCTGGGTCGTGGCACGGGTCACGATGGCCGTCAGGTCATCCTGTTGGGCCTGAAACGTCTCGCGCTGATCAGCCGTGGGGGCGGCCACTTGCCCGTAAGCTTTTTTCAGGTCTGCCAATTGCTTGTTAGCCCCTTTGACGACAGCGTCGAAGGGAGCGGCCGCTGTTGAACGAGCGCTGGCCAAAGGGGTTCGAGCAATGGACGTCAGTTCCTCTCTCAGACCGGTCGCTTCACGGGTGGCGTCCGTTAAAGCAAGACGGAAGCCCTTGAGGTTGTCTGCTTTCACGCCACCGATCTGCTTCAAACCGTCATCTAGGAGAGTCACCCGGCTTCCGTCGCCACTCGCCACCGCTTTGGCCCGTTCCGCAACAATGGTTCGCTCCAGTGCCGCGATCTCTTTGCCAGTCGCGTCCTTCAGGCTACTGAGACGAGCATCCAGCCCTTTGCGATAAATGGCGAGGCGCTGAGTCTGCACCCGCTCTTCTTGGGCTAGCAGGCGGCTCCCCGTTTCGGCCTGCTCACTGACTTCTAGGGCATTGATTTGAGCCAAGTAAGTCGCCCGGGCACTTTTCTCCAGGGTGGCCCGTTGTGCTCCAGCCGTCTCGGCATCCTTCAGTTGCTGATCCAGATTCTGTTGCAATTGAGCGCGGGCCGACTTGCCCGCGATGGCCTGCTGTTCCTCTTGCAGCTGGGTCAGCAGGGGGCCATACCGCCGTTCAATTGCGAGTTTGACTTCCGGCACACTCCCAGCCAACGCGAGTTCACGATCCCGCTGCTGGGCCAAGAGGGTGCTGCTGGCGCTGCTTTGCTTGGCCTGCGCGTCCAGCAGTTCCCGGTAGCCTGCCTTCACTTTCTGCAAGCGGCCCTCGTCAATCTGGGCCAGGTCATCTGCGGCTTTCTGGCGAATGGCCTTCACTTGCTCGGCCTGTTGCCCTTCGAGTTCCGTGGCCAGGCTCAAGAATTTCTGCCGCTGAGCAGGGTCTTCGACGGCCCCCGCATTGGTGCGGGCCGCGTCGATCTGCTTTTGGTAAGAGCGCTCGACGTCGCTCACCTGCTGATCAAGCTCTGCGCGGCGGCGGGCCGTCTCATCCTTCAGCAAGCTCGTTTGAGCGGCCTGCACGTCCCGTTCATGCTGGAGACGTGCATCCCCTGCTTGTCCAGTTCACGCTGAACCAAGGCCCCGGCTTCCGCGCCTTGCTGAGCATCTAATGCTGAAAACCCGGCTTGGAGCTTGGGATTCTTGAGGTCAAGTGCGCCGTTTACGTAAAACGGAGCCTTGAACTTTTCGCGGAGGGCTTCAAAAGTCGCCCCCAATTCACCCAAATCCCGTTGAAATTCAGTCTTGCCCTCCAATTCCAATTTGACCTTGCGGTCTCCCAGTTCTTTGGTCAATTCTTTGAGAGAAATGGTCTGCTGACGAATGACTTCCAGGAGGGCAGCCCGTTTGTCTGCAGCTTTCTGAACCGCCTCCGCTGCCTTCCGCTCTGCTGCACCACTGTCAATCGTGGCGTCGGTGACTCCCTTGGTGGCGAGTGCTTTTTGCTGCAAGGCTTCTTCGTCTTCGCGGGCTTGCTTGATCAGGGCAGGGTCGGCCCTGTAAACAGTGACCGCCAAAAAGTCTTGAATTTTATCGTTCAGCGTGGTGGTTTCATCCCCAAATAGCTTGAGTTTGCCGATCCACTCCCCAATTTTCCAACCTGCAAAGGCAGCTCCGGCCACGAGTCCCGCTTGACCGAAGACGCCCAATTTCGTGACGACGTTGGCCAGTGCCCCGTTTGCCCCTGCCAATTGAGGTAGGAATCTGCCAGGGATGAAGGCGGCAACCTTGGTCAAGCCGTTGACAGCGGCTGCGGGCGCGGTTAAGAAGGCTTTCAATCCGCCCGCAGCCGTCACGCCCTGCAGCAAGGCTGAAGCGGCTGCCGCACTTTTCAGCGCTGTCGCTAGCTTTGCCACGCCGAGCGCAGCCAACCCCACGCCCCCGGTCACCAGCGCAAACTGCACCACGCCGTTTTGCCCCAACTCGTCAAATTTCGTGATGAGGTGAGCCGCACCCTTGGTGAGCTTTGTCAACAGGGGAAGGAATCTGAGGCCAAATTCGATCTGGAAGGCTTCACTGGCGGCGGCGTATTGCTTCTGAGCAAACTTGAAGGTGGCTGCCTGTTTTTGGAAGGCTTCGTCTGTTGCGCCTGCCGAATTGGTCACTTCATCCAGCGCTTTTTTGAAGCGGGGCGCACCCTCCGTTCCGGTTAGACCAAAGATGGCGTTGACGGCTTCCGAGCTGCTGAACAAGCGGCCCATCAACTCGACGTTGCCGCCCGTCTTGGCCCGGATTTCGTCTAGAAACATAGACCAGCCTTGGGATTGCAACGCAGCCGCATTAAAGCTCAAGCCAAGTTCTTTCGACAGTTCTACGGCGTCTGCACTGGGTTTCAGTACATTGTCGAGCGCCGCGCCGATCCCCGTCATGGCCTGCTCAGCGGGGACACCACTGGAGGTGAGCGCCGCTGCACTGGCAGACAATTCTTCCAAAGACACGCCAAGGGTCTTGGCCTTAGGGAAGATTTCCCCCATGGTTTTGCCGAGTTGATTGAAGCTGATCTTGCCCACAGCGGTGGTCTTAAACAAGACGTCA